>JAQBNG010000219.1 GCA_028288675.1 Flavisolibacter sp. | reverse complement strand
AATCGTTACATCGTTCGAAAATTCTATAGTTGTGTTTTCGTTGGAACCGGCACGCCATGGTGCGGCCTTGCTGCTTCCAAATCCCTGGTCAACAAAACCAGTATGAACGAGCTGTCCCCAGACTTTTCCTTCCCGGCCTTTTACGCCGGGACGGTCGTAATGAATGGTTACATCAGTAAGCCCGATGCGTTCACTAACAAAAGCTTTTTTGTTGCCGCCACTTGGCAGGCTGGTTAAGGTTTGTGCAAGTGAAGCAGATAGAAAAAGGCTGCATATCAACAGCAGTGGGAGTTGTTTCATGGCAGAAGTTTTATAGCTAAATCTACTCCATCATTTGTGGTACACCTGAATTTTTTTATTGATATATAGATACAAGTTGAAGAATCGGTAAATGAATAGGATGAATGGTTATGTACTTAGCGGAAATGCTAGTATAAGCTTTGGTTGCGATGCACTTTTCTCCGCTTTGTTTATTATGCAGCAGGTTTTCGATTATTAGTGTATTCGTGGTGCAGTCAATGTATCAAGCTTAGTGTCTGAATTTTGAAAAAATAAAATAGAAATATTTATATTACTCCTGCTTTAACTATCGCTAACCATTTTTTAACTACCGTTCATGAAGCAAATTCTTTTTCTTAATTTTTTATTCGGACTTTCTTTGGAATCTAATTGTCAAGCAAATAGTATTCTTTACGAAGGAAAGTTTAAAAAAACGAAACTATTTGCCAGTTCAAAACCCTATAAACCTGACGATTGGGAGAAATCATATTATGATAGTTCTATCAAAATTGCTTTCCCGTCTGACCTAAACAGACACCCGGAAAAATATAAGGGAAGACTTATCCACCTTATCGGAATTGTTGACAGTGTTTATTTTAAAAGTAATAATGATACAATTACTACCACTGTAATCTTAGAGAATAAGTTTTGGGACTATATGGAAGACTATAGTATTCAGGATGAAATCATGTTTATTTCACCAAGAGGAGACGGCAAGTTTATAGTTACTATGAACAATCTGGCACCGGCTGATACATATGCTATGAAAAATTTTGCTGCAGAGAAAAAACTTTTTTTGGTCTATGGAGACTTTAAGGAAAACCTGAATGATCTGCCGGTTATAAACGCCCAAAAAATAAAGTATGTTGATTACACTCTTTATTCAACTAATATATTTTCCTATAAAATTGCAAGAGACAAGAATGATGAACCTCAGACTGATAAAAATGGTAAACCTCAGTTTACGGATTTTAAATTTTTGAAAATTGCAAAAGCTGGTCAGAACAAATAAGTGACTGCCTTGGTCTTTCGGGTTGTGGTTTTTTGTATAAATTTTATCGTGTATAGTAACTATACTTACCACATATAGCTCGACACCAACTGTCTTACGGAAATAGACTTTAGTTTGAATTTTTATCAATCAAGCATCTTTTATGTCAACCTCCCTTCTCAGTCGAATCACCATAAATCCTGAGATAGCACACGGCATGCCTACCATCCGCAACAAACGATATACTGTTGAAGGAATGCTTGAGTGTTTAACTGGCGGCGATAGTATTGAAGATTTAATAAAATAATTTCCCGACCTGGCGAAGGAAGATTTTTTGGCTTGTTTGCAATACATGTAAACGAAAGCAATGTGAAGCCGTTATCAAAACTTATTCTTCCACATCATACTCTCCACGGGTTTATTCGGCTGCCCGCTATACTTTGCATCTTTCTTTTGATTATACTTCACCTTAATCTCCCCTTCAACAGGGAAATAAATCAATTGACCAATAGGCATTCCTGCATAAATACGAACGGGTTGCTTAACCGATATCTCCAACGTCCAGTTGCCGCAAAAACCTACATCACCCTTACCGGCCGTAGCATGTATATCAATTCCCAAACGTCCCGTTGAAGACTTGCCCTCAAGAAAAGGCACATGCGCATGCGTTTCCGTGTATTCCTGTGTAACCCCCAAATAAAAGATGTGAGGATACAAAACAAAGCCGTCGTCCGGAATTTCAAAGCTCTCTATTTCATTGTGCTTTTTGGCATCAAGTATATGCTCACGATAGGTGGCCAGCGTTTTTCCAAGATGAACATCATAACTGTTGCTGCCAACACATCCACGGTCGTACGGTTCGATTTTAATAGTGCCTTTTTCTATTTCTTCTAAAATGCGTGTATCAGAAAGGATCATTCGATTGGAAATTTTTGTTTTTCGAATGCGGATCTACTATCATTTAATTAGTTCGTTTTCATTCTTCTCCGCATCGTGCAAATAAATTATAAATTATGGCTTCAACTAAAATTATTTTTGAAGATGGTTGCCGGCAGGTGCCAATCTAAAATCTGCAATCGCTAATATAAAATCAAATGCCTGTTTTTTTTCAACACGACATTAATGCTGATACCAAACTTGCCATTTGGAAGATTGAGGAGGAGGAAGCTTTCTTTCTCCAACATGTGCCGTTACAAAGAGAAATAACTCATCCGCACAAACGCCTGCAACACCTTGCCGGACGTTACCTGTTGCAATACCTCTTTCCCGACTTTCCTATCAGCCTTATAAAAATTGCCGATACCCGCAAGCCGTTTTTAGAAAATGAAGCGTATCATTTCTCTATATCGCATTGCAGCAATTATGCTGCTGCGCTGGTAAGCAAAACAGCAAGGGTAGGGGTTGATATTGAAGTGCCTACCTATAAAGTTGAAAAAATAAAACATAAGTTTTTGCAGGATGACGAGTGGCACCAGGTTCATAAGCAATGGGTGGCAATTAATAACACAACCAATGGCTCTATACCAGATGATACAGTCAGTCTTTTAACGCTGCTTTGGAGCGGCAAGGAAGCAATGTTTAAATGGTGGGGACTAGGTGACGTAGATTTTAGAACAGTGCTGCAAATTGCTGCTAATGGTGAGGCAGGTACTTTACAACTCACAGGTAATTTTCATAAAGAAGCGGTAGAAACAACTTATCCTATATACTGGAAAAACTTTTCAGGTCTTGTACTTACCTGGGTGGTTACCAGCCCACATCCGGGGTAACCTCATAGCCCCTTAGCTTTCGTTGCCAACGCCAGATCATTCCCAGGAATTGATGCCATAGCACTACCAAACTTTCGCTCATCACTTTTTCTTTTGTTGTAGGGTCCTGGTTCAGCAATGCAACCAAAGCCGCATAAAGTTTTGGGTAGGCCCTTCGTAGCTCTATACTTTTTTCAAAAAACAATTCAATGCTTTCGGCCCAAAATTCCTGCATGTTGCTGCACCCATAATCTGTGTATAAACCGGTCTTCCCGCTCATTTCAAACTGGTAAGGGAGCTTGCAATGGGCTATTAACTCGTGATAAAGGTTACAAAAGGTAAGAGCATCCAACTTTTCCACCTCTAACTTTTGAAAGTAAAGCGCATGGCTCATTTCATGCAAGGCTACATTGGAACCATCATCGCCATCTTCATAACCCTTTAATAAATGGTTCCAGGCAATAGTGATGGTATGATTGGATACATTGCCAACAATGATACGCAGCGAATGATGGCTTACAAATTCCTGGGGATAGATCTGTATATAGCGGAACCAGGGCAAAAGGTAATCATCCAGCCCAAACGTTAGCTGAATGGCAGCCGCACTTGCCAGCACCGGCATTTCGCGAAAGCCTTCGGATGATTTAATGATGAAAAGCTTATGCTGTATAAAACGCACTGTTCGGGCCACAAACCGGACTTGTTGAAAGGTGTTCAGACTATTATAATATGGAAACCTTTTACGTAATATCCGCTCTACTTCAATTGGTGTAGCGCCAAGTGTTTTGGCATCCACCACCGTATCGTCAACGTCAATTTTTGGCGGCCGCGGGCCATTATATTTTTGTTCGGGCGGCAGCATTTGCTGGCGAATAATTTCTGCAATAGCGCCTAACAACCCTAAGATTATAGCAAAAGTGAACACAGAGCCTATGATCATTTCAACAGAAGGTTATCGGTTTCTGCTTCATCTTCTCCGTCGCCATCCAGCAATGGAATATTGCCAACTGATGCACCCGCAATTCCTTTAATGGAGCCATACAATCCAGATGTACTTACCAACACTTTATGCAATTGTTTTTCTCTTTCCTTCCACAACTTTTCCATCTGTATCCGTTCTTTATCAATGGAATTTCTCATGGATAAAAATCCTTCAACAATTGTTTCCATTTGCTGGCGAAATTCAATGCCAGTAAGATAGCTATAGAGCAACTGCATTTTTTCGCCCTTATTTTCTTCGCCGCGTTTTGCATGCGCAATGTTGATGATCGTATGACGCATAGCGCTGGTTAAGGCTACTACCTCGCCAAACGAGCAGATCCAAACACCATCCTGTTCGCCAAAACATTTAAAGTCTTTCGGGTACACCTGCGTTACCAAAATGGCAACATCAGCGCCTTTACTTCGCATATCTGCTTTCAATTTTTCTATCCACCCGCTTTGAAATGTTTTCGTCCGTTTACTTTCAAAAATAATTTTACCACAATCGGTACCTAAGTGGTTACGTACGGTTTGAATGCAGTCGGCACCCTCAACTCCTTTACCTACTTCGCCAATCACATCAAACGGAAAATGATCTTTTAATAATTCCTCCAGTAATAACTCCTGCACTTCACCCTGCCGCTGCATGGAACCTTGTTCCGCCTTGCGTTTCATTTCTTCTATCAACCGCTTCTGGTCTTCCAGTTGCATCTGCAGGTCTTTCATTTTAAACAGGTGCTCTTCTTCTTTTATAGAACCCCGTTGCTCTTCTTCTTTGCGAATCTGCTCTTGCAACGTGATTCGTTCCTGCACGAGTTTTTTCTGAAGTGTGATTTCCAGTTCGTTTTCCCTGCTCTTCAATTCCTGTTCTTTACGTAAGAAGTCGAGTTCCTTTTGCTGCGCCGTTTTTAATTTTTCGTCTTTTTCTTTATCGGATTCTTTTAAAATGCGTAGTTGATTTTCAAAATCCTGTGATATGGATTTGCGTAGTTGTTGTTGCAGATCGGCTTCCATTTTAATACGGTCGGCTTGGGCCTGCGCTTCTAATTTTTGTTTCTCCTGCAGCAGCTTTTGTTGAAAAATCTCATTTGTTTGCTTGCGCTTTTTTTCAAACTCTTCCTCCAGGTCGCCCAATTTTTTTCGTTCGCTTTCTATTTGTGTAAGCGATTGCTGGTATTTTTTTTCGTACTCAATCTTTATTTTTTGCTCTGCATCATTCGACAATACATCTTCTACATCAAAAGCATTTGAGCAATGAGGACATTTTATGTGCGTAGCCATTGGCGGGTTATTTTTTACAAAGTAAGCGGTATTGCTAAAATTTTTGGCTAATGTGGAAAACATTAGGGTGGAAATAAAAAAGCTGCCCGAAAGCAGCTTTGCAAAAAATTAATGTTGATACTATAATGTAGCCATATCAATCACAAAGCGGTATTTCACATCGCTTTTTTCCATGCGCTGATAAGCACCATTGATATCTTTCATATCTATCACTTCCACATCCGATGTAATGTTATGTTCCGCACAGTAGTCAAGCATTTCCTGGGTTTCAGGAATACCCCCGATTAAAGAACCTGCTACCATTCTTCTTTGAAACAGTAACCCGAACATTGCTACCTGTGCAGGTTCCGGCGGCGCACCGAGACAAATGATAGTACCATCTGTTTTCAACATATTGATGTATAAATTATAATCATGCGCCGATGATATTGTATCTATAACAAAATCAAAAGAGCCTGCTACTTTTTGCACCTGCTCTTCATCTTTGGTTACTACAAATTTGTGTGCGCCTAACCGGATGGCATCCTCTTTTTTCGCTGGCGATGTACTAAGCACTGTTACCTCGGCGCCGAACGAGACAGCAAATTTCACAGCCATGTGACCTAACCCGCCAAGGCCAACGATGCCGATCTTGTGGCCTTTGCCAATCTTCCATTTACGTAAAGGAGAATAGGTAGTAATGCCAGCGCAGAGCAGCGGTGCCACCGCATGCAAGGGAAGCTTATCGGAAACTTTTAAAACAAAATCCTGGTCCACCACGATATTATTTGAGTACCCGCCCATGGTTACTGTTTTGCCATCTTTTGCTATGACGCTATACGTGAGTACCATACCATTTAAGCAATATTGTTGCAGCCCTTCGTTACAATTATCACACACACGACAAGAGTCAACCAAACAGCCAACACCAACAAGGTCACCTTCTTTATATTTTTTTACATGAGTGCCTACATTCGTCACTACCCCAACAATCTCATGCCCAGGTACCAGCGGATAAATAGACATACCCCAATCGTTGCGTACAAAATGAATATCAGTATGACAAACACCACAATACTTTATTTCAATTTGTACATCGTGTGGGCCCGGGGCCTTTCTCTCGAAACTAAAGGGAGCAAGGCCGGAGCTTGCGTTTTGTGCCGCATAAGAGTTTGACATAATTGTTTCTGAAACCGCTTCAGCAGTTTTGTCTTGTGTTTCTAACATAAAAAATTTTTAGTGGTGAGGAATGTTTAAATAAGGCCAGGAGTAGTTTGGTTCAAGGAGGTGGGAGATGTTTAAAGTTAGATTGTTTTAAGAATAGCAACAGATGAGATACAAAAAATTTTTAATCTCTTCATAAGTACTATGGCACGTATTATGAATCAGGAAACGCTGAATCAAATTTTAAAAATATGAGATTAATACCGACAAAAGTCCATGGCTATCTGGACTACATTATGGGAGCGCTGCTGATTGCTGCGCCGTGGCTTTTCGATTTTGATCGTGGTGGTGCTGAAACATGGGTGCCTGTAATATTAGGCGCCGGTACAATCATCTACAGTTTGATGACCGATTACGAGCTAGGGGCCACCAAAGGCATCTCAATGCGTACTCACTTGACACTTGATTTGGTAGGGGGTATTTTGCTTGCAGCATCGCCGTGGATATTTGGCTTTGCCGATTATGTTTATGTGCCGCACCTGGTGCTGGGTATTTTTGAAATAGGAGCTTCGCTGCTAACAAAAACCCAACCGCAGTATGGTCCTCATCACAGCAAGGCTAATGACGGAAGAACATTAAGTACGCACTAAAAAAGTAAACTTTTAAGTTGGAAGTCCTGCTAATTTAGCAGGACTTCTTTTTATCTATTGTACAACTGCACCCATTCGCTCAACATCTTCTCCACGTTTCCATTTAATTGCCCTTGCACCAACCGCCAAGCCCAATTATTATTAGCAGATGATGGCACATTCATTCTCGCCGTTTCATCTAAACCTAATACATCCTGCACCGGTAGTATGGCAATGTCGGCTACGGAACTGTACGCCAGCCTTCCTAATGTCATATGTACATTTTTTTCGTCCACATCGCAACCTGAGTATTTTTTTATACGTTGCTTCATGCTGTCATCCGCTTCTGTACGCCACCAGCCAACGGTCGTGTTGTTATCGTGTGTACCAGTATAAACCAAAAAGTTTTTTTCATAGTTGTGCGGTATATAGTCCGACTGAGACATGTCATCGCCAAAGGCAAATTGCAGCACTTTCATTCCGGGGAGATTAGATTCATCGCGAAGATTTAAAACAGCTTCATTTATATCCCCCAGGTCTTCCGCTACAAACGGTAATGCGCCAAACTCCTTTTGCATAGCTTTAAAGAAATCACTTGCCGGCCCTTGTACCCACGTTCCGTTCTTCGCTGTTTCTTCGCCGGCCGGCACCTTCCAGTAGGCTTCAAAAGCCCTGAAGTGGTCAAGCCTTGTGATGTCGAAGAGTTCCATGTTTTTGCGAAGGCGTTGAATCCACCATTGGTAGCCGTCCTCTTTCATTCGCTCCCAATTAAAGGTGGGCATGCCCCACAACTGGCCATCAGCGCTGAAAGAATCGGGAGGCACACCGGCGATGCCAGAACGTTCACCAGCTTCATTTAAAGCAAAAAGCTCCTGGTCTGCCCATACATCTGCCGAGTCGTACGATACATAAAACGGCATATCGCCAATGAGCTTTATGTTGCGGTTATTGCAATAGGTTTTTAAGCTGCTCCATTGTTTTGTAAAAATGAACTGGTTCCATTTTATTTTTTTAATCGTTTCCCAGTTGTTTACTCTAACAGTTTTCAGCGCTTCTTCTTCACGCATTTTTAATTCCGATGGCCACTCATACCAGGGCAAACCTTTGTGTTCTTTTTTTAGAAATGTGAAGAGGGCGAAATCATCTAACCAGGATTTTTCTTTTTCACAAAACTGGTTAAAGTCTTTTTGCAATGGAGAATCAGGTGCTGCTAAAAATGCTTCAAATGCCGTTGCTAATAATGCTTCTTTTTCAGTTCCTGATACTGCATAATCAACATTTGATTCATTTGGCAGATGATGAGCGGTTAACTCATCGGGCTTCAGCAAACCTTCTTTTACTAAAGCTTCCGGTGAAATTAATAGCGGCCATCCGGCTTTGCTTGATAAGGCACTGTAAGGTGAATAGCCTTGCCCTTCCTCTGTAGGATTGAGGGGTAACAGTTGCCAATATTTTTGCCCGCTGCGGTGCAGGAAATCGGCAAACGATTTTGCTCCAGGCCCTAGATCGCCAACGCCAAAATGAGAAGGCAAGGATGTTATATGTGCTAAAATTCCTGCGCCTCTTTGCTTAGCTGCCTCCCTGCCTTTTAGTATGGCAACAGTGAATTTTTTGAACAGGTTTTTTGCCAGTAACCCTTCGCTTTTTGCAATGCTGCTGCCACTTAGTAAATCGCTAAAGCCACCAAATTCTTTAGGCAAAACAATACGGGTATCCTCCCAGTTAATTTTAAAGAAGCTACTATCTTCTTTACATAAAGTAGCAGTATGAAGTGGCAGTGCGAGTAAGTACGTTTTTTCACCTTGCTTTCTGGCAAATGCAAAAACATGTTCTTTGTACTTTCCTTCTGTTTTCAGTGGTAAATAATCGCCTTCTGAAAACAACCCGGCATCTGTTTTCCTGATAGCCAGCATTTGTTGCGTAAGCCAAAGTTTTATAGCTCCACTTGATTCTTTCCAAAGGGTGGGTAACAGATCATCGCCACCATTTTCAAAGCTATCGAGGAAAGCTTTACGCTTTTCAAAATCAACGGCACGGCGGTTGTCAGGATCAACAAAACTAAGATCCCATAACTCGCAACCCTGGTAAACATCGGGTACGCCTGGCAACGTTGTTTTTAATAAAACCTGCGAAAGAGAATTGATCATACCATGCTGATATACCTTACCTATAAACTCCTCGAAACTTTTCCAGAATGGCCTTTCTTTATTTAATAAGGCAACAGCGAATGCTTTGGTTGCGGACTCATATTCCTCATCAGGTGTCGTCCAGTTAGAATGGATTTTTGCTTCCCGTAATGCTTTTTGGAGGTACTCTTGCACCCGGTCTTTAAAATCATCCTCATCGTCTGTTGAATAGTGCCCGATCAGTGCCTGGTAAATTAAGTATTCGTCATTGCCATCAGGTGCGCCATCTCCTTTGAGATCCTGGTTTAGTTCCCGCCATTCTTCCACCTTAGCAAGCCACTCATCTTCTAAGTCAGTCAGCACATTTAACCGTGCCCTTACGTCCTCACCACGTTTTGTATCATGTGTAGATGTGCCGCTCATACTTAGTGGCCATTGTTGCTGGCGCCTGAGCATACGCTGGTGAAATTCCTGCGGATGGAGTCCAAACGCTTCGGGGGAATCGCCAACCTCGTTATGCCCGATGAAACGGTTGTATGTGTACATCAAAGTGTCCTCTACGCCCTTAGCCATTAGGGGCCCGGTAAACTGCATACAACGCATATAGAATTGCGCTATGCGGTTATTTAATTCCTTATTTCCCTCATGTGGTTTGTGCAGAAAGATGGTTTCTAAAATGGCTACAGCTTCTTTTGATTCTCCACTTTTTTTTAAATGAGACAGTATTTTTTTAATGGCAGCTTCTTCCTCGTTATTCAAAGGAAAGCTGGAACCGTAATAGCGATACACAGGGCATTGAATTAAGAACTCACCTAATGCCGATTTTAAATCATCTGTGGGAATGCCGGACGTTGCCCTTTTGTCAACCACATTCAGACTGCGAAATAAGCGATATAAATTTTCCAATTCGCCATTCATGTGTTCCGATAAGATATGCGCTTTTTTATCCCGCAACTGTTGGTGGATGGAAGCATAATTAGCAGTAAGATTCTGATAATAGTCGGTAAAGGTTTTCTCCGCAGTTTTAGTAGTAAAAAGGTTATTGCTGTCTGATAAAAAATCATAGCCGGTACTGCCTTGCAAAGGCCAATAGGAGGGTAATGCTTCACCCGGCTCTAATATCTTTTCTACGGTGATATAGACCTCATCGCCTGCCAACTTTCTTAGACGATGCAAATATTCAGTTGGGTTTTGCAAACCGTCGATGTGGTCAATACGCAGGCCTTGAAATATGCCTTCGTCTACTAATTGCTTAATAAAGGAATGATGCTTATTAAACACGTTCTCGTTATGGATGTTCACACAGATCAAACCATTTACAGTAAAGAACCGACGGTAGTTGATTTGGTTATCTGTTTCTTGCCAGTGGCATAGGCGATAGTGTTGCGACTGCGCTAATTGAAGCAAAGCTGCCTTATCATTGTTGATGTCGTGATCTGCTGTAATAAATTGTTTGATGGATGCCTCAGACAATGGATAGCAAGCGCCGTAATAATCAAACATTGGCTTGTCATCTTGTATGATAACTTTTAGTTCTCCATCATTAATGACTTCATTTAAAGTTTTGCCTAGAAAAGGAACCATCAATTTTTCGTTGTTACGGCTGTTCCAGGTAATATCAAAGAAGGGCGCATACTCCGATGCTTCACCATTCTCCAGTACATCCATCAACCACTTGTTATTGTGATGATATGCCATGTGATTTGGAACAATATCCTGCAGCCACCCCATGCCGTATTCTTTTAGCTGTTTGCTGATCGCCCTTAATTCATCAAGTGTTCCAATTTCTGGATTGATGACTAAAGGATTAGTACAGTCGTAGCCATGAACGCTACCGGGGACTGCCTCAAAAATGGGAGAAGCATAAATGGTGGTTACACCCAGCTGCTGCAGGTAGGGAATGATAGCCTGGAAATTTTGAAAGGTGAATCCTTTATGAAACTGAATGCGATATGTTGAGATAGGATTGAACATGATGAAGAATTAATAATTAATAATGAATGATTAATAATTATTGGTTGATAGTAAAATGAGGCTTTCGGGTTGGATTGAAATAGAGTTTTGATTTACGATTGAAGTGTCTGAGCCATTCCACTTTTTATCTGCTGAATCTAAAATGATCGTGAAACTGCCGGCATTTGCAAATGGGATAGTTTGTTGTTCTTTCGAAAAATTCAGAAAAGCGAAAATAGCTGCGTCATTATGCCACCGGTGAAGTACTAAGGTTTTGGCTTCCTTATCAACTTCAACGCTTATTGCTTTTCTATTAAGATGCTTTAAAGCCGGATGTTTTTTACGCAGGCTGATGAAGGTCTTATAATAATCAAACATCAATTTATGATGGCTGTCTCCAATTAAGTTCCATTGCAATTTTGAATTCAGGAAGGTTTCTTCCGATACAGGGTCTGGTGCTTCGCCTTCTAAATGAAACGCGGCAAATTCTTCTTTGCGGCCTTTACGTACGGCTTCGCATAAATCTTTGTCGCCATGCGAAACGAAGTAGAGAAAAGGATTTCGTTCACTCCATTCTTCGCCCATAAAAAACATAGGCAAAAAGGGAGATACCAATACGGCTCCAGCCATCAACTTCTGCATTTCAAAACTTACCAACGTGCTGGTGCGTTCGCCCAACATACGGTTGCCTACCTGGTCGTGGTTTTGCGAAAAGACGATGAATTGACTGCCCCCTGCTTCCGCGGCTTTTACACCAAAGGTTTTCTTGCGGTGCGGCGACCATTGGCCATCATAGACATAAGCATCTTTGTAGGCCTTGGCCAAGTGCTCAATTCCGGAAAAGTCGGAGTAATAGCCTGTGCTTTCCCCTGTGGCAGTTGAGCGTAAGGCATGGTGAAATTCATCTATCCATTGGGCATCCATTCCATAGCCTCCATTTGCAATTGGCTTAATGAAACGGGTGTCATTTAAATCAAGTTCTGTAATCAGATAATGTGTTCTCCCGGTTTCTTCCATCAACCGGTCCACATGTAATTTTATTTCCTGCAGAATATGGACAGGGCTTAAATCTTTGATCGCATGTACAGCATCTAACCGCAAAGCATCTATGTGAAAATCCCTGAACCACATCAAAGCGTTTTCTATAAAATAGCGGCGTACACCATCACAATATTCATCATCGAAATTGATAGCCGGTCCCCAGGGCGTTTTATATTTATCGGTAAAGTATGGACCGTAAGCGCCGAGGTAAGCACCCTCCGGCCCCAGGTGATTATACACTACATCTAAAATAACAGCAAGCCCTTTTTGATGGCAGGCATTTACGAGATCCTGCAAACCTTTTGCACCTCCGTAAGAATCCTGCACAGCAAATGGAAACACACCATCATAACCCCAGTTACGGCTTCCCGGAAACTGCGCCACCGGCATAATTTCAATAGCCGTTATACCAAGTTCTTTTAGATAGTCAAGCCTTGCTTCAATACCTGCAAATGTGCCTTCATCGGTAAATGTACCGGTGTGTAATTCATAGATGATGTATTCTTCCAACGGAATGTTTTTCCAGGCTCCGTCACTCCAGTTAAAATTTGCCGGGTTGATCGCTTCCGATTGGGCATGCACACCATCAGGTTGTGAAAGAGAAGCAGGGTCGGGGAGAGGATCTTTGTCGTCAACACTTATTTTATAACGGCTGCCTTCCTTAATCTTATGGGTGACATTCTCCCAATATCCATAATCTTTCTTACTTAATTCTATTTCTTCTTCGTTCACTACCAACACAACTTTATTTGCGGTCGGCGACCATACTATAACCGACGCTTTTCCATCATCTAAAAAGTTAACACCTATGCCTCTTTTATTAATGCTTATCGCCTCCATTGCCTAACCAATTTCGTTTTTCATTACTACCACGGAACGGGCTTCTACATTTACTTCGTCACCGGCCTTGTGTTTTTCGCCTGTTTCTTCCAGGTAATTCAAGTTGGTGTCTAATACCTTCGTCCACTTCATACCAAATTTTTTTGGCGGCAGTTTAAACGATAGGGGATCATGATGCGCATTGAAAATCAGGTAAAAATTATCGTCCACAATCTGCTCGCCTTTTGGACCTACGGAATGTATGCCGCGTCCATTTAAGTAAATGCCTAAGCTCTTGGCATAATCCTGCTGCCAGGCTTCTTCACTCATTTCCGCTCCATCGGGTTTAAACCAGGCAATGTCTTCCAGGCCAATGCCTTTTATTGGCTGTCCCTTAAACCACCGTCGCCTGTTAAAAACAGGATGTCTTTTACAAAAATGAATAAGTTTTTTAGTGTAGGTTAATAACTCCGTGTCTACATTTTCCCAGTTGATCCATGAGAGTTCATTGTCCTGGCAATAGGCGTTATTATTTCCTTTTTGTGTTCGCCCTAACTCATCACCCGCTACCAACATTGGCACTCCTTGTGAGAAGAAAAGCGTAGTTAACAAGTTACGGCGCTGCTTATGCCGCAACGCAATAATCCCCGCATCATCTGTATCCCCTTCTGCACCACAATTCCAGCTGCGGTTATGACTTTCACCGTCGTTATTATTTTCGCCGTTGGCCTCATTATGTTTTTCGTTATACGATACGAGGTCATTCAGCGTAAATCCGTCATGCGCTGTAATAAAATTAATGCTGGCCGTGGGGCTGCGATAGTCTTCCTGGTAGAGATCGGGGCTGCCGGTAAAGCGTTGTGCAAACTCACCCAACATACTATCGGCACCGCGCCAGTAATCACGAATGCAATCGCGGTACTTGCCATTCCATTCCGCCCATCCCGGTGGGAAATTACCAACCTGGTAACCGCCTTCGCCAATATCCCATGGTTCTGCAATTAATTTCACCTGGGAGATGATTGGATCCTGGTGCATGATCTGAAAAAAGGAGCCCAACCGGTCAACCGCATGAAGCTCCCTGGCTAATGATGCTGCCAGATCAAAACGGAAACCATCCACGTGCATTTCTAAGATCCAGTAGCGCAGGCTGTCCATGATCAGGCGCATTACACTTGGCATTTTGGCATTTAGCGTGTTGCCGGTGCCTGTATAATCCATGTAATACCTCTTATCATCTGTAAGGCGGTAGTTACCCGCATTGTCAACACCACGAAACGACACGGTGGCCCCCATCTGGTTTCCTTCTGCCGTATGATTATACACTACATCGAGGATCACTTCAATACCTGCTTTATGAAGTTCCTTTACCATCTGTTTAAATTCATTCACTTGCGCACCATGTTCTTTCTGACTGGCATAGCGTATATCCGGCGCAAAAAACCCAATGGTGTTATAGCCCCAATAGTTAGAAAGGCCTTTATCCACTAAAAACTTATCCTGCAAAAAATGATGCACAGGCATTAGCTCAATGGCGGTAATGCCTAACTCTTTTAAATATTGAATTGTTACAGGATGACCGATAGCAGCATATGTACCGCGAAGCTCTTCCGGTATACCGGGATGCGTTTTTGTAAGACCTCTTACATGCGCCTCATAAATAATAGTTCTGTGGTAGGGAATGCGTGGGAGTTTATCGCCTTCCCAATCGAAGCGGGGGTCAATAACAACCGACTTCGCTACATACGGCGCACTGTCTTCATCGTTAAAGCTCAGGTCTTCGTCAGGGTGTCCAACTTCATACCCAAAAAGTGCATCATTCCATTTTATAGTGCCGGAGATAGCTTTTGCGTATGGATCAATTAATAGCTTGTTAGGATTAAAGCGATGTCCGTTTTGAGGTTCATATGGACCATAAACCCTGTAGCCATAAAGCTGGCCGGGAAGAAGCCCAGGAATATATACATGCCATACGTGATTACTGCGTTCATTAATGCGTATGCGTAAGGATTCTCTTTCCAGATCCGGTTCCGAAAAAAGGCAAAGTTCGACAGCAGTTGCGTTCTCGCTGTATAGGGCGAAGTTGATACCTTGCCCATCCCAGTTGGCACCCAATGGAAAAGGGAAGCCGGGAAATTGAGTCATCTTCATGTTCGTTCGATGTGATTTGTAGTGGACGACGTTTCAATTCTGATGCCATCACACCAGTTCATAAACCCGAACTCTTCATTTAAAGATCATTGACCTGGATTAGTATCAACATTGATTCGCCTGAAAATGACGCGATGCACTATTTATTAATAAAGTCAAAATGGATCGTTTTCGTTAGCCGGTCCTTTTTGAAAAATTTTGCGAAGCTGTTCCACTTCCACTGTTTAAATAGCAATAAGGATCGGGATAAAATTTTGGCTTTATGGCTCATTTCTTTTTCTTCATCTTCAGCACCTCACTTCTATAAACGGAACACGTAAATTTGAAGCCTAACTCATCTCAATGAAATCAAAGCAAACCTTTTGGCAGCGTATTGGCCTTCACGACTTTTTTGTAAAAAGCGGCAGAGAGCCCGACGAGCAAACCGTGCCTGTGTTGACCTCAGATAATGTCTATCAATACATCATTCAAAAATTTAAGGAATCTATTGGCCAGCTTTCTTTTGCGGGCCGCGTAGTTTTTTATCATGAGTATATCATCTGCTTCAACCCCGATGATTACAAGGTTTTCATGGACAATAAAAAAGGGATTTTCGGTTTGATTGTACATGAGTCAGTAAAAAAGTTTTATGAATTATTAAAAGAATACAGGGCACTTGGCAAAACCGTTGAGCCGTCTGCCAACCGGTGGATTTTTCGATTTGTAGCCAACCCGGATTACCCGCAAGGTGATTTAAGTTTCATTGGTAAACTTTTACCGGACAGTAATAAGTCAGAACAAAAAGACGAGAATCTCCGTGTGACTTATATTCCACGCCAGACGGGTATTGCGCAAACCTTTGACATTAATCCTGATATATTAAAAGACTTTCATTTTTACAGTGATGGCTACTTTGAAGTGCCATTCCGAGAGGATTTTAAATATGATGAGCGACAGGTTAAAAGTACCCCGGGCGGTGCTTCTCCATTAACAAGGGGACCCGGGGGATTAGAACCTGTCAACCGTAATGCTTTTGCGCGGTTAGAAACAATAATTCCTGATAAAGAATATGCCGGCAAAAAAATAGAATATTTTATGCAGGCCGATGATATTGTAGTATCAGGCAAAGAAGAAAAAAGTGAAACGGAAAACTTTTTTCGTATTCCATCAGACTGGGTGAATACCCCGCATTTAAGAATCCGTTTTAACCGTGATGATAATAAGTTACACCTCGCTTCGTTTGGGGAAAAGACGGTGGTGAATGAAAAAGAAATAGCCCGGAGTGAAGATGCCTCGCCACAATGGACCGAACTGCCCTTTAATTCACGCATCTTACTCAATGGTATTGTAGGTGTCAATATTTTTAAACCCTGATTATGACAGCAATTATTTCTTTGGTACTGTTGGGCATTTGTATTTGCCTCTTTATTGCCCATTTTGCTGAAATAAAAACCACACATAAAAAGAATGGCGGATAATTTTTTTGGCATTACCGATACGGGCAAGCTTAGGGATAATAATGAAGATACTTTTATTGCTCAAAAGGTGCCTAACGGTTGGGTGCTTGCCTGTGTTATTGATGGCGTGGGCGGTTATGAGGGGGGAGAAATAGCGGCGGCTATTGCACAGGAAACTATTCTCAGGGAAATGCAAAAACCCTTTACTGATGCTACCCAGGCTTTGAGAAAAGCAGTATGGCAGGCTAATCAGAACATCTATTTAGAGAAACAAAAAGAAGGCCGCAGCGCAAACATGGCCTGTGTGTTAACTGTGGCTTTAGTGGATGTTGAAGCGAATCAATTTTATTACGCTCATGTAGGCGATACCCGCATGTACCTGTTGCGTGACGGTTCATTGGTTAAGGTGACAAAAGACCATTCTTTCGTAGGCTTTTTAGAAGACAGCGGACGGCTATCCGAAAAAGAGGCTATGCTTCACCCCAAACGAAATGAGATCAATAAAGCATTGGGATTTGATGGCAATATTGCTTTGGATTCAGATTATATCGAAACCGGTTCATCGCCTTTTTTACCCCGCGATTTATTGTTGTTATGTAGTGATGGCTTAACGGATATGGTAAACAATGAAGAGATGACAGCGATACTTCTGTCGGCTAAAAGTTTACCGGAAAAAGGAAATATATTAATTGAGGCCGCTAACAGTGCTGGCGGAAAAGATAACATCACGGCTGTGCTGGTAAGGAATAACAAAAAGCCACTAAAATTAGAAGCAACAAAACCTGCCATCACAAAAAAGACTCAGGCTAATGAACCAATTGCAATCACCGATATTGGTCAAAGCAAGGAAGTGCCAATAGAGGTTTCAAAGCAAAAAAGCAGCAATGCAGTTTGGATACTTACGTTATTATCACTGCTGCTTGCAGGAGGTTGCTGGTGGTTATGGACAAAGAACAAAGAACTAACAAAACCGCTTCAGACAATTGTACAAAAAGCGCCAAACGCTGCCGAAAAACTATTGGCTGACAGTGTAGCCATTGCGCCCCGAACGCTGATGTTAACGGACTCTGTTTTTGGCAAGATTACCGTGCTTGGCGATACGATTTTCATTCGCCAGGATTCACTGCATATAGATGGCGCAGGGCTTGTACTCCAGGCAGATTCGTCATACACCGGCCCTGCATTTTATATAACTGCCAATAATAAATACCTGTTGCTGGAAAACATGACTTTTAAAGATTTTGAAATCGCGATAGCAACGCAAAGCGGCGGACTGCAGCTAAAAAATGTGGTTTTTCAAAACAGCATAGTGCCGGTACAGCAAAGTATTTTATTACCACTTAACGATACATTATCCGGAACTCTCAGAGATACTTTTCTTATTAAAAAAGATTCGACCCGAAAATAAAACAAGCATGGCTTCAGCGATTCGCAGCAGGAATTTGGAACGCATTTTTTTACTCGCTATTGGTGCAGTACTGCTTTATCTTTTTCTGCAATTATTCTCCGTATTGCAGAAAGATTTTAAAGAGGTACCGAAGCGGTTAAGCGATGGTTCCATGATCAATTTAAACAAAGGGGATAGGGCCGCGAACCTGGCAGGTTTACTGCAAAAAGGATTTTATTTTGAAGACCCGCAGGATATAGAGTTGATCAGAAGCGTTGCAGAACAAGGGTTTCAGGGTATCAAGGAAATGGATAATATTGGTGAACTTAATAAAAGATCTTTTGAATTAAGTACAGAAGATGCCTACACAAGCGGAGGTGAAGCTTTTCGTAAAAGAGCCAAAGTGGCCAGGTTATTAATTGGTTTTAGCGGTAACGATTCCCTGCGTTTCGACAGAGAAAAAACAGCGCCGCCCACCTTGCCTCCCACAGTAAATGTAGGCTTAGGAAAGCATGCAATTAGTGGTACTATTCAAACGCAGGACAAGTCGGTTAGCAGCGGCGTTTTAGTGCGGCTTCAAATGATTTTGCCGCAGGATAGTTTGTATAGCGATGCCGTAGAAGATGAGGGCCGTACGGTACGAGATTCATCAACTACACTACTGAAAGTTTATCATGTTGATTCTTCTAATAATCGTCAATTAATTTCTTTACTGGCTTATGCCCGCACAGATAACAACGGTAAATTTTCTTTTGAAGGCCTGCCAACAGATAAGGCTTTTGAAGTGCTTCCGCTAAAGCCTGGTTTTCAATTTGGAGGCGCAAAAGGCGTACAGGGCCTGGAAGAAGATGCGTCCTTTAGTTTTATACAATCACCGCATAAAATAAAGCTTTTTGCTACCCGCGATTTTAATAACCTGCGCAAGGAAAAAGCACTCATTGTACGCACGCCGGACGACGTGGAAAAATGGTATTGGATCATAATGATTTCCTTCTTTGCAGGATTTTTCCTATTGCATCTTTTCCTTTCCTTTCGGTTTCCGTCGGCTGATCAACTGCTACTGCCGGTTGTGATGTTACTGACAGGTATATCATTCTTAACCTTATTGTCATTACAAGATCCTTTGCGTGACCGCTTCCTCGGCAGGAGTTCTATCTTTTATTTTGGTGGCGGCATTGCAGGCATCTTTATTATTCTTCTTTTTAACCTGCGAAAGTTTACTACCGATTCGGGTTTATTTCGCCTGTTCGTATTTAAAAGAAATAGCAAAGCAGCTAATGGCTGGCCGTGGGCAATTGGCGCAATGGGCTTATTGCTAATGACCATTTTATTTGGTACAGGACCTGAAGGCAGTGGTGTAAAAGTGAACCTCTTTGGTTTTCAGCCCAGCGAGATCGTAAAATTTTTGATCGTTGTTTTCCTTGCCGGATTTTTTGCCACCAATGAAAGATTTATCTCTGAATACGGCCGCTGGCAAAAGCGCTGGCAGTTCTTTGGTTTTGCTTTGATAGCCATTCTGGGTACTATACTTCTGTTTTTGATTCTTGGAGATTTAGGCCCGGCTATGGTAGCTTGTTTTACATTTATTATCCTGTTTTCCTTTTCGCGGGGCGACTTTATGTATGCTGTAGGAACCGCCGCCGTTTATGCAGTTTCCATCTGGCTTACCGGTAACGATATTTTATTGGCAACAGGTATCACCGTTGGCTTATTACTTCTTGCCATCTTATTTATAAAAAAGCAACTTACCGAATCAGCCATCATGCTTATGGTAGTAATGGCCGGTTTTCTTTTGTTAGATAAGGTGCCTTACATCGAAAAGGTTTTTCCCGGTCCAGTTCAACGGCTGGTAGACAGAAAGGCTATCTGGCAGAACCCATGGGATAACGAAGTATTTGGTGGCGACCAGATTGCAAATGGCTTGTGGGCCATGAGCAGCGGTGGTGTAGAAGGCCAGGGTATCGGCGAAGGCTTTGCTAAAACAATTCCTGAAGCGCATACGGATATGATCCTTCCATCAATGGGAGAAGAGTTTGGTTGGGCCGGAATTATTTGTGTGTTTATTGTTTTCCTTTTATACGTGCATCGTGCTATTTTAATTGGCCGGCAAACAGGAACACCATTTCTTTTTTATCTCTGCGCCGGAATAGGCATCTCCACATTTGTACAGTTTCTTTTGATTGCCGGAGGCTCTGTTGGCGCCCTGCCATTATCGGGTGTATCGCTGCCGTTTATGAGTTATGGTGGCTCATCGCTTATCGCCAACATGATGGCTGCCGGCTTTTTATTGTCAGCTTCTATTGTGCAAGGTTCGGCGGTGCAAATGAAGTTTATCTCCCGTCAGCAAGACCGTAATATTATGCCTGCATTGGTTGCTGCTTTAGTGGGTGTTGTTTTGTTAGGGATAAATGTTGGGCAGTATCTTTTTAATAACAGTAGATGGGTAACGCAACCGGCCTTGGTTGCAGATAGGAGCGGCGCAAGAATGTTCAGCTATAATCCCCGCATAGCGATTTTAATGAACCGCTTGGGTGCCGGCAATTTATTGGATAGAAAAGGAAGGGTTTTGGCAACAGGTGATCCTGATTCATTTCTGCAACAACAGGATTCACTTATAGCTGCAGGACTAGATCCGGTTAACCTGCAATCTTTATCCCGCAAGCGTTTAGACCGGTATTATCCTTTTTACGAGCAGGCATTTTTCTGGACAGGTGATATGAACACAGGCGCATTTATGGGTGGTACTAACGGCTATTTCGCCGAGTACGAACATATGGCGGAATTAAGGGGGTTTCCTGCACCGGAAACAAAATTTAATGTAATTGCAAGCCGCTTTAGAGAAAACCGCTTTTTGCCAAGAACAGAAACAGAAATGACGGTAGCCAAAAGAGATTTTAGTGCGCTTGCTCCTTTACTTTTAGCAGGTATCAACAGTAAAGCCGTGGACTCGTTCAAAGACCAGAACCGCGATGTGCAAATGACAATTGATGCTGCTTTACAAACGGACCTCCAGGCAGCATTACAAACTTTAGATACCTTGAAGAACAGCCGTATTTCTGTGGTGGTGATGGAAGATAATACAGGCGATGTTTTGGCATCGGCCATGTACCCGGCGCCACCGGTAACTGATATGGATCGAATGACTTTGACAAATTCAGAGTTAAACCGGCTTCCTTATTTTATCACTACAAAAGACATTGGCTTTGCTTATGCGTCGCAACCCGGTTCCACTGCTAAATTAATAACGGCGTCCGCGGCGTTTAACAAATTAGGAACAGAGGCCGCATCTAAAAAAACGATCAATGTTCGTCCCGGCGATCTGATCCGGGTGAAGGGAGAAGAGCCCGATGAATCAGGAAATATTTCTATCCAACGTGGTATTGTTCGCTCCAACAATCCCTTCTTTATCCGCTTGGCTAATGAAGAAAGATTAGAGGAGGAGATGGCAAACATTTATATGAAGGCCGGCTTATTTCTTCGCGGCGTTGGCGGTTATTTTTATGATGGTGATTTAGCTAATAACGGCCAGCAGCAAAAGTGGATGGATACCTGGCGTAAGACAGAGTTTGCCAGTATCCGCTCTTACAACAAAAACAATATACGCCGCACCAGGGGCCGTGGAATTTCAGGCATGGCATGGGGGCAAGGCGAACTTATTGCAACACCTGCAGCAATGGCTCGTGTAGCATCCGGCATTGCCAATGGCGGTGTAATGATGCATAGCCGGTATGTGATGAAAGTCAGTGATTCAACACTTCGTCTTGAACAAGGTGTTCCTCTTTTGAAAGATGCCGCCGCTGCCGGCTTAATGACAAAGTATATGAAAGAGCAAAGTGCAGGGAAAAAAGAACGCCTCGGCATTTTTGTGGCAGGCAAAACCGGTACCCCGGAACGTATTTTAAAAGATGAGAGGATCAATGATGGGTGGTATGTCTTTTTTGCACCAAAGGGAAAAGGTCCTGGTCATACTGTGGTGTGTATCCGTATCGAAAAAACCAAGGGCTCCAGCGTTGCAGTTCGTTTGGCGGGTTCTCACATTATACCTGTTTTGCAGAAGTATGGCTACATTAAAAGCTTTGGGGAAAAATTGAACTAACAAAGATTTTGGACTGTTTCTTGAATAATATAAAAGGGCCATAAGCTCACCAGTACTATGTTCGATTTATTTAAACAAAAAGGAGATGCAGCTGCCCCTGATGTGAAGGCGCTCAGGCAAAGCTTGTTACAATTTATTAAAGACCAATTAAAACGTTGGGAAGGTGGTGAGGGTGCAAATATTAAAGGGCTGCAAGCTTTTTTAGCGCCTCCGGCAGATGAGCGCCATTTGTACGAAGCGGCCTTGTTTATAGATGATGAAAGCAAATTCAGAGAAGAGGTCCAACGCATTGCTGATGACTATGCTATTGAGCTACCACCAACTTGGACGATGGAGACTTTGTTTGTAGAGGAATTGCCGGCAGAAGCTGTAAAAGCAAAAGACCTGCCGTTTGCCTTGCACGTTTCTACCCGAAAGCAACCGGTACTTACAACACAAACAACGGCCTACATACAAGTCGTAAACGGAGAAGCCGATAAAGAAAAATATACGCTGACATCAACAGGAGGGAAGGTATGTATTGGCCGCGAAAAAAAGGTGCAAACAGATGAAGGTTTTATGCGGGAGAACACCATCGCTTTTTCATCAGCAAGCCAGGATAAAAGCAACAAATTTATTAGCCGCCAACACGCACATATCGAGTGGAATAAAGACACCGGCGCCTTTTTTTTATATCCTGATGAAGGTGGGGTACCTCCACGTAATAAAATAAAAGTGCAAGCAGAAGATGGTGCCATCATACGCTTGCAAACTACAAAGGTGGGGCACCATTTAGCCGAAGGCGACCAGATTGTTTTGGGGGAAACTGCCCTCTTGAAATTTACTTACGAGAATAGCTAACAGGTAAGAAATAAATCAGGACGCAACTTTGTTTTGGTATCTGCAATCTAATTTCACAAATGTCAAAAGTATTTACCATATCCGAAGGCCTTGAAAACATGGGCGCCATTAAATCCGGCGGCCAGGGGTCTGTTTATAAGGGAAGGCGGGTAGGCGAGATTATTACCGCTATAAAATTATTGCCTACACCCATTTTTTCACAGGATGAAGAAAATAAGCATTACCGTGATTTTATTAATGAAGTAAAAAAACTTCAAAGGGTAGGCGAGGTACCTAATCCGAATATTGTAAAAATTTTGAGTTCCGGTATAAGCGAAACAGGCGGCTTCCCTTATATTGAAATGGAATTTATTGAAGGCCCTGATTTAGGCGAATTGCTGAAGCCCCCGCACTCTCCCGTTTTTACCATCAAGGAAATTATTAAAGTTGCTGACCAGTTATCACATGCGCTTGCACATTGTCACAAGCTGGAGGTAAAACATGGAGATATTAAAAGCAACAACGTAAAATACAACCAGCAGACAGGTAATTATGTTCTCCTTGATTTCGGCCTGGCTATTTTATCAGATGAAGAAAGAAGATCGTCTTTGCGGCATGCAGGCGCTATTGAATTTATGGCCCCGGAACAGAATGAAGGCAGGATGTATTTTGAAACCGATGTGTATAGTTTCGGCATCGTACTTTACGAATTGGTTGCAGGTGTGGTTCCCTTTCCTTTAAATGGTGGCAGCGAAACGGCCCGGAATAAAGTAATGGTGGCACACATGGAAATGGAGCCCCCGGATGCACTTGCACTTCGCAGAATAAATCTCCCTGCTGATTGGACTGCAGAACAAAGGGCCTGGGAAATGCAGGTCCCGGAATGGATTATTTCTGTGATCCATAAATGTCTTCAAAAGAAGACTGAAGACCGGTATGCTAATGGAATGGAGCTACACAATTTTATTTCTCACCACCGGATACATACGGCCGAAGTCCTTGGGCTGGTAAAGGGCGAGGATAAAAAATGGCGAGCCCTGCTTAATAATAAAGAAGCGGAATTGCAAAGAAAGGAGGAGGAATTAGAAGACTTAAAAGCAATTGTTTTGAAGCAGGATAGCGAATTGCAGGCTTTTAAAACAACTATCAGGCGGCCATCAGCATTAACTGGTCATAGCGACAAGAAAACTGTGTCAAGGTCTGCATTTACAGCAGTGCTGGTTATAGCTTTCCTGGTTGGATGCCTGGCTGTATATAGTATGCTTGCCAACAAATCAGTTGTAAGTAGTGCCCAAACCGGTACCATCGTACCTGGTGGTGATTCGGCTTCGGTAGCAAATGACGCCAATACAGCCAGGCGTCCTGACAACAGTAGCTCTATAAAAAAGGTCACAAGCCGGGAGCGAAAAAAAGAGGTGGCTGATTCTTTAATCGTTGTCAGACAAAAAGCTAAAGCGGATGCACAAAAAAATCCAGGAGCAGCAAAACAGGTTGCGGTCATAAAAGAAGAAACAACGCCTGCCGGTGACAATACTGATGAAGAAAATGATGCGGGAGGTTCCCGGTACAAGGTGCGTAACAAAGCTTACTTCCACGATGAGCCTGATGAAACTACAAAACGGCAGGCGTTTATCACTCATTGGAATAATGCTGTACTAAAACCATTGGATGAAAAAGATGGTTTTATTTATGTCGTCTACAAAAATCACGAAGGACAAACATCTAAAGGCTGGTTATCTAAAGCAGACTTATTGCAGGTGAAGTGACTCCTGCTTTTTATTCGATCATATCGGTGCCAGGCAATTTTTATGTAGAGAGCCTGTCAACTATTGGGGCAGATTACTATTAAAAACAGGAAGGAGGACTGATTGTCTTTGTCCCTGTAATCATAGTTTGATATCATACTTAAATTCAAAAAATAAACGTTGTTACAATCTTACCATCTGTACCCGTTGCCCAATCTTTTGAAGTCCATCTTCTAACCGTTTGCAATTTGTATCGGTGATAAAAATCTGCATCTGCTCGTCGGTACAAACGTTAGCCAAAAGATTAGATATCCGTTCTTCATCCAGCTTTTCAAAAACATCATCCAGTAAAAGGAGCGGGGGAAAGCCTTTCTCTTTTTTCAGTATCTCCATCTCAGCCAGTTTCAAAGCAAATAACAAACTTTTACGCTGCCCCTGCGAGGCAACGCTCTTAAACGTCTGCGCTCCTAAATTAAAGCCCAGTTCATCGCGGTGTACACCACCGCTGGTACGCTGTACAACAATATCTTTCTGGCGGGTAAGCTTTAGCAATTCCTCCATATTCAGTGTATGCAACTCTGTTTCATAACTCAGGCTAATCGGCTCCTGCTGTTGGCTTATCTGCGCATATTTTTGTTGTGCCACAGGCAGAAAGTTTTTTAAAAAGCCATCTCTTTTTTGAAAAACAACAGATCCCTCTTTTGCCAACTGTTCATCTAAAATATCCAACACCGAAAAATCTTTTGCATAGCCATCACTTAGCGAACGAAGGAAGGAATTCCGTTGCTGTAAAATTTTTGTGTAGTTTATTAAAGCCTGTAAGTAAGCCGGGTCTAATTGAGAAAGAATGGTATCAATAAATTTTCGCCGTTCTTCACTGCCACCGATAATTAATTCAACATCATCCGGTGCTATTACCACACAAGGATAACGGCCAATATGTTTCGAAAACCGGGTATAGAGTTCATCGTTCAGCGAAAATTCTTTACGTCCGGTTTCCCGCAAAATGCAAACTGCTTTTTCTTCTTTGCCATTTAGTGAAAGATAGCCTTCTAATCTAAAGCCCTGGCTGCCATGATACACATTTACCGCATCGCTCCTTGAAAAATAACTTTTGGTAAAACATAGGTAATGAATGGCGTCAAGCAGGTTGGTTTTACCCACTCCATTTCGTCCGCAAATACCAATGATACGCTCAGTAAATTGATATCGCTGATGAGGATAATTTTTAAACTGAATGATTGATATCGAGTTGAGCGAGAGGGGCAAGAGGTTGATAAGTTAATTGGTTGATACGTTGGTAAGTTAACCGGTGAATTGATAAGAGGCGTGTTTGATTGATCCAGGATTGCAAATTGCTTATTGCCAATATCTGCTGCCCCTGAATTATGTCTCCTTTATCCCCATTCTCCCCAATCCACCCTCACTTCTATATCCGGGTGAAGGCTGTGTTGCACAGGACAGGTATTGCCAACATGCTTCAATATCTGTTTCGATTTTTCATCGAGGCTTTTCATGGGTTCGGGAAAGTGAAAGAATAAGTTAATCCCGCCAACCCTGCGTGGTTCTGCCTTCATCAATTTCTCCACTTCTATTTTTACCCCATTCAAATCGAAACCCATTGAACGGGCTTTAATCCCCATCACTGTAATCATGCAGGTGGCAAGGGAAGTAGCCATCAGGTCCGTTGGCGAAAACCTTTCGCCTTTTCCATTGTTATCCAAAGGAGCATCGGTTTCAAAAGAATTAGCGGACTGAAGATGTGTGCAGGTTGTTCGTAAATCACCTTCGTATTCAACAGTTGACGTCATACTTTTTTGCCTAAATTTACGTTTCAACCCCATATATCTATCGCAGTGAAAAAAATTATTCTTATTACAATTGCAGCCCTCATAAGTTTTTACTCCTTTGCCCAGGATTCGACTGGAAAAAAACTAACAAAAAAAGAACGCAGATCAGATGAACAGAAGCGCCGCAATGCTTTACTGAAACAAAATGAAGAAGGCGTACTTTCTTTTGCAAAACATACTGCCGGCGGCGTACAGTTGCGCACCAATGGCTACGGAGCTTTTCTGGAACTAGGCCGTAGCCGCTCTGCCCGTTGGACAAACCTTTATGTATTAGAGATTACTGAAATCAAACATCGTAAAGAAGAAAAATCATCCGGCCAGGCTTTCTTTTCTAATTCTTTTGTTTTTGGCAAGATCAACAATTTTTACCAGGCAAAGCTGGGCTTTGGACAGCAGTATGTTTTTGGCCAAAAAGGAAATAAAAATGGTGTAGCAGTATTAGGCATTGTTCAGGGTGGCTTATCACTAGGTTTATTAAAACCTTATTATGTAAAAGAAAGAAGTGGAGCCGATGTAAAATATGACTCAAAAGATAGTTTACAATTTTTATCACCTTCTGAAATCACAGGTGGATCGGGCTTTACCAAAGGATGGAATGAATTAAAAGTGAAGCCCGGCGCTTATGTAAAAGCGGCTTTGCGCTTCGACTTTGGACGCTATAATGAATCTATCCAGGCCCTTGAAATAGGAATCAGCCTCGATTATTACGCTTCTAAAATTCCGCAGCTTGTTTACAGTGCACCTTCCAGCATGTTTTTTCAGGGGCACGTTGCCTTCGTTTTTGGTAAGCGCAAATAACTAAATTTGCAAGCTTGTGAATGGTGAATAGGAACAGTTAATAGTTCGCTACTCAGCATTCATCATAACCATTCACTATTTACTTACTTACATGATCGAACTTCCAATAGTATCAGCGATTGAACCGGCAAGAAGAAGCAAGCCCGATTGGCTTCGTGTGAAATTGCCAATTGGCGAGAGTTATAAAAATGTGCGCAGCCTGGTTGATACTCATAAGCTGCATACTATTTGCGAGAGCGGTAACTGTCCTAACATGGGCGAATGCTGGGGAGCCGGAACAGCCACCTTTATGATCTTAGGTAATGTTTGTACCCGCAGTTGCGGTTTTTGTGCAGTGGCAACAGGAAGGCCGGATGCAGTTGACTGGGATGAACCGCAGCGTGTTGCCGAGGCCATCTTCCTGATGAAAGTAAAACATGCGGTGATCACTTCGGTTGACCGGGATGAATTAAAAGATGGCGGTTCTATTGTTTGGTACAATACAATTAAATCAGTAAAAGCACTAAATCCTAATACAACGTTAGAAACGTTGATCCCGGATTTTAAGGGCCAGAAAGACCAGATCCAAAGAATTATAGAGGCAGCTCCCGATGTTGTTTCTCATAATATAGAAACGGCTGAACGACTTACAAGGCAAGTGCGCATCCAGGCAAAATACTGGCGAAGCATGGAAGTTATAAGCACACTTAAACAAGGTGGCATGCGCACAAAAAGCGGAATCATGCTTGGCTTGGGTGAGACGAAAGAAGAAGTGATTCAAACCCTGCAGGATCTAGCTAATGCAGGATGCGATGTAGTAACGCTTGGACAATATCTTCAACCTACAAAAAAACATTTACCTGTACAGCGTTTTGCGCACCCCGATGAATTTGCTGAATACCGTGAAATCGGGTACAGCCTTGGATTAGATTATGTAGAAAGCGGGCCGCTTGTTCGTTCCTCTTACCACAGTGAGCGGCATGTAGTTGCCGGCCTTGGAAGAAAAGAGTGGGAAGGCGGACGATAGTGGATGTAAAACAGTGGAATGTAAAATGCAGAATATAAAATGTAAAATCTAAAGCTGTTTTTAGCAAAAGTCTTTATGAGACTTACTTCTTAGACCAATAAGGTGCCTCTTACTTTTATATTCTGCGGTTTTGCATTTTATATTTTACATTTCTAAAGGCTTAGTTTCCTATTTTTAAGGAGTGAATTCCTTCTGTAAACGGTCCCTTGTTTTTTTGCTGTCTCTCCTGGTTTATGAGCCGGTTTTTTCGCAATACATCCTTAACGGTTCGGCGCAAAAAAACTCCTGCAATTGTTATACGCTAACACCTGCAACTCAAACACAAAGCGGAAGCGTTTGGAACAGTAACAAAATAAATCTCTCAACTTCTTTCGATTATTGGTTCAACGTAAACCTTGGTTGCAGTGATGCCAACGGCGCCGACGGAATCGTATTTATTTTGCAACCCATCAGCACAAGTATTGGTTCTACAGGAGAAGGGATGGGCTTTGGCGGTGTCAGTCCTTCTATTGGTATTGCTTTAGATACCTGGCAAAATACAAACCTCAACGATCCCACCTACGATCATATCAGTATTCAGGCAAACGGAAACATCAATCATAGCGGCGACCTTGCCGGGCCAATTCAAATTTCTGCAACAAGCGATAATGTGGAAGATTGCAACTGGCACCAGTTACGCATCACGTGGGATGCATCTACACATTGGCTGCGCACCTATTTTGATGGTGTGCTGCGACTGGAAAAGCAAACCGATTTAGTAGCAGGTATTTTTAACGGAGACCCAAATGTTTATTGGGGTTTTACCGGCGCCACCGGCGGATCTGTAAACCTGCAACAGTTTTGTACAGCGCTTGATCCAGTTATAAATACAAACGCAGGGAACAACACAGCTTGTAAAGACAGTGCAGTAAACTTCAGCAGCTCCTCTGTTTCGTTTGCACCCGTTGTCAATTATAACTGGAGCTTTGGTGATGGTGTCACCAGCATTTTACAAAATCCGCCGCCACATATTTATAATACTGCCGGCACCTACCAGGTGAAGTTAAAGATCAAGGGTCTTGATGGCTGCGAAAACGAAACGGAAAAAACACTGGTCATTGCTTCGCCTCCTATTGCTTCTTTAGCTGTGTACGATACTTGTTTTCTTAAGTTGCCACGATTACGGTTTGATACAGCCACGGTAGGAGTTTCCTTTCAATGGAAGCTGGATGGTGGTGCCGCAACTAATTCGCTTCCTTCTCTTAGCAATTTGACCGTAGGAAGTCATGCCCTTGAATTGGCGGCTGCATCATTGTATAATTGTGGCATCCCCGCTTCAGCCGTTGCCGATTTTATTATAAAGCCTGCCCCGCAAATTCAGGCACAGGTTGTTGATGGTTGTGTAAATACCGACATACAATTTACAGGCTTGCAACTTGATGCGGCAACAACGATAACAGGGTGGAACTGGAACTTCGGCGATGGACAAAAAGCTTTCACTCAAAATGCACGATACTCATATTCAAAGAAGGGAAATTATAGAATTGCTTTATCAGCAATGGCAAGCAATGGTTGTAATTCTGATACTGCTTTTCAGGCTGTAAAAATAAATGCGGCTTCCGCTTCTTCGGGTAACGATACAACTGTAATGAGTGGCTATCCATTTCGTTTAACGGGTACAGGGAATGGAAATTTTTTATGGTCGCCACCACTTTATTTATCTAACCCAATGGTCTCAAACCCTGATGCCACATTGAATAGCGATCAGTCTTATGTTCTGACGGTTACTACACCTGAAGGCTGCATAGCCAATGATACACTTTCGATTAAAGTATTTACCGGGCCAGCTATTTATGTACCTTCTGCTTTTACACCTAACGGAGATGGAAGAAATGAGGTGCTGCTCCCGGTTTATGTAGGTATAAAAGAGCTAAAGCAATTTGCCGTGTTTAACCGGTGGGGACAGCTAATGTTTCAAACGAAAGATACAGGTAAGGGGTGGGGTGCGAAGGATGCTCCCGCCGGAACTTATGTATGGTTTATCAACGCGATAAATCTTTTGTCACAACCCATGGTTTTGAAAGGAACCATTACATTGATACGATGAAAAAAACACTTCTTTATTTACTCTTTCTCTTACCGTTTACTTCCATTTCGCAAAACGCTATTAGTTGGCAAAATGTTGACTCATTATACCAGCCTTTGCCTAAATCGATACATGTTTATTATACAGCGACGCCCATTGATACAGCCCCATTCCGTGCCTTTTATATAATTGCAGATTTGAAGGATAAGCGTTTAGATTTTACAACCGATACCACATTGAACAGAAGACTTACTCCAACAAAATTTTTTGAAAAGAATGCTTCACCATTAGTTGTAGTAAATGGCACTTTTTTCTCGTTTGAAACTGGTAGGAATTTGAATACGGTAATCAAAGATGGTAAGAGTGTAAGCTATGATGTGCATGTCCATAAATTAAAGAGCGATTCATTACCTTATATAAAGCACTTAGGGAGTGCAATCGGTATTTCAAAAAAACGTGAAGCGGATGTGACTTGGATTTATAATGACTCATTTATGAAAACGCCTGTAGCACACGAATGGAATCCTGTCTATAGGCGGGATGAATATGATGGAATGTCGAAATTTACTTTTGCTCCTTGGTTACATCATTATCCCAAAACAGAAAAACGGTATGGTATTAAAGACAAATGGAAAGTGCAAACTGCCATTGGTGGTGGGCCTGTTCTTCTCTACGATGGAAATATAAGAATCACAAATAATGAGGAGTACAAATTCACCGGCAAAGCCATTAATGACAAGCATCCCCGTACGGCAATGGGTTATACAAAAGATAACAAACTAATCATACTTGTAGTAGAAGGGAGAAACAAACTTGCAGGTGGTGCAACACTTACACAGGAAGCGCAAATTTTAAAAGACCTAGGTTGTGTGGAAGCCCTGAACCTTGATGGAGGCGGCAGCTCCTGCCTTTTAATAAATGGTAAAGAAACCATCAAGCCTTCTGATAAAGAAGGACAAAGAGCTGTACCTGCCGTATTCATCATTAAAGCCAAAAAATAATTTTATTTGCATCCTTTTTAATCAGCTAATCAGCACACTAGCAATTAGCTACTCGTCATTCATTCCCTTAGATCCCATACTAAGGCACTGGCGCCTAATATAGCTGCATCGGCTTCCTTCAATTCACTGAAAACAAGCTTCACCTTATTTTGAAAAATAGGCAGGAGGTTTAGTTCCATATGTTCCCTTGTTGGGTTCATAATAAAATCGCCGGCTTTAATAACCCCGCCAAAAAGTACAATGGCCTGCGGCGATGAAAACATGATAAAGTTGGCTAATGCTTCGCCCAATATTTGTCCTGTAAAACGATAAGTTTCCAAAGCCAGCGCATCACCTTTTTCAGCACATTCAAAAATGCACTTTGAGTCTAGTTCTTTGTCATCAATCTTCCGCATCATGCAATCAACACCAGGATTGTTTTCCATCAGTTCCTTTGCCGTCATTACAATACCCGTTGCAGAACAATAAGCTTCCAGAGAACCATCCAGTTTGGTTGACCAGTGCTTTCTTCCACCCGGCCGAATAACCGTATGTCCCAACTCTCCCGCAAAGCCATCATGGCCAAGAATTAATTGTCCGTTAGCCACGATGCCGCTTCCAACGCCGGTGCCAAGGGTAATCATGATAAAGTCACGCATGCCACGGGCGGCACCATAATTCATTTCGCCAACGGCCGCAGCATTTGCGTCATTGGTTAATGCGGATGGCAAACCGAATTTCGCCGTTACCAATTTAGTAACAGGCACGATGCCTTTCCAGTGCAGGTTAGGCGCATACTCGATAGTACCGGTATAAAAATTTCCGTTGGGTGCTCCAACCCCAATACCTTTTACTTTGCCGTCTTCCACATTTTCTTTGATGATGGGAGTGAGCACATCATATAACGCATCAACAAAGTCTTCCACCTCGAGGTAAGCATCCGTTTTTATTTCGCCTTTTTGTAAGATTTCACCGCGGTGGTTTACCAAACCATATTTTGTGTTAGTGCCGCCAATGTCAATACCAATGGCGAATTCGTTTGAGAGGTCAAGCATTAATGTTTATTTTCAAATTGTAGTGAATCGCCATCTTGTTTATCAAAGTCAATCCCTTGTGCTTTCAAAATAGCTTTTGCACGGATGGCATAAAAAGCCAGGTAGGCAAAGCATAAAACGCCAACAATATAAGAGTATTGAATGCCAAGCAGTCCCTCGTCAGCAACAACACCTTGCAGCAAACTGATGAAACCACCACCCATAATCATCATAATTAAAAAGCTGGAGCCTTCGTTTGTATGTTTCCCTAAACCTGCGATAGCAAGTGTAAAAATGCAGGGCCATAGTGTTGAGCAAAAAAGCCCGACACTGATGAAGGCGTACACACTAATCATTCCGTCTGCAAGCATGCCTACAATTAAGGCAGTAATACCAAGCAAAGAAAAAATTAAGAGTTGGCGGGCAGGGTTGCCTTTGCTTAACAGATCGCCGATAATTAGGGCGATAATAACTACAGCATAGATATAGAAAGGGGTAAGGTCATGATTAGCAATTTTGTTCACTAATAAAAACACGCCAAATGCAATATAAGGCATGATAAAACGAAGAATTGACTGAGCGCTTTTCCCAACACCAAAAGCACCAACTGAAGATGTCCACCTGCCAATCATCAAGCTGGCCCAGAAAAGCGAAACATAAGGCGCAACATTTTCGGTAGGGAAGGGCAAGCCATCGGCGGTTTTTACATGCTGCTTCATAAACTCGGGCAAGTTTGATGCAGTTGAAACTTCAACACCTACATACACAAAAATGCCTATCATACCAAGTGCAAGCTGTGAGTAATTTATAGCACCTTTTTTTACGGGCCCTGAAAGTTTTAAAGAATCAGAAACATCAGTTGGAGTAGCAACTTTTACCGTGTCATCCTCTAACGGAATCTTATTGGGAACCGATGAGAATTTAAATACCGCTGCAGCTAATAAAAAGGCAGCTCCTAAAATAAGATACGGAGTTTTTACAGCGCTGATGTCGGCAATACTTGATGTCGCGCCTCCTACCGAACCGAATATGGCGATACTGACAATAAGCGGTCCTATGGTTGTGCCAAAATTATTGATACCACCGGCTAAACTCAGTCGTTGTGAAGAGGTGTTTCTAGGTCCCATCACAATAGCTAATGGGTTTGCGGCAGTCTGCTGAAGAGAGAAGCCTAATCCTACTATAAACAACCCGGTGATCATTAATCCGAACGATGCAGAGTTAGCAGCAGGATAAAATAATAAAGTTCCCAGGGCAGATATGCATAGCCCCAATGCAATGCCATTTTTATAACCCAACTGGTTTAATATATCACCACCTCTTGCTTTACCAATCAAATAATAAATTATAGAACCCACTGTGTACGCAAAATAAAATGCTAATGAAATCATTTGTGATTGCCACTGCTCCAGGTTGAGTTTTTCTTTAAAAACCGGGATCAGAATATCATTACTGGCTGCTACGAATCCCCAGAAAAAAAACACTGAAATAAGCACTCCAAATTGCGACCATTTTGTTTGTTGATTCATACAGCGGGTAAATTTATTTGAACGCTGAAAGTAATAAGTTTACTTCATAGAAAAATTAGTGTCACAAATTTGTTGAAAAAGAATTTGCTATACCTTCAACTCAGGATGTTATAAGTTATGGAGATTATACACGTATCGGCAGAATGTTTTCCTGTAGCCAAAGCAGGTGGTTTGGGCGATGTAGTTGGCGCTTTGCCAAAGTATCAAAACGAATTAGGTCATGTGGCTAAAGTTGTAATGCCGATGTACCGCACCAAATTTTTATTCCAGAATGAATGGGAGTTAGTTCATGAAGGAAGCCAGAATTCAGGCCCACACTATTTTAATTATTCTGTTATAAGAGAGAAGACGAATAAGCTCGGTTTTGAATTATACCTTGTTGATATAAATGGCCTGCTCGACAGGGAAAAAATCTATGGTTACGATGATGATACACGACGCTTCATTGCTTTCCAGATAGCCGTATGTGATTGGATGAGTAAGTGGAGTTATCAGCCCGATGTTGTTCATTGCCATGATCATCATACCGGCTTAATTCCATTCATGTTCCAATATTGTTATTCATTTAAAAATTTAGCCAATATTCCCACTGTATTTACTATTCATAATGCGCAGTACCAGGGACAGTTCGACTGGGGCCAGCAGCACTTATTGCCAGCATATGATACTTATAAATGGGGCATGTTAGACTGGGATAAATTAATTAACCCCCTTGCTTCCGCTATTAAATGTTCATCCAAAGTAACTACGGTCAGCAAGAGCTATCTCAACGAACTACGCTATGAAGCGAATGGTGTTCAAAACCTGATACAATATGAGCAGGGGAAAAGCATTGGCATTTTAAATGGCATTGACGCTGATGTTTGGGATCCATCAAAAGACAGCATGATCGCTAAGAATTATGACGACCATTTGGTGAAGGAAGGCAAGCGTAAAAATAAAAAAGAATTGTGCGGCATGTTCGGTCTTGATGTTGAAAAGCCGCTGATAACGTTCATTGGAAGGTTAGTGGGAGAGAAGGCGGCTGATATATTGCCAGACGCAATTCGTTCGTCAATTTACCATCACCATGGGGCCGCAAATTTTTTAATATTGGGTTCCGGCGAGAGCGATGTTGAAAACCGGTTAGAGGAAGTAAAGCACCAGTTCAGTGGCTATGTCAATACCCACATCGGTTACAACGAAACTCTTAGCCACCTGATGTATGCCGGCGCCGATTTTTTATTAATGCCAAGTCGTGTAGAGCCTTGCGGGTTAAACCAGATGTATGCCCTGCGTTATGGCACCGTGCCAATGGTACGCAGCACCGGCGGCTTAAAAGATACAGTGAGGGATTTTGGGGAGTGGCAGGGATATGGCATACGTTTTAATCATGCTACGGTTAGCGATATAACATACAGTGTTGGCCGGGCAATAGATTTGTACCAGAACAAAAAAGATTTATATACCTGGATGCGCAGCTATATGATGCACATAGACCATTCATGGGATGCATCGGCGGCAGAATATATTAAAGTGTATGAATCGATAACGCGATAGTTTACCGTTCACGGTTTCACAAATTGACGTACAGTTTTTTGCAGTTAGTTCTTTGGAATAAATTTTTTTGTACCGGCAAAAGTTTTTCAGGTCATCGTCTGTTGCGTCGCACTCTTGTACATTCTGATCGCTATGCAGCAGGGAGAGGTTCATGCAAAGAACAAAAAGGGGCAAAGACAGGTGAAGGTGCGAGAACTTTTTAAAATACAGTGACACAAAGAGTTTTTTTCTGTGCACCTCCGTGCCTTTGTGGTTTATTAAGCTGAATAGCGATAAGAACCTTGAAGAGTGCGACGCAACAAAAGCAGATAGTAGCCCTTAGCCTGGTACAAAAAATACAATATGATAATTACCTAAGCATACTTTATTAACCAATACCAATTTTTCAAATTTTAATACCGATTGTTATATGAGCAGACAAATGTTATCAGTGATCTTAGGTGGCGGTGCAGGCACAAGGTTGCAACCCCTTACAACAAGCCGCAGCAAGCCGGCAGTACCCATTGCAGGTAAATATCGTTTGGTAGACATACCGATTTCCAACTGCCTCAACTCCGGTATTACCCGCATGTTTGTACTTACCATGTACAATTCGGCATCGCTTAACAGGCACATTAAAAACACGTATCATTTCAGTGCTTTTTCATCAGCTTTTGTTGACATTCTTGCAGCTGAACAAACGCCTGATAACCCTGCGTGGTACCAGGGAACGGCAGATGCTGTGCGGCAAGGCTTGAGGCACATTGCCCCGTTTGACAGTGAGTATGTACTCATTCTTTCCGGCGACCAGTTATATCAAATAGATTTTCAGGAAATGCTGACAGCGCACAAGGAAGCAGGTGCCGACATAACTATTGCTACCATACCTGTTACGGCAAAAGAAGCCTCCGACTTTGGCATTTGCAAAATCACCGATGGCATGATTACTTCGTTTACCGAAAAGCCAAAAAGTGGCCTTGAAGACTGGGTAAGTGATACGGGTGAAGAGATGCACGCTAAAGGCAAAGACTACCTTGCTTCAATGGGCATTTATATATTCAACAGGCAATTGCTGTTTGATCTACTGCAGGAAGAACACGCACATGCCACCGATTTTGGTAAAGAAATAATTCCCGATTCAATTGAACATTACAAAGTAGCTTCTTATCAATACGAAGGCTATTGGGAAGACATCGGGAACATTCCTGCCTTTTTCCATGCCAACCTTGCGCTTACTAAAGATTTGCCTGAGTTTAACCTGTTCGACAACAATCGCACTATCTACACCCGTGCCCGGATGTTGCCGCCTGCAAAAGTCAGTGGCACTCGTTTAGACCGCACCATACTGGCTGATGGCTGTATTGTAAATGCGGCACACATAGAAGACAGCATTATTGGTATTCGTGCCCGTGTTGGCCACGATACTACCGTAATGTGCGCCTATATAATGGGCAGCGATTATTATGAAACCATCGAAGACATTGCCCATGCGCAGGAACACGGGGTTCCGCAGTTAGGTATCGGCAACCGGTGTTTTATTCAAAACGTTATCATTGATAAAAACTGCCGGATAGGAGATGACGTCCGAATTATTGGCGGCCCGCATTTAGCGGATGATGATTCAACTTTATTTACCATCAAAGAAGGTATTGTCGTAATAAAGAAAGGTGCTGTTCTTCCTAATGGATTTACACTAGGTGCGTAAGTTATAACCGCACTATCAACATAAAAGAAGGAAGTGTGTTTTCAATACACATTTCCTTCTTATCTTGGCAATCAAACTAATGATTGCTTATGGCCACTACCACTACTGAACGGCTTGATCCGATACGTAAGCCTAAACTCTCCCTTTCTCAAATTATAAATATGAGCGTCGGGTTCTTCGGAATCCAATTTGGCTGGGACCTGCAGCGGGCTAACATGGGACCTATCTACGATGTGTTAGGTGCCAGCCCGGATGATATCCCTTTATTGTTTTTAGCAGCGCCGTTAACCGGCTTAATTGTTCAACCTATTATTGGTTACCTGAGTGATAGAACATGGCACCCGAAATGGGGGCGCCGCCGCCCTTATTTTTTTATTGGCGCTGTGTTTAGCTCAATAGCTCTGATCATAATGCCAAATAGCAGTGCCTTATGGATGGCGGCGGGCTTGCTTTGGGTACTTGACGTATTTGGCAACGTTGCAATGGAACCTTTCAGGGCCTTTGTAGCCGACAAGCTTCCTAACAGCCAATTGAATCGTGGGTTTGTAATGCAAAGCTTAATGATAGGTTTAGGAGGATGCATTGCTTCATCTTTACCTTGGCTATTACGTAATTGGTTTGGTATGCAAAACACCGCTGCCAAAGGGATCATTGCCGATAACGTAAGATTCTCATTTTACATTGGTGCATTCTTTTTTTTAGCTGCTGTTTTATATACTGTTTTTACTACAAAGGAATATCCGCCTGCTGATTTACCTCACAAGGAAAAAGTGCAGGAATCGAACAAGGGTTTTGGCGGTGGCGTACGAGAAATTTTTTCTGCTATTGGTAACATGCCACCAAAAATGAGGATGATATCCCTGGTGCAATTCTTTACCTGGCCCGGCTTGTTTTTGATGTGGTTTTATTATTCCGTAGCTGTTGCCTACAACGTGTTTGGTGCTACCAGCGATACGGATACTGCTTTTGGTAATGGAAAAGACTTTGCGGGCCTCACCTTAGCATTTTATAATGTAGTGACTTTCGCCTTTGCTTTTGTGCTTCCATCAATTGCTGATAAATTAGGAAGAAGAATAACACACTCCATTTGCTTATTGGCCGGTGCTGCAGGTTTGATCAGTGTAGCCTTTGTTACCGATAAAAACATGCTGTTTGTATGCATGACCGGCGTGGGAATTGCCTGGGCCAGCATTTTATCAATGCCATATGCTATGCTAGGCGGGGTTTTGCCTGCCGGCAAGATTGGTATATATATGGGCATCTTCAACTTTTTTATTGTACTGCCAGAGATCATGGCCTCGTTAGGATTTAAATGGGTGATGAATAACCTGCTAAATAATGACCGCCTGCTTGCTGTTCAGTGCGGAGGCTTTCTTATGATCCTGGCAGCCTTGATCTGTTTCCTTTTTATTAAGGATGATAAGAAAGGAAATGAGTATGATGACTTAGCAACCGAATTAAAAATTACTGAGGAACGCTCAGTTTAATTGTATGAAAAAGATAATAGCAATATTAATGAGCAGCTGCTTTGTAAGTTTTTTACATGCACAACAAAGTGTAGAAATTTATCCATCGCATTGGTGGGTAGGGATGAAGAATACAAAGCTGCAATTGATGTTGCATGAGACGGGTTCTACTAAAATGCTTGCAGTTGATAAGTTGGTTGCCACGTCTTCATCACCCGATGTAAGAATTATCAAAATAAATAAAGTAGAAAACCGGAAGTATTTGTTCTTAGACCTGGCAATTGCTCCAAATGCAAAACCCCAAACAGTTACCATTTCTCTTGGCGGGATTGTCCCATCTGAATGGAGGAAAGTGTCGCTTGAATTAAAACCACGCCGTGCTGGCAAGGGAACGCAGTTTGCCCAAGGGCTTTCATCATCTGACTTTGTTTATTTATTAATGCCAGACCGCTTTGCTAACGGCGATGTTACCAACGATAAACTTCCCGGATATAAAGATCAATCGCTTAACCGCGACTCTATGTATCACCGTCATGGTGGCGATCTTCAAGGTGTCATTAATCATTTAGATTATTTGCAGGATTTGGGTATTACCTCTTTATGGATGACGCCTGTAATAGATAACGACATGCCTAATCGCACAGAACATGGTTATGCCATTACCAATCATTACAAAGTGGATGCACGACATGGCGGCAATGAAACATATAAAAAGCTAAGCGGCGAACTACATAAGCGGGGAATGAAGTTGGTTCAGGATGCAGTGTATAATCATTGTGGCCTATACAATTTTTTTATACAGGATATGCCGATGAAAGATTGGGTTCATCAATTTCCAAAGTACACCAATACAACTTACAAAGACGCTCCTTTGATGGATAATTATGCATCTAAGAAAGATGAAAGAGTTATGAGCGATGGTTGGTTCACACAGCAGATGCCTGACCTTAACCAGGGTAACCCATACGTTGCCAATTTCTTAATTCAAAATGCGATCTGGTGTGTAGAGGAATTTGGTGTAGATGCGTGGCGGATTGATACTTACATCTACAACGACCTGGAATTTATGAATCGTTGCAACAAGGCCTTATTTGATGAATATCCAAAGATGATGATGTTTGGAGAGACGATGGTACATGGCGTTTTGAACCAAGCCTATTTCACAGAAAATAATTTAAACAACGTCCGCTTTAAAAGTAACCTTCCGGCAGTAACAGATTTTCAAACCATCTTTTATGGCATTGCTCCGGCTCTTACACAGCCCTTCGGATGGACAGAAGGCGTAAACAAATTATACCAGACACTTGCTAATGATTTTGTTTATCAGCATCCTGAAAAACAGGTGGTGTTTTTAGATAATCACGACATAACAAGATTTTTAACCGTGGTAGGTGAAGACGTAGATAAATTGAAAATGGGTCTCGGGTGGCTGCTTACAACACGTGGAATTCCCCAAATGTATTATGGTACAGAGATATTAATGAAAGGCGCTTCTAACCCGGACGGTTGGCTTCGTGGCGATTTTTATGGAGGCTGGAAGGAAGATGCGCAAAATAAATTTACAGCACAAGGAAGAACCGATAAAGAGAACGAAGTATTCGGTTGGACAAAAACCATCGCCAATTTTCGCAAAGCTTCATCGGCAATAAAAACCGGGAAACTTATGCAATTCGTTCCGGAAGATTGGGTTTACACTTATTTCCGTTACGATAGTAAACAAACGGTAATGGTGGTGATGAATACAAGTAATGATGAAAAGACGATCAATCCGGAGCGCTTTTTAGAAAGAACCGCAGGCTTTACAAAAGCAAGAAATATTAATGCTGGCTGGACGGCTGATTTAACGGTGCCAGAGTGGAAGGTACCGGGGAAATCAATTTGGATTTTAGAGTTGGGGAGATAGATATTCGGTTAATCAGTTAACTGGTTAATTAGTCAAAGCATCGATCACAAATAAACTAATAAACCAATCAACTAAACTTATATCACAAAATTTAAAACCATACTACGTCCGTGCTTGCCCCAGTTTTTTAAAACATCATCTAAAGCAGTAATCATTTTTTTACGGTCAACTTTTTTACCTTTTGTAGCTGGAATTATAGTACTGGTATTTACACCATTAACTTCAATTTTAGTTGCAAACCATGTTGTATGCAATCGCGGAACGCCAACACCAAGTATCATTCCCGGCAGTCCATGAATTCCTTCGGGGCCGCCTGTCATTAAAAGTTCATCGGTGTAGAATGCAAATACGGCAACGGTATCATCAATAAAGCCAACGGCTTTGCGGCAATCATAACCGGCAATAGTTCTTGTATCAGCCGTCAATTTCCATTTAATTTTTAGTAAGCTGTCTTCCATTAAAAAGGTTTCTTCAAACACAGGTTTTTGCGTAATGGTTTTACCTGCTTTAAAATCATTATAAACAACATTTTTATCGGCAACCGGCTGGTACCAGCTACGCGGATTTACCGGCGCTTCTTTACTTTCTTTAAAAAATGATTTTTCCGTGTCTCCAATAAACTGGTAGTAATTCACCGATTGTTCCGGTAACTGGTTCTTTGCCATTTCATACCACTCAGGGCTCAACTCCTTATATTGCTGGCGCACATACACCACTTTCTCAAATTCTATTTTTACTGCACTGTGAAATGTTTCCTGGCTATTGCCCGCAAAACCGGAAGCCATTAATAAAGTTGCAACGAATATTTTTTTCATAACTGATCTTTTTAATTTGATTTCTTACTGCAAACTGCGTACTGCATATTGCCTGCTCTTATTACTGTCCACCCATCTTATTAAAGCTCCACTCAAACTTCAGCATAAAGTATTGACTAACTCTTAAGTAACGTTCTTCGTTAATAAAGTTGCTATTAATAGTACGGGTATATCCACGGTTACTGTTTAAAATATCTCTTGCTAATAATGATACAATACCGGATTTGTTTTTGAAAATCTTCTTATTTAATTCCGCGTTCCAAATAGTAAGATTAGGGTTACCTGCAAAGGCAGTAATACGCTGCTGCCAATCAAGGTCAATATCAGATTTCAATTCAAAATTGCCCGGCAATTTTATATAACCTTCACTCCGGCCACCATAAGTGAGGTAGCTTGTTTTAGCAGCGGTATTCAGTGAGGAAAGGGAACGGCTATATCCTATTTTAGGCCTTATATACAAATTCCATTTTTGATCAACTTCGTAGCGCAGCCCAGCCTCAACTGTGAAATTCGACGAGGTGGTACGATTGGCAAATCCATTAATAAAATTGTTGTAAATACCCCCGCTGCCATTAATAGCCACACTATAATTTAATTTTTTTTCGCCTTCACCTTTGTTCCATTCACCCCAGAAATTCCAGTTACGATTACCATTGACATTTACCGGCATGGAAACCTTCTTACCATTGCTGATTGTGACGATATTTGTGATGGCATTTTGAGTGGTGTTGTAATTGAAAGAGGTCCACATACTGGTTTGACTAAGCAGTTTATAAAAGCTATATGAGAGTGACATGTTATGACGAAAGCCTACCTCAAGGTTGGGATTACCAATTATAATGTTAAGCGGATCATTGTTATTGCTAAGTGGCTGCAATTGCTCAATATTTGGTTGTACGGTATTACCCCTGTAATTCAATCGTACCGAATTATTAGGCTTGATTGTATAGCTCACCGAAGATTGCGGTGTGAGGTTAAGAAAATTGTATCTCCTTTGAGTGCCATCATCTTTATTAAGCAAATTTAATTGTACCGCTGAAATACCCGACCCGAGAGAGGCCTGGAATTTTTTTGTAGCAAATCGGCTGATAAGGCTGCCGCTGTGTGATAGTGCTGTCATATCAAAATTATTACTTAGCGAGTCAAGGAAATCTTCATATTTACCGCTGCTTCCTTTTTCAAGCGTAGTTCGATTAGACGAAGCTATATTCCTGTTGTAACTATATTCTGATATAATCGAAAGTTTTGTGCTGACAGGTTCGGCGTATGTAATCTTTCCACCTAACGTTTCTGAATGACCCTTATTAATTTTTTGCTGATCTGATAATTCGGCTGAGTCAAAAACATTTGATTTATAGAAACGGTTATTATAATTCAGTATGCCGATGCCATCGTCATCCACCAGGTTAAAACGCAGTGTGGCAATCAGTTGCCGGCCCGTCTTTTTAAACAGGCGCTTATATTGAAGTTGATTATCGTTTTGCAGGCGGGTATTTCTTCCCTCATTTATGCGGTTGCCAGTATTTACGGTATCTCTTTCTTCACTAAGCGATTCTGTTCTTGTCTCGGTATAATAAGTAGTGATCTTTCGGGTAGCCGATGAATTGAATTTTAGAGTGTTGAAGGAATCTATTTTATACTCCCACTTGCCGGTAAAAGCATGCTGTTCATTAAGGCCCCTGGATTTGGTATATTGATTGGTATAAAATAAAGTATCCGGCAAAATATTTTGGGTGATGATGGAACCTGCATTCTGTGTTCCTAAACGGTTATAGCGATAAGAGGTATTGACGCTTTGCTTATCGGCACCAAAGCGGTTGGAGTATAAACCGCCTGCTGTGTAAGCGTCGGGCAGGCCACGCAAACTCCAGTTATCAAAAGTCTGGTCGTAGCTTCCAAAGCTTGTGTAATAGCCTGCTACTTCATCAAATTCATAATCGTTCAGGCCAAGCTTTCGTTGGTCTTCCCAATTAATGCTGCCGGTGGTAGTGCTGCTTTTTGTACCGTATAGTGACAATTTCTTTTTTCCTACAAAACGGTTATATAATAGGTTGACGTCGTGTAAACGCTTAAAGTCTGAGGCAACCGAATATTTACCAAACCCCCCTTTTTTCTGGTCTTCTTTAAGCTTTATATTAACTGTTTTTCCTTCAGTGCCGGTAGAGATTCCCGTCAGTTGTTGCTGGTCGGTTTTTGTATCAAACACTTGTATCTTATCAACAGCTTTAGCCCCGATGTTTTTTGTTGCCATTGTAGGGTCGTCACCAAAAAATTCTTCCCCATCCACCAAAACCTTTTGCACTTTTTGTCCTTGTGCGGTAATTTCTCCTTTGCTGTTTACCTGGAAGCCCGGAAGTTTTTTCAGCAACTCTTCAACCGTGGCACCTTCTCTCACTTTAAAGCTATCCGCTACAAATTCAGTGGTGTCACCTTTAATCCGGATAGCACCGGCATTTTTAATAATAACATTTTGCAGTAAATGGCTCCGTTGTGTAAGAGCGATAATGCCTAAGTCGGTTGGCTCAGTTTTAACGGCTACGTCTTCAGCATAATCAGCAAACTTTGGGTAGGTTACTAAAAGGAGGTAACTCCCCGGTTGCACATCGGCTATTTGAAAAGCACCGGCTTTATCGGTACGGGTAAATTTGTATAGGGAAGAGTCCTTCTTCAATAGAGTAACCACGGCATTTGACAGGAGCCTTTTTTCAAGCGTATCTTTTATTACTCCTTTGAGGGGCGACTGAGCAAAAATAATTTGGGAAAATGCTATTAGCAGTACAGCTGTAAAAAGCTTTCTCATATGTTGGTAGTTGGATGAACAATTTAAGGAGCAAAGACTTTTGGTGTTGTTAACTTTACGTGAATGGTAAAAATAAGTGTCTATGATGCAGGAAGAATTTAAATCCACAGAGAAATCACCTAAAGCGATGAATGTAAAAGAAGGTGATGCAATAGCGGTAGTTACAGAGCGGTATGAGGATAAAAATTTTGTTGATACATCGCTGCCTGTTTGGAATTATTCGATTTTATATGATGATGATGTAAAAACTTTCCAGGCAGGAACCAATTATTCACTATACAAAAAGTTCGGTTCCAAACGCATGTCGGTGTTAGACCGTGATGGATTTTATTTCTGTGTTTGGGCGCCAAATGCTACACAGGTGTCGGTCATCGGTAATTTTAATAATTGGGATGCTACTGCGCATCAGCTTCAGCCGCGTTGGGATAACAGCGGCATTTGGGAAGGCTTTGTTCCCGGCGTGGCAATGGGCGAATTATATAAGTATCACATAACCGGCTTTCTTGGAAGGATCACCGTAAAAGGCGATCCATTCGCTTCTTACTGGGAGAAGCGTCCTGCAACATCAACCATTACCTGGAACCTCCATTATCATTGGAATGATGAAGAGTGGATGCAAAAGCGTAAAGCTAAAAATGCACTGGATGCTCCATGGAGTGTGTATGAACTGCACCTGGCAAGCTGGATGCGGCCCAATGCTGCCGATGAAGAAACCTATAATACGTACGAACAAATTACAGAGCGCCTTGTACCTTATATAAAAAACCTGGGCTTTACCCATGTTGAGTTTATGCCTGTAATGGAGCATCCTTTTGATGGAAGCTGGGGCTACCAATGCACCGGCTTTTTTGCACCTACTTCCCGTTTTGGCGAACCTGAAGGTTTCATGCGTATGATTGATAAATTACACCAGGCAGATATTGGCGTTATTCTCGATTGGGTGCCTTCGCATTTTCCGTACGATGCCCATGGCTTGTATATGTTTGATGGCACGCATACCTATGAGTATGCTGATATGCGCAAAGGCTTTCATCCCGATTGGAATTCTTATATATTCAATTATAAAAGGGGAGAGGTCAAATCTTTTTTGATCAGCAGCGCCCATTTTTGGTTTGCTCTTTTTCACATAGATGGTATTAGGGTAGATGCAGTTTCATCTATTTTGCGGTTAGATTACTCACGCAAAGAAGGGGAGTGGGATCTCAATGAGTTTGGCAGCAATGGCAATATAGAAGCCATTGCTTTTATCAAAGATCTGAATGAAACTATTTATCGTGATTTCCCGGATGTGCAAACCATTGCCGAAGAATCTACTGATTGGCCTGGTATCACGAATCCTACATTTGCAGGTGGCTTAGGCTTTGGTATGAAGTGGATGATGGGATGGATGCACGACACGCTGAATTACTTTAAAATAGATCCCTTCTTTCGCTCTGCGCACCAGGATAAGTTTTCATTCAGTATGGCGTATTACTACGATGAAAATTTTATGCTGCCGCTTAGCCATGATGAAGTTGTACATGGCAAAAGCCCCATGTTGTATAAGATGCCGGGCGATGAATGGCAGAAGTTTGCCAACCTGCGTGCCTTGTATACCTATATGTGGACGCACCCAGGTGCCAAGCTTTTATTTATGGGTAATGAACTCGGCCAAACATCCGAATGGAATTATAAATCGGAGCTTCAATGGCACCTGCTTGAGTTCGAGCCGCATCGCAAAATGCAGAATTGCATAAAAGCTCTAAATCACTTATTAAAAGATGAGCCGGCGCTGTACGAAAACCAGTTTAACCACTTTGGCTTTGAGTGGGTGAACCTGAACCATCGTGACGATTGCGTACTTGTGTATAAACGTAAAGGGAAAAAGGATACTGATGATCTGCTGGTTATTTTAAACCTGAACCCGGTTCCTAAAACACGTTGGCAGGTAACAGTAAACAAGCAGTACAAACAAGAAGTTTTTAATTCTGACAGTACTGAATTTTGGGGAACAGGGGAATATATAAATACAAGTGTTGAATGTACATCAATGCCAGGAACTGAAAATAACTACACATTGGTAATCAAATTGCCGCCGCTGTCAGGCATTGTTTTAAAGTAAGCAGTTGGTACATAAATGGTAATGAAATATTTGTATTGATGCAGTTGGCGGCGTCCTCAGCCATCAACCTTTTAAAAATGGAGGATGAAATTTTTAGGATTTGTTTTTATTATTTCCATCGGTTTATACCAATGTTTTCAAAGATTCGTTTTATTTTGGCGCAGTAAAACATCAACCTATCCTATGTATAAAATCAGTTTAGCCACAGCAATGTGTGCCTTTGCAATTTCCTCTTTCGCACAATCAGACAGTTCCTCTTTTTATCTTCAAAAGGGCATGGACGAAAAAGCCAAAGGTCGCCGTATGGAGGTAGTAAAGCAGTTGGAAAAAGCATACAGCTTTAATAAGACAAATCAACAGGTGATTAATGAACTGGCCGCCGCCTACACCGAAGTAAAATTTTACGCAAAGGCAAAGGAAAAATATGCGCAGGCCGAAAGTTTAGGTGACAGGTCAGCATTAACCTATAAAAACTTAATGAACCTTAACTTCAACATGCGCCAATGGGATGATGCTATAAAATATGCGCAGTTGCTAAAAAAAGCAGACGCTTCGGAAAAGGTTGATTTCTACATTGGCCGTGCTTATTACGAGCAGGATGATTTAGGAAAAGGAATCCAATATTTGGAGGCAGCATTTAAGGACGATCCAACAAATGCTGAAATCCCGCATACAATGGCCACGGCTTATACCAACATGCAGAACTTTAAGCTGGCCATTCCTTACTTTCAAAAAGCCATCAGTTTAGCACCAACAAACAACCGTTATGTGTATGAACTTGCCCTGGTTTATTATGGCATGAACGATAATGCAAATGCTTTGAAATACATGCTGGAAGCAGGAGAGAAAGGCTATAAAAAAGATGGCGAATACATGCAAAACCTGGCAACAGCTTATATGAACGCCGGCAAGTTTGCCGAAGGGCTGGAGATGATGAAGCAAACCCTTGAAAAACGTCCGACAGATATTGGTTTAATTGATGCCATTGCAGAGGCCTGTTATGATGCCGGCAAGTATGATGATGCCATAACCTTTTATAATAAGATTTTAGCCATTGATAATAAAAAAGCGGAGGCGCTTTATATGATGGGCATGGCTTATCAAAAGAAAGGCGCAACCGATAACGGTCGTGCTCTTTGCGATAAAGCAATTGCTATGGACCCAAGCCTGAATAATTTGAAAACAGAAAAGAAAATGCCGGGAGGGTTTTAACCCTTACCGTGGTCCGCTCTACGAGTTGCTGGAGGTGGGTGAGGTGCTATTTTTGTTTTATGAAAGCATTCCTCACCATTGGGCTACTCATTATCTCCAACATCTTCATGACGCTTGCCTGGTACGGCCATTTAAAATTTGAACAATGGGGATGGTTAAAAAAGGCAGGATTATTTACAATCATATTAGTTAGCTGGGGCCTTGCATTTTTTGAATACTGCTTTCAGGTGCCGGCTAATAAAACCGGTTTTAAAAATAACGGCGGGCCATTTTCGCTCTTTCAATTAAAGGTGATACAGGAAGTAATAACGCTTGTGGTGTTTGTTGTTTTTGCACGAATATTTTTTACCGGTGAAACGCTAACTTATAATCATGGAATAGCTGCTTTGTTATTAGTGGGAGCCGTGTTTTTTGCTTTCCGTTAAATCGGCAAGGATACATTGGCAAGTTATACTTCTTAAATTGATGCGCCGCTGGCTTTGGCAAAGCTTGAGCAGGGTAATAGATTGGAAAGGTAGGTTCAACTTGTAGTTCGCCAAATGCTTTACTGAGGATTGAAAACAATGATTAATTGAAATAAGCAAAGGCGGTTGGAATGCCAGTGAAAAGAATATTGGTAGTGGAAAGCATATTAGTGTATCCTTGATGATTTAGGAAACACCGGGAGGAAGCTAATTATAACAAGTTTTAATTATCCAATCCTTTTATTACTACCTGCATCCCTTTTTGACAAGGATAGGAAAAAGCAGCCTTTGATTTTTTGGGATCATTGATGGTATCGTAAAAGCCATCTAGAAATTTTGTTGTTGCAGCTACATAGCGGCTATCTATCAAGGGGCAAGAAGTATATACATTATAAATATCTTTTCGCAGCCGGTTAAATACGGCAACTACCTGATCGAATGTTTTCATGTCTGTAATGCAGTAGCCACGGAACCGGCGATCCTGTGTAGACCTTAGTCCCAGTTGCTCCGGAGGAAGTGCGTAAGGCGCATCTACAATACCTGCGTGATCAAAATCGTAGGGCACTACTGATGGTATAGTGGAAGAATCAAAAGCCAGTATACGAATATTGTGTAAGTAGGGCACTGACCAATCTGTATTTCCGATCATGTATTGAAAAACAGCCATTTTTAAAAATGTTTCTGTTTCGGTACTTTCTCCACGAATCATCTTCTTCTCTAAAATATGGGTTTCGTTACGTTTTGCCATTTGGCCATCTTCTTCTATCAAAAAGCTAAAAAAATTGCCAACTTCCTTTTTTTTGACGGAATCATAAAAACTCACTTTAGCCAACCGGGTTCGATAACTTTTTGGAGTAATGAGGTTATATAGTTTATAAACAAGGTATTCTTTTATTACATATTGATCTCCCTGGCACGGCATTACCAGTTTCAATTTATCCTGCTCCTGGAAAAGTGTTTTTTTGTTACTGGCCTTTTGAAAATTGAGCAGGATGGGAGGATACAAACAGTTATCTCTATCCCTGCGGAAATTACCTCTTGTCTTTGCTTTTAAAGGGATGGAAACATCCCTGTTAGTTTCCTTGTAAGTAAGTAATAGTGGATAATATCCCGCATCGCTTGCCCGGTTATTAAATAAGGCTCTTATGTTTCCGGAAAGTTTTATTTCAAGCACGTCTTCAACATCAAATAAGCCCGGTGAAGGAACTGAAGCGATAGGAGCGAAAGATGCTTTTTTTGATATGGTATGAGGCAACAATGGTAGCAACCAGCACCACATTGAAATAGCAACTAAGTTAAAGGTGGTAAGCACATTAAATTTTTGGTATCGGCAATTTACATTATATAATTAAATTTTCAGGGCGTCTATAAAAACCTATTAAAACTACCTTAACCAAATTGTCTTCATTGCACTCATTTATATACTTTCAAAACTGGATTCTATTGTATTGCCGTTTGCGCAATGGAAAGTTTGAGTGTGTGAAAACTATGCCTTTCACATTATCCAAGGGGTTACAAACTCTTTAAGTATCTGCATACAGACGAAATGAAAGCGTCAAATGGCAGTGCATTTCTAACAATAGAAAACTTACTTTAACTCCCCTAAAGCCTCTACAATTTTTCCATACACTTCTTCTTCCTCCATCTCCATCGGCTTAAAGGGCACACCGGTTAATTTTTCATACAACTCAATATATTTATTAGAAATAGTCTCCACCCATTCATCACCCATATCAGGTACGGTTTGCCCCTCTTTGCCCATGAACTCATTTTGTATCAGCCACTCACGAACAAACTCCTTGCTTAATTGTTTTTGCTTTTCACCTGCGGCTTGCCTTTCATTAAAACCATCTGCATAAAAATAACGTGAGGAATCTGGCGTATGAATTTCATCCATCAATACAACTTCACCATTGCGTTTACCAAACTCGTATTTGGTATCGGCTAGAATCAAACCCTGCTGCAAGGCCATTTCTTTCCCACGGGCAAATAATTGCAACGCATATTTTTTAATGGTTTCCCATTCATCGGGAGCTGCTAACCCTTGCCGCAAAATATCTTCTTCAGAAATGTCTTCATCGTGCCCTGTATCGGCTTTTGTAGAAGGTGTAATAATTGGTTCGGGAAAATAATCCGATTCTTTTAAACCATCAGGTAATAAGGCACCACATAAAATTCTTGTACCATCAGAATAAGTACGCCAGGAATGGCCACATAAATTACCGCGAACCACCACCTCAATCTTAAACGGTTCGCATTTATAACCAATGGATGAATTTGGTGTGGGAGAGATAAGCAGCCAGTTTGTGCAAATATCTTTTGTCCTATCAAGCATATAAGCAGCTATGCTGTTCAGTACTTGCCCTTTGTATGGAATATGCCTGGGAAGAATAACATCGAAAGCCGATATCCGGTCTGAGGCGATCATCACCAGCCTTGTATTGTCAATAGTATAAACATCTCTTACTTTACCCTGGTAAAAACCGGTTTGGTTAGGAAACTGAAATTGTGCCATGAGCTAAACTAATTTAGTGAATTATAAACCGTAAAAAAACGATGAAGTAAAATTCAACAAGTTATTCAAATTGGGGTAAATTAATTTTTCCGGTGAAAAATCTAATGCTTACTTTTCCGGCAGAAATACACCTTATAATTTATTATTCTAACGATTTGTTCAATAAGGCAATTTCCAAAACAAAACTTCATTTAATATGAGAAAAGGCTTGCGCTATTGCACTGTGTTTTTTGCACTTATTATTTCTTCATTACCATCATGGGCACAAAGCGTTCCTATTACCGGGCAGGTTCTTGCTACAGGGGGCGGAGAAAGAGTAGCTGCTGTATCTATTAAGGTAAAAGGTGGCGAACAAGGAACCGTTACCGATGCTTCCGGGGGCTTCAGGATAACAGTACCTGCATTGCCTGTTACACTTGTTTTTTCTGCTATTGGCTTCGAAACAAAAGAAGTAACCGTTACTTCTGCAGCTTCCCCTGTAATTGTCAATTTTGTTCCTACCAGTATCATAGGGCAGGAAGTTGTTATTTCTGCAAGCCGCACACCGGAGCGGATCTTAGAAGCGCCGGTAAGTATAGAAAGAGTAAGTGCTGCCACTATTCGTAATGCGCCGGTGGCTAATTATTACGACATTATTACGAATTTAAAAGGTGTTGATGCCGTAGCGTCATCACTTACTTTTAGAACGCCCACCACCCGTGGCTTTTCAGGTAGTGGTAACCTTCGTTTCAACCAAATAGTTGATGGAATGGACAACCAGGCACCAGGCCTCAACTTTTCAGTAGGAAGTGTGATCGGCTTAACCGAGTTGGATGTAGAAAGTATGGAACTTTTACCTGGTGCTTCCTCAGCTTTATATGGCCCCGGTGGAATGAATGGAACATTGCTGATCAACAGTAAAAATCCCTTTCGGTACCAGGGTCTTTCTTTCCAGGTAAAAACCGGTATGATGCATATAGGTGATAAAGAACGTGGTGTTTCGCCTTACTACAACTGGTCGCTACGCTGGGGACAAAAAATATCTGAACGTTTGGCTTTTAAAATAAGTTCTGAATTAATTCAGGCAAAAGATTGGCTTGCCCGCGACTATCGTAATTACAAGCGTTTGGGTACAACAGGTTCTATCGTGGCAGGCACAAGAGAAACAGATCCCAACTATGATGGTATCAATGTTTATGGTGATGAAACCTCCGTTGATTTACGAACAAAAGTTCTTAATAGCATAGCAGGGGCTGTTCCTTTTCTTGCAGGTTATATAAGCACCTTACCAGGAAATATTCCTGTATCCCGAACAGGTTACACTGAAAACCAGGTAGCAAACCCAAATACTATAAATTTTAAATTATCTGGTGCTATACACTATAAATTATCCTCAAATATCGAGGCAATTGTTGCGGGTAACTGGGGTACCGGTAACACCATATATACCGGTGCAGAACGTTACTCCCTGAAAGATTTGAAAGTGGGCCAGTATAAAGTGGAGATCAATGCAAAAAACTGGTTTATCCGCGGCTACACTACACAAGAGAATGCCGGCGAATCCCATAACCTTACAGTAACTACCCGTTTGTTTAATGAGGCTTGGAAACCGAGTACTACATGGTATCAGCAATATGCATTTGCCTACTTAAATGCAAAGCAGGCAGGCAGGCCAGATTTGGAAGCCCACAATACAGCACGTACTGTTGCCGACGTTGGGCGCCCTGCCCCTTACTCTGCACAGTTTAATACAATATTCGATTCGGTGCGGAAAAAGCCAATTGTACAAGGTGGTGGATTACTGTTGGATAAAAGCGATTTGTATATGGCGGAAGGCCAATATAACTTCAGCAGTATCATACCTTTTGCGGAAATAATTGTTGGTGGCAACTGGAAGCAATATGTACTAAACAGTGAGGGTACTTTATTTGCCGATAAAAAAGGCGAGCCGATTAAGATAAATGAATATGGCGGTTACCTTCAGGTAGGTAGAGATGTTATCAAGGATCGCTTAAAGCTTACAGCTTCTGCCCGCTACGATAAAAATGAAAATTTTGAAGGCCGGTTTACACCACGTATAACCGCTGTTATCAAAGCGGCGCAGGATCATAACATAAGGCTATCGTTTCAAACCGCTTACCGCTTTCCAAGTACACAACAACAATGGATTGACTTGGCTGTAGGTTCCGGCCGTTTGCTTGGATCAAATGTTGCCCTATATGAAAAGTATGACCTGATTAAAAATACGGGGTACAATCCTGTAAATAAGTCGGAGCGAATTCCTTATAAAGAAGTAAAGCCTGAATCAGTAAAATCTTTCGAAATTGGTTATAAATCCCTGATTCAGAAAAAGCTTTTGATAGATGTATATGGGTACTATGGCAAGTATAAAGATTTTATTACCCGCCGCGATGTAATACAATACCCAAATGGAATTATATCTCTAACTGACTCTTTAGGTTTTTCATTAGTTGTAAACTCACCTCAGGAAGTAAAAACCTATGGATGGGGAGCAAGTGCGGAATATTTACTTCCAAAGAATTTTGTAGTATCAGGTAATCTTTCTTCTGATAAGATAAAGGATGTGCCAGTTGGTTTCAGAGCCTCTTTTAATACGCCTGATTTACGTACGCAATTAGCACTAGCGAATACTGGTTTTGGTCCTAATAATATATTAGGAGCCAATATTACCTGGCGCTGGCAAAATAGCCTGTATTATGAAAGTGATTTTGCCCAGGGCGATTTGCCAAGCTTTCATACGGTTGATGCCGCCGTTAGTCTGAAAGCTTCAAAAATAAAATCCATATTTAAGGTAGGCGCTATGAATTTGCTGAATCAATACTTCCGCACCGGCATTGGTAACCCAAGCATCGGCGGGTTGTATTATGTAAGCTTCGCCTACAATGTGCTTTAATTAATTTGTTATTGACCTTAATTTTTTAGTATGAATTTCAACATAAATAAACGATTCAAACCGGTACTGCTAGTGGCCGGAGCCATTACATTATTTGCGTCTTGCAATAAGGATAGGATTGATGCAGTGCCCATTTCAGCTCCTGAATCATCTACAACAAGAACCATCTTGGATACAATTAATAATGATGCAAACTTTACTTTTTTGAAGGCTGCAATAACCCGGGCCAGTACAAGCACGGCGAGTCCTAGCCTGAGCGTACTACTTGCCGACCGTACAGCAGTGTATACTGTCTTTGCCCCTACAAATGCAGCTTTTCAATTATCTGGCTTTCCAAGCACTGCGGCATTTAATACTTTAAGGCCCGGCCAACTTGATACACTTTTGCGTTACCATATTGTCGGTGGCCAAAGGCTTACAGGTGGGGTAATAAGTGAGACGTTTCCAAATACGCAGGAACCGAGTTTATTTGTACTTTCAGTTCCATCAGCTAGTCTGCCGCCAGGATTACGGATGCCTCTGTTTCCTTCAAAAAGAGCAACAAATTTTTGGGTAAATAATACTCCATTGACGCAGACAGATATACAAATGGCTAATGGGGTTATACATAGAACAGCAACTGTTGTAGCTCCTCCGCAACAATTTTTATGGGATCGTATAAATGCAGATGCTAACCTTACGTATTTAAAAGCGGCCATTCAAAGAGCCGATAGTGGTACGGTTGCCGCTGCTACTTTACAAGCTGCTTTATTAAACCCTGCAGCCAGCCTTACCGTATTTGCACCAAGCAATCTTGCTTTTCAACAGGCGTTAACCGGGCAAATTACATTGGCGCTAATTCCAATAGTGACGCAACAACTTATACCTGTTATAACCGCCCAGTTAATAGCGGGTGGTGCAACGCCGGCCCAGGCTGCGGCCCAGGCGCCTGCATTGGCTGCGCAACAAGCACCGGCAATTGCGCAAGGTCAAGCGACTGCCTTAGCTTCAACTCCTGCTGTATTTTCTAACCCTGCATTGTATGGCGCTTTAACCGCGCAAACTGTAAAAGGGTTAGTAGTTTATCATCTATTAGGTGTGCGGACTTTTTCCGTAAATATTCCTACTACTGCGTTTCCCGTAAAAACTTTATTGAATACTGCTATTCCGACCCACCCGGGAGTTACAGTGCAGGCCACTTTTGGAGCTACAGGTGTTACGGCTGCTACAGTTAAAGGTTTAGCAAATACATCTAATTCCAACATTTTAATTAACCCAACACCAGCCCCTGGTGGTACAAGTGACCAACATTACGTTAATGGTGTGCTGCATGTGATTGACCAGGCGCTTCGTCCACAATAGCTTTACGATTGCCTGCTATAAAATATGCCCCGCTATCAGCGGGGCATTTTGCTTTATGAGATGATTTTGTTTCAATATACCGAACCCTCATAACCAAATTCTTGATCTTCTTCTCCTTCACAAGATCACTTTAGCACCTGCACTTCAATGCTGGATGGATACTGTCTGCTATGATAAATTTTTATATCAGCTTTCTGAAAGTCAGTTGCTGAAGCCTCGTAAATGTTTACAAACTTTTGCGGGTTACGATCAACCAACGGAAACCAGCTGCTTTGAATTTGCACCATCATGCGATGACCTTTTTTAAACGTATGCGCTACATCAGGAATATAAAACTTAACTTCTTCTACTTTGTTTGGTATAAAAGGTGAGGGTGCCTCAAAGCTTTTTCGAAACTTGCCCCGCATAATTTCACCACGTACCAGCATTTGATAACCTCCCATAGGGTAAGAGCCGCCAACGCTACGGTTAGGTTGTATTACATCGCCTTCATACTTAAAATCATCAGGAAACACGTCAATAATTTTTACCACGAAGTCAGCATCTGTTGTAGACAGCGAGGCAAATAAAGCTGCGTTCACCGGGCCTGCAAGTGTTACGTCAGCATCTAAAGCCGGCGTTTGAAATGTGATCACGTCAGGCCTTCGGGATGCAAAGCGCTGGTCATCGGTCATGTATTCCCGTGTGCGACTAAGATGTACATCCTCGGTATAAGGAACTGGCTTAGCCGGGTCGCTGGTGTATTGTGTAAAGGAATTTGATATAATTGGTTTGCCCCAACTTAAACTACCATTTGCCTGCAGGTAGAGGTTTTGAATTTGTGCATTTGCTGGAGGCCATTGTGGCAATTGCTTCCACTTATTTTCGCCCGAAAAAAACACGGTAGCTTCTGCAATCTTTGTAGCATCACCCTTGCCCTTTAAATGGTAGTTGAAAAATGGAACTTCCACATTGTTCTGGTACCATTCTGATGTTTTGCTTCCAAACCTGATGTTTCCTAGGTTACTGCCATCGCCACGGCCGCCCCATTGGCCATGAAACCAAGGACCCATTACAATTTTATTATTGTTCTTTGCCTTGGCTTCGATTGCCTTATATAAATTCCAGCCGCCGAACAAATCTTCTGCATCAAATTGTCCACCTACAATTAATGTATTGGTTGCAGCAGGAATGTTTTGCACAAAATTCCGGGTGTTGCGTGCCTTCCAAAATTCATCAAGGTTTGGATGTGCATAAAGATCTTTCCAGAATTGAATACTGTCACCCATTAACTTTCCAAAATTCTTCAGCGTTCCAGTTTCTAAATAAAAATTATAGTTGTCGGTGCCCGGAATGGCATAGCCTCTTGCATTAGCAGTTGTTGGCACAGGCCGCGGCTTGCCAAAGCCGGAATAAAACCCAAAGCCATCCATCAGCATAAAGGCGCCGTTGTGATGAAAGTCATCGCCCATAAACCAATCGGTTACCGGAGCTTGTGGGCTAACCGCTTTCACTGCAGGATGCCCGCTCAATGCTACCATTGTTGCATAAAAGCCTGGATATGAAATACCAAATGCTCCAACATTGCCATTATTATTCGGAACATTTTTTATTAACCAATCCACGGCATCATACGTATCACTGGCTTCGTCAATTTCAAGGCCTTTTTTTGCCGGGTTAAACGGACGCACATCTACAAATTCTCCTTCGCTCATGTAGCGTCCACGAACATCCTGCACCACCATGATGTAATTTTCCCGCAGGTACAAACGATGGTAACTGTTCCAAAAAGCATCCGGGAAATTCGCCACGCCATAGGGGGCAGACGAGTAGGGCGTTCTACGAATTAAAAAAGGATGTTTTTCTGTTGTGTCTTTGGGAATATAGATGGCAGTAAACAAGCTCTTGCCATCACGCATGGGAATCATGCGTTCTGTTTTGTAATAATTTTCACGTACCCAGGCACTGTCTAAAGAATTGGTTTGTGCGAAAGAAACAAGAAAAGAAAGAACCAAAAGCGTCAGCGAAGCTATTTTCTTCATGTGTTAATAATTATGTCGCCTAAGTTATTGATAAAAGTTTAGTGCATTAAAAACGAACCTGTCGGTTCGTTTACATTATTATCGTGACCCTCACTTATGAGATGGTGACTGCTCTATTTTTGACTACCTGGTGTTTCAGTTAATAAAAATTGCATTGAACCAGCCATTTTAATTTCAATTAATGATACGTTACAAATACCAATTGCATCCCGCCTATTAATATTAATTCATTGGCACTTCCATCAGCAGGAGTTCTGCATCGGAATCAGCCGTAATGGATAATTTTTTTTCTTCACTGATGCCAAGTCCATCTCTTTTATTTAAAACAATATCATTGATGGTTACATCCCCTTCCAGTAAAAAAGCATACACACCATTGCCTTCTTTCTTTATTGCATATTCCACCGAAGTTCCTTTCTGTAATTTGCCCAAGCTAAACCAGGCATCCTGGTGAATTTGTACGCCACCGTCCTCAGTTCCTAAAGGAGAGACAATGGTTACTAACTTGTTTTGTTTCTCTGCTTCACTAAACGTTTTCTGATCGTAGCGAGGTGCAACATTTTTTTTATTTGGAAAAATCCATATCTGCAAAAACTTTACGGGCCTATCGCTGTTCTTATTTTTTTCTGAGTGAGCGATGCCGGTGCCTGCACTCATTATTTGTACATCGCCTTTGCGGATGACTGCATTCGTACCCGTATTGTCTCCATGTTCCAGGTCGCCTTCTAATGGAATGGAAATAATTTCCATGTTGTCGTGCGGATGTTTGCCGAAGCCCATGCCCGCTGCAACCGTATCGTCATTTAAAACTCTTAGTGTGCCAAAGTGCATTCGTGTAGGTTCGTGATAATTAGCGAAGCTGAAGGTGTGCCAGCTATCCAGCCAGCCATGACTAGCGTGCCCCCGGGTGGCAGCTTTGTGAAGTATTGATTTCATGATTTTATTTTAAGAAATTTACGATTGATGTATTCAGGGAAGGACTATTTAAACAGGAATTTATTTTTGCAGACCGGCTTCTGTACTTCTATGAAGCAACAGTGGCGACGCTCCGTTCAGGAGTAGAACATCTATCATCTTTTTAAACCACTAAGGCATAAAGGCACTAAGTAACACGGAGGCTCTTAGTGCAACGCTATGTTCTCCCTGTCTCTATGTTTTTTATTTGCTGAACTGCGATAAGAACCCTGAAGAGTGCGACGCAACAAACGATGATACTACTACTACTGCTAAGGACAAAAAATTATTTCAGAAGAGTCAAACATTCAACATTAACTAAGCTGTTACTTTTTCTTCCACAAGTTTTTCTGCAAGCCACAAATATTCATTAACAAATGTGTCAACGCTTTTTTGGAAAGATTCATCCACCAAATTTCCTTCCATGTCAAATTTTTTATCACTATGCGGTGTAACAAGCATATACGGCGAAGGAATGCCAAACAGGGCCATCACAAATTGTTGCAGCTGCATAGCGGCGCGAATGCCCCCCAATGCGCCCGGTGAAGCGGTTACTAAACCAAAAGGTTTGCGGTGCTGCTTTGGAAAATGGTCAAACATATTTTGCATAGCAGGAGAGTAGCTGCCATTGTACTCCGGTGTAACAATGATAAAGGCATCTGCTGCAAACATGCGCAGTGCTAACTCTTTAAACTCTGCAGGTGCATCATCAGCCGACGTAAATACTTTTTGTAAAAGGGGCAAAGGATAAGTTCTCACATCAAGTAGACCAACCTCATGATCAGTTTTTTGGTGTAACAATTTATGCAGGTGTAATGCAATTTTGTGCGTGGAGCTGCTCTGCCGTGGACTGCCTGAAATTATTTCGATTTTCATACATAATTTTTATAAAATGTAAATTCAATGTTTAAACATCAAATATAGGGCCGAAGACATTTGCTGTCAAATTGCCATTATAGTTCTTCATTGTTCAGGTCTACAGGTTCCCGGTTTTTGCGTAAGCGCATATTAATCATTTCAACAATCAGGCTAAAAGCGATAGCGATGTATATGTAACTTTTATTGAAGTGTTGGTGAAAGCCTTCTGCAACAAGCATCACTCCAATCATAATTAAAAAGGCAAGCGCTAGTATTTGAAGAGTGGGGTGTTTATTGATAAAACGGCTGATAGCGCCGGCGAACAACATCATGATCGTCATTGAGATAATTACAGCGGCGATCATCACCCAAACTTCATCTACTAAACCAATAGCGGTTAAAATGGAATCAAAAGAAAACACGGCATCCACCAGAACAATTTGAACTATCACCGAACTAAATGCGGCTTTTGCCACCGATGCCGTAGAAGCCTGGGGTTGTACTTTTTCCAGCTTGTGGTGAATTTCAAGGGTACTTTTAAAGACAAGGAAAATACCCCCTGCAATCAATATCAGATCTTTCCAGCTAATGCCTATTGGTGCGTCGTCTTTTTTTAAAAACGGAACATTAAAAAGTGGGTCAGTTAATTGAATAATTAAACTGATGGTGAGTAATAAACCAATGCGAAATATCATTGCCAGGAATAAGCCGATATTTCTTGCCCGTTGCTGTTGCTCTACAGGAAGTTTGTTGGATACAATCGAAATGAAAATAATATTATCTACTCCGAGAATGATTTCTAAAACGGTGAGCGTTAATAAAGCAGTGATTACACCTGGGTCTGTAAGATTAATCTGGGCTAAGGTTATCATTTTTTCTTTTGAATTTATTTAGGGAATGCTATAGTTTCATGTCCGTTCTTAACTCTTTCTATCAAACATCATACAACAATTTATGTTCAACCGCCGCCAGTTTTTGCAAACCACGGGTTTAAGCAGTTTTGCCCTTGTGTTTAGAAACAGTTATGCTTATGGAACAGTGACCAAAAATAAGCCGATTGTAATTAGCACCTGGGCGCCTAACGCAAAAGCCAATGCGGCTGCATGGGAAGTACTTGGCAATAACGGTCGTGCGGTAGATGCGGTGGAAAAAGGTGTACAGGTTCCTGAAGCCGATCCATTGGATCAAAGTGTTGGGTACGGCGGCTTGCCCGACAGGGACGGGAAAGTAACGCTTGATGCCTGTATAATGGATGAAATGGGTAACTGCGGAGCTGTGATGTTTTTAGAAGGTATTATGCACCCCATAAAAGTGGCCAGGCTGGTGATGGACAAAACGCCGCATGTGCAACTGGCAGGCGAAGGAGCTTTGCAATTCGCATTGGCCAGTGGGTTTAAAATAGAAAATTTACTTACGCCTGAAAGCGAAAAAACCTGGAAGAAGTGGATGAAGGAGGCAAAGTACGATCCTAAACAATCTATTGATATATTGGACCAGCAATCAAAGAAAAATTTGCCGGGACAGATAAATAATCATGACACCATTGGCATGATTGCGATGGATAGCGCAGGCAATATAAGCGGTGCCTGTACCACTAGTGGTATGGCATTTAAAATGCGTGGTCGTGTTGGTGATTCGCCAATAATAGGGGCCGGCCTTTTTGTTGACAATGAAGTTGGCGCTGCAACGGCTACTGGAGTGGGAGAGGAGGTAATAAAAATTTGCGGTTCGCATACAGTTGTAGAACTAATGCGGCAGGGTATGTCGCCTGAACTGGCTTGCCGTAAAACAGTAGAACGCATAATTAAAAAGCACGGGACAAAAGCAAAAGATTTACAGGTAGGATTCATTGCCGTAAACAAAGCAGGTCAATTTGGAGGTTATGCCTTGCAAAAAGATTTTACTTATGCTGTACAAACAAAAGCCGGAAGTAAAGTGTATAATGCTAAGAGCATTTATATGTGAGACACGATCTCATTACAAAGCAAACGTTACAGTCTCACATCTTATATCTCAGTTCTCACCCATTAACCTATCAACTAATCAACTTGTCAACTACTCAACCGGTCAACTATATTATTGAAATAGCCACTGCCGATTTTATCACTACACAATCAGCCGTACAAGGTGGGGCTGATAGAATTGAACTATGTGCTGCCTTAACCGAAGGCGGAACAACACCCTCTTACGGCACTATTAAAAAATGCAGGGAAGTTTTTGCAATAGAATTGTTTCCCATTGTTCGGCCGCGGGGCGGCGATTTTTTATATACCGATGAAGAATATGAAATCATACTTCAGGATGTTCGTTTATGCAAAGATTTAGGGTGCGATGGAGTAGTGATCGGAATGCTAAAAAGAGACGGAACGTTACCTGTAAGAAAAACAGCAAAGCTTATTGCGGAGGCTTACCCGATGGATGTCACTTTCCATCGGGCATTTGACAGGTGTGCCGAACCTTTTGAGGCAATGGAACAATTAATTCAAATAGGTTGCACCCGGATATTAACTTCCGGTCAGCAACCTGCAGCGCCACAAGGGATAGATTTAATTGCTAATTTAATAAAGGCTGCTAATGCGAGAATTGTCATCATGCCGGGGAGTGGCGTTCGCAAAGAGAATATTAAAGAAATAGCTCAAAGAACAGGCGCAGTAGAATTTCATTCCTCGTTGCGGAGCAAGCAAAGAAGCGGGATGGAATTTATTCACCCCGCTTTTGAAAAGAGTGAAGAAAGTTATTCAAATGCCGCCATTGATGTGGAAGAAGTAAAGGCTATGCGAAGCGCTTTGCATTAATGTCCAGAATAATAATCATAACCTCTTTCGGCCCAATAATCCGGCGGACGGGTATCACTGAAATACAACGTGCCGATTCGTTTCAAATGTTTGATCCCATATTTCACAGGAATTATTAAACGCAAAGGATAGCCCTGGTTCATCGGAAGGGGCTTGCCATTCATTTCGTAACATAAAAGGGTCTGCGGCTGAATCATGCTCGGCATATCAATACCCACATAGTATTTTTTATCGGGCGTTGACAAGCTTGCATAAGTTTTTTGCACTTCATTTTCCAACCGATTTTGCTTTACAAAATCGGCAAAGGTTACACCGCCCCACCATGTTCTCTGGCTCCAGCCTTCAATACATTTAAAATCAAAAACTATTTCTGTTTTGGGTAATTTTTTTATATCGTCTATACTTATAAAAAGGGTATCGCCGCCTGCTTTCACCACTTTCATCTTCCAGGCCACAGGGTCAAAAGATGCATCGGTTAAACCAAGGTTACCGTTGACTCTCACAGCTTTTACAGCTTCGGCAACAGGATAGGTTTTCACCAGGCCTTTTTCGTTGAACAAGCCGCTGAAAATAGCTTCGTTGGCCAAATAACTTTTACGTAAAATTTTAGTTGTACCTGCCTCTTTTTCCTGGCTGCGCAAGCCTTTCCATATAAAATAAGCAGCGCAAATGCCAATGATAAAAACAGCAAAAGCAAAAAGGCTTTTAGTAAGAATTTGTTTTTCGGTTAAAACTTTTTCTTTCATAGTCATAAGTTGACAGGCTTTTTGATTGTAGAAGGAATCTCTTTATCATCAGCTGAATTTTTTAAAACATCAAACCCGGTAATCATACTTTGAAAATTTTTCCAGCCGGCAAAAATCACTTGCACAACATGCACGAGAAAAAAAAGGCAGTAGCCAATGGTTAAAATAAAATGCTCTAACCGGGCTGCTTCATAGCCGCCGCAAATTGTGGTGAAAAAAGAAAACGTTATTGGTTTGTAAATGGCAAGCCCGGTTATAACAGAACCCAGCCCCATAGCAATGATCACAGTGTAAGAAATTCGTTGTGCTGCATTATATTTTATTTGAGGCGGCTTTGTTTTACGTATGCGCAGGTCATGCAGCACTACTAGCCAGGCTTCTTTCCAGGAGCTTTTTTGTGGTAAAAGATATTTCCATTCGCCCGAGAAAGCAGCATATAAAACATACAGCAGGCCATTGATAAAAAACAACCACATAAAAAAGAAATGGTAAGCCATTCCTTCCGCTAAGCGAAACGGAAGGTTCAACGCCTCATAAAATGATTGCGGGAAAAACTTAATGAAATCTTTACCTCCTGATTTAATGGCATATACATCATTGGCCCAATAGATAAGTAAACCGCTCCAGATCATTACTGCTAATACCGGAAAATTTATCCAATGAAACCAACGAATAGCGAGAGAGTGCTTTATTACAATTTTTTTCATTCAGATATCTATTAAAAGGCAAAGAGGTTTAAAAATACAAACCTTTTATACCAATAAAACAGCCAACCTTTAAATAGGTTGGCCGCAAAAGCTAAACAAATAATTGAAGCTAAGATCAGGTAGTGTTTTTTACTTTACTTACCCGGCATTACTACTGTATCTATCACATGAATCACGCCATTGCTCTGATTCACATCGGGGATGGTAACTTTTGCCATACCGCCTTTTTCATCTTTAATTACTATGTTGTTTCCCTGCATCATAGCCCATAATTTACCACCTTGCACTGTAGTTAATTCGGCTTTGCCATTGCCTTTTTTAATCGCTTTCGCAATATCTTTTGCGTTCATTTTCCCTGCTACCACATGATAGGTAAGTATAGAAGTCAAAGTAGTTTTATTCTCAGGTTTTACAAGATTATCAACCGTGCCCGCAGGTAATTTTTCAAAGGCGGCATTTGTAGGAGCAAATACAGTAAATGGCCCTGTGCTTTTTAAGGTTTCTACCAGGCCAGCAGCTGTAACGGCAGCTACAAGAGTTGTATGATCTTTTGAGTTAACAGCGTTTTCTACAATGTTTTTAGAAGGATACATTGCTGCACCCCCGACCATCACAGTTGTTTCATTTTTCATTTTCATACTTGTTTGTGCAGATGCCGTAAAAGCACATAGTGTGAAGGCAATAGCGGCGAAAGAAATCTTTTTCATTTTAAGTGGTTTTGTGTTAAGGAATCATTTTTTATTTGATGGAGATAATTACGGCAGATGAAAACAGTTGGATTTAAAAGAGTAAAAAAATTTATTCTTGCAACTTCAAAATCTTTTTTGTCGAAGTGTTTCAACCTATTAATTTCTAATCATCAAACTATAAATCATTATGGCTTACTGGCTGGTAAAATCAGAACCGTTTAAATACAGTTGGGATCAGTTTGTAAAAGACGGTCGGACATTTTGGGAAGGCGTTCGCAACTATGCAGCCCGTAATAATTTGCGAGCCATGAAGAAGGGGGATGAAGTATTTTTTTACCATAGCAATGAAGGGTTGGAAATTGTTGGAATTGCTAAAGTAGTGAAGGAGGCTTACCAGGATCCAACTACTGATGAGGAAGCATGGGTAGTGGTGGATTTAGCCCCAGTGAGAAAATTAAAAAAGCCTGTATCTCTTAAGGTAATAAAGGAGGAGAAGCGTTTAGAAATCATGGAATTAATCAGGCTTGGCCGGCTGTCTGTGCAATCGGTAATAGAAGAAGAGTGGAAAGTTGTGATGGAGATGGCAGGAGAGAAATAATTACTATTCTTACGTTCAAATAAAGGGTCACTATTTTTTAATTTGGGTATTAAGAATTGACAGATGCTTTTTAGATTTTTAATACCTGCAGCTTGGAACGAAATATTTCTAATCTTTTTTTGCTAACAATATTTATCGCTTTTTTTGCTTCGTGCAACCGGTTTAAAGATGAAACATCGTTGATTTCGAATCCGATGATTGGTAAATGGCAGTTAGATTCAATCGCACTGGGAACAGATACCAGCCTTGCTTTTATTCTTACTTTAATTGCTATGAACGAAGACCCCGCAGGCGTTAATTTTGAATTTACCAAAGATTCAATTTTCACCCGTTCAAAAAATGATACTGATATAATTTCCTACAAGTTTGATGCGGCGACAAAGCACATTTTTACAAAAGAAAATGCAAATGAGCAAGCGTTATTATATGCACGGTTAAATGATTCTCTCAGTTCAATCCGGATTAATGATAGCGCTGTGTTTTTTATAAAAAGAAGATAGCGGTAAAACAAAAAAGCAGGCGATAACTCCCTGCTTTTTTGTTTTAATCTCACCTTATACTTTTGTGGACATTAATAGTCTTGACGAAATGGCTGCTTCCAGATCATCAGGTATTGAAATGGCATCGTCGTCAATAGCCGATAACCGGCTAATACTTGCATCCCAGGCAAAGATGTGTTCATCGCCACCATTGTAGCTCACTTTGAAACGAGGTTCATCATTGAACGAAAAAGGCTCGGCTTTTATAAAATACGGAACGCCTGCCAGTACTAATTGAAAGGTTTGATCTTGCATGCTATTACATTTATAAACAGACTAACAAAAAAAAGTCCAAACTGAACCGGTCTTTACAGTTGCTTCTGATAATGCCTTCAATAAAATATGTTCAAACAAATATTCATCCTATATTCCTGATCATCAAGTGAATTAAAGCGCCTACTCCTAATATTGCTTTTTAGTTTAATGATGAAGAAGAATGCCCGTCATTTTATAAATTAGCTTATGAACAAAAAAAAATTAGTAGTGCTTACCGGCGCAGGCATTAGTGCAGAAAGCGGCCTAAAGACATTCAGGGACAGCGATGGATTATGGGAAGGTTATAATGTGGAAGATGTGGCCACTGCAACCGCCTGGCGGCGAAACCCTGCGCTGGTGCAAGAGTTTTATAATGCCCGGCGAAAGAATGTGGCAGAAGCGCAACCGAATAAGGCGCACTATATTCTAGCTCAGTTGCAGGATGATTTTGATGTACAAATCATTACACAAAATATTGATGACCTGCATGAAAGGGGAGGCTCAAAAAATATACTGCATTTGCATGGTGAAATATTTAAAATGCGCAGCGAAAAAAATGAAATGTTGATTTACGCTGTACACAACGACATAAAAATGGGCGACAAGGCGGAAGATGGCGCACAGCTTCGGCCGCATATTGTTTGGTTTGAAGAGCCGGTGCCCCTGATGGAGGAAGCGGCAAAGCGGGTTTTGAATGCTGATATTTTTATGATCGTGGGAACATCATTAGTGGTTTATCCCGCAGCAGGACTGGTAAATTATGCTCCTCCGTACCTGCCAAAATTTATTATAGATAAAAAGATCCCTTACACAAGCGGTATTAGCAATTTAACGGTAATAGAAAAGCCCGCAACAGAGGGAATGGAAGAAGTAGTGCCACTGTTAAAAAAGCTGATGGATTAGTAGAAGATAACCCATGTAGCAAAATCAATACTAAAGTTTTGAAAGCAATGTGTCATACCTGCCGGCACAAAATAATACATCGCCGGTATTGCAGCATATAGTTTCGGCGTCACGTACAAACTCCGAATTGCCAGAGGCAATTAGTTAGACCTCATCCTGCAAATGTGGTGTCTGTGTATCTATTCCTTTTGGAGGAAAATATTCAACCCGCATAGTCTTGTCCTTCATCAATAATACAAATGGATCTGATGCCTGTGACAAAGCTTCTTTGGCTTTTTCAATAGTTAGATGAAAGCTCATTTTATTTCAGTTGTTTCTTCTTGAAAGGTGATGCCGTGAGATGAAAGCTCTTTGAGTACAGGTTCATAGATTTCATTCATAATTGGAATATGCAAGCCTTTAATCGAAAGCGTTCCTTTCAAAATGGCTTTGGCAGCAACGGCTAACGGCAATCCTACTGTTTTAGCCATAGCTGTATATTTAGCGTCTTCTCCATCCAAAATAAAAGTACTGGTGGCTTTGTAGTTTTTCTTCTCTTTAGTATATTCTATTTCGTGTAGCATCACTACCCTGTCTTTATCGTTCAATTGCAGCATCAGTTTGTTTTCCAGTGCTGTTTGCAGTACATCTGCAGCACTGCACAGCCCTTTATTAATTACTGTTTCCTCATCATCCATGCCTAAAAAAAATAGTTGCTTAAGGGTAAGGTTGGCATCGTGCATTTTATCGGCAAGCGTAGCTGCTGCACTTATTTTAAGGTAATCAATATCTATTTTTTGCAAATCACCCTTATCATCAACCATCATAAATTCTTCCACCGGCTCAATCCCTTTTTTCGAAGCTTCTTCTTCCAGCTTCACAAGATTCACCAGTTCACTTAACAGGGTTTTAGTTGAATCAAATTGTTCGTGTAATTTTTGTTGAAGCCATTCGCCAAACCCGTTCAAATCCATGTGTTCTTTAAAAAACTGCATCAGTGTTTTACCATTGGTTTGATATAATTTTTCTTCGCTGGTAAGTTTTAAATCAATAAGATTTTTCCAGCCATAAACAAAGTCCGGGTGGCGTAAAGTTGTGCGTATAAAAGTTGCTGTTTCTGCTAAGCCGTACACAGTAATATAAGAGAGTGAATCCCGGTTAGGGTACCAGCAAAGCGGTTCGCTATTTGGGATAGCTACATATCTTTTTTCTGCAAACAGTTCTTCATATTCCAGTTCTTTTATTTCGCCTGCTTGTTTATATATGGCGCCGGCTTTGCCCGCCATCACTACATTCTTTGGGTTCCAGCTAATTTTATAGTGCCAGGGATTGTCATCGCTTTCCGGTGCTACCAATCCGCCGCAATGCGATAAGAAAGAAGTGATTTTTCCACCCTCGGCATGAATAGTATCAATCAACTTTTTGGCACTCATGTGATCAATGCCTGGGTCTAAGCCCATCTCACATAAAAACAGCAAATCAGCTTCTTTAATTTCCGGCTCCAACGCCTTTATTTTATCATCAACGTATGATGCTGTCAATAAATTTTTCTTTGCTTTCAAACAATCTTTTGCAATTAAATAATGAAGGGCAGGGGGCATGAGCGAGATTACGATATGAGACGCTAAAATGGTGTGATACCTCTTTGCTTCATCAGTTATATCAAAAGCTATTGCGGTGCAGTAAGGGGAATTACCTGTCTTTTCTTTTATCGTTTCTAGCTGCGCATCCACAACCGTAAGGCGCCATTCTTCTGCCAAGGCATTTACTAAAAAATAGTCAATAATCGCTGCTGATGATTTTCCGGCCCCGAATAATAAAATCTGTTTCATAAATAGGAAAGCAAAATAGCTTAAAATTTAAAATAAGATGCCCTTCCAGAAACGAAAGCCAATTTCATTTTCTATTTGAACAGGAATAAGTCAAGTGAACTGTCTTAACCAGCAGAAAGAATATGTTGTACGGGCTTGCTGCAAGTTTATCCTGAATAATGGAAGTGCGCCCTTTTGCATTGTTACCACTATGAGGCAAAGTACAGCCTTGATTTATCAACTTTGAACTAGGTCAAATCACCTACATATTGTCAGTGGCAATAATTTCTTCTTTTGCATTCGTGCTAACTACACGGTAGCGCACCTTTACCCCACGACTGCTTGATGGCACTGCTATTGTTTTAGATGTGCCGACAGCAACGTTTTGTACGCTTAAAATTTCTGTTTTTACCACCGTCCCGTTTGGCCTTAAAAATTCAACTTCTACTAGTGCATTGTCTATATTTTGAGAACCTTTATTCCTTATTGAAATCTGCAATCCGCTAACACCACCAAGCATTCCAACTTTATAATCATTGGCTGTGATTTCCAGGGAGGAGTTTGAACTCTTTGGTTTTTTAACTTCCTCATTGGCTGCGTTCCCCTCTTCCTCTTTAATTGACTTCGTGGAGACAGTTGTTGAATTATCTTTTATTGCAGTTAAATTAGTTTCTGGTTCTTTTGAAACGGCAACTTTCTTTACTGAATCAATTTTAGGAGCCACTGCTATTACAGCTTTGGGTTGAGGCTTTATTCTTTCTTCAATGGGAGTTTTTGCAATTGGCGGGGCAACCTGGTTTGTTACAGTCTGCTTTGAAAAGGATTCAGCTTCTGCCGTATGTGTAGTGATGCTTACTGGCACGCCCTGGCTTGAAATTTCTTTGGCTTCGGCAACAACTGT
>JAQBNG010000215.1 GCA_028288675.1 Flavisolibacter sp. | reverse complement strand
CGAAAAACCAAAAATCCAATATCGGTCAACTTCTTTTTTCTTTATCCTTTTTAAAACCGTTTTTAAGTCCGCTGTATCCCAAAAGAAAACTAACCTATCCAACCCTGTTAAAAACTAAGGCGTCCGTACCGATGAAAAAGTAAATTTAAATTATCAAGCGCCTTATACATTATAAAACCCTTTACGCATGTAAAGGGTTTTATAATTTTCATCTTGCAGGGTTTACAGAGAACCCATTTTTATTCCTGGTTGCTGTTACTTAACCTTTTTTTGGAAACCTGGCCTGGTGCTTTACCGGGGTAAAAACCCATAACCTCTAACTAATAACTAACGCAAAAGCATCCGCTCTCAAACTGACAGTGACTCCAGCATAATAAACTTACTCATGCGGGAGTCCTTTCCTGATTTTAAAAAGATGAAGTACCTGGGGGAAAATTGCATCCATTGTTTCTGTAGCGCCTTTTTGCGACCCCGGTAAAGTAAGCACTAACGTATCGCCTACAAAACCTGCCACCCCTCTTGAAAGCATTGCATATGGCATTCTTTCTTGCCCATAGCGGCGGGCAGTCTCCATAATACCATCTATGGATTTTTCGATAAGTGGCGCTACTGCATCCGGAGTTACATCGCGGGGAGATAAACCGGTGCCCCCGGTAAAAATCAATAGCTGGTGTTCTGCAGTGCAAAGCTGTTTTACTTTCGCTTGGATGGCAGTAAAATCATCAGCGATCACATTATATACAATCGTTTCAATGCCATAGCTTTTTAGCTTTGTAATGATGGCTTTACCAGAAGAATCCTCCTTAGTTCCTTTAGAAACCGTATCGGAACAAACAATAACCGCTGCTTTTAAACAGGCATAATCTTCCTTTAAAAACTCTGTTTTACCACCCGATTTTTTCTCCAGCCTGATGCTGCTTATCTCTACCGATTTGTCAATCGGCTTCAGCATATCGTACATAGTTAGTGCTGTAACCGCGGCGCCGTGCATCGCTTCCACCTCCACACCTGTTTTATAAATGGTATGCACTTCTACGGTAATCGTTATTTGCAAACCATCAACGCTATAAGTTATACCTGTAAACTCAACGGGCAGGGGATGACAATCAGGAATTACATCACTTGTTTTTTTTACTCCCAGCAAACCTGCGGCACGGCTAAATTCAAACACATCGCCTTTAGGAACCTTTCGTTGTTCAATGGCGTCAATGGTTGCTTGCTTTGAAACTGTAACAATGGCTGTAGCAATGGCTATGCGAAGCGTTGAATTTTTATGTGTGATGTTGACCATGTTATTAACCTCACCCCCAACCCCTCTCCAACAAGTTGCAGAGGGGAGCAGAGTCTTTATAATTTGAAGACAATTTCAATTCTCGGTTTTGTTCTGCTTCCATTGATGACTGTTGTCTTCAAATACTTCTTTACCCCAAACCGGCAGTTCAGCTTTGATGCGTTCCACCACTTCTTCACAAGCATCGATAGCAGCTTTACGATGCGGTGCCGATGTAAAGACAAAAAGAGAAATTTCGCCGGCAGATACATTACCGAGACTATGATAAATGTGCATGCATGTCAGCGGATACTTTTCAAAAATAGCTTCTCGTATCTCGTGCATTTTTTCCAACGCCATCTCTTGATACGTTGTGTATTCAATGGCGCCCACCGTCTTTTCATTAATCACATCCCGCCGCACCTGCCCCAAAAAAATACTGTGCGCCCCAATGCCGGTTTTTGTGTTGTGTTTGGCAATGCTATCGCTAATGAATGTTGGCGATATAGGGCCGGTAATAAATATGTTTTTTATCTTTTTTTCAGTCATGATGTTTTTGATAATTTATGTACTTAACCGAAGTGCTACTATCAACTTTACTTGCGTCGCACTCTTGTACGCTTTGTAATTCTATTTGGCATTGTACCAACCTCTCTTCAAACATTCAACCCAACTGCTATCATAAACCCTCTTCCTTGTCATCCCGACGCAGGAGGACCTGACGGTTTTGGTTTGATGGTGTTGCCATGTGCTTGTTTTTTATTATTGTCGTTTACATCGCAGTTCAAAGATCCCTCCTGCGTCGGGATGACAAATCAGAAACTGCTTTATAGCCATTATCCTGATGCATGGAACCTTTCAACTATTGCACAAATAAGGCTATGCAATTCGCTACAAATTCATGCCTCCTGCCATTTTCATTGTTAAGCCACTTACAAGATCATGTAGCTATACCAGTTCATCGCTCCACTTAACAATACCTCCTTTCAAACTATATACATTTTTTGTAGTGCCAAATACTTCTTCTACTATCTCCGCAGCGTATAAACTTCTTATTCCGTGCTGGCAAAATAAAATAATGGTGTCTGCCTTAATTGCCGCAATATTTTCTCTGAATACCGACATTGGAATTTGCTGATAATCGAAATTAGAGAGTAGGGGTGATTCTCCCCATTCCCTTACATCGATAACAACAGCAGAAGGCTTTTTACTTATCCCTTTAAACTGTTCTGCATCAATTTCAACAACAGTGCCCTCTTCCGCCCTACATCCATCGCTATAATCCATTGCCAAAAAAGAGGCTTCATCTTGCGGAGCTAATCCCTTTCCGGCACTTGATACAGTTAAGTGCACATCATAAATTTCATTTGTCAGCACGTTATAAGTTAACAGCTTGTTTAGTAATGGCTTTCCAATACCGGTTATCAATTTAATAGCTTCTGCGGCCTGCATCGTTCCAATAATTCCCGGCAGTACACCCAGTACACCCGCTTGCTCACAATTGGCTACCTCACCATTCTTTGGCGAGGCCGGAAAGACATCACGGTAATTAACCTTGTGACCCTTTTTATCGCTCACATTGAACACAGCAACCTGGCCTTCGTACTGCGACACGGCACCATATACCAACGGCTTATTCAGGATACCGCAGGCATCATTAACCAGGTAGCGGGAGGCAAAATTATCTGTGCCATCAATCACCAAATCATACTCCCGAATAGTGTCTAAAGCATTACTAACGTTTAACCGGATTGTGTAGGAGACTATCTTAATTTGGGGGTTTACTCGTCTTAACCTGGAAGCGGCTACTTCCGCTTTTGGCAGGCCAATGTCATCTGTTGTATATAAAACCTGCCGGTGTAAATTAGATAGTGACACGGCATCATTATCTACAATACCGATAGTGCCAATACCTGCCGCTGCAAGGTACTGCAGAGCCGGACAACCGAGGCCGCCGGCACCAACAACCAATACTTTTGCCTGCAGCAATTTTTGCTGGTTCGCTTCGCCAAATCCCTTTAAAATCATCTGGCGGCCATACCGTTCAAATAAGTTGTCTTCTTTCATTTTATCCCCCCGAAAAAGGTGGCAGCAATGCTACTGTACTGCCTTCTTTTAAAATAGTATTTTCTGTTACCGTTTGTTTATCCACGGCTATCATATACTTCGCACTAACAAGCGCCGGGTAGCGGTTATTTAATTCTTCTACAACACTATCAGTATCCCTAATATTATCGAGTGCAAGCTCACTGCTATTAATGATATCGGTAAGTTGGCCAAATACAATAATTCTCGTCGTCATAATTTTACGAATTTACTTTACTTGATTACAACGTGTTTTAGAATTTGGAGACAGTGCATTGTAACCCTGAGTTTGCCAAAGGTTTATGTGGCAAGGCCCTTCATTCAATGCGTCTCCGGCATTTAAAATTATCTTCGGGTTCAATTTATTTTTTATGGGCAAGTTTTATGAAAGCATCAATGATCAACACAAAACCTTCATTCAATTGCAGCACCTATTTTTTGTAAGCACAGCCCCGTTAAATGAAGAAGGTCATATCAATCTTTCACCAAAAGGGCTGGACAGCTTTCGCATTCTGTCGTCCACCCGTGTTGCCTACATGGATATAGTTGGCAGTGGCAACGAAACCTCTGCGCATATATTGGAAAACGGCCGTATCAGTTTTATGTTTTGCGCCTTTGGCGGACCGCCTAATATTTTACGTCTCTATGGCAAGGGCTATACGGTTTTACCCGGCGATGCAGAATGGGCGGAACTTTCATTACATTTTACTTTACTTCCTTCTACCCGGCATATTAGTGTCGCCGATATTTCTAAAGTTCAAACCTCCTGCGGATTTGCCGTTCCTTATTATGAATACACCGGCGAAAGAGACCACTCTTACAAATGGGCAGCTAAAAAAGGAGCCGAAGGTTTGGAAGATTATAAGAAAGAAAAAAACCTGGTGAGCCTGGATGGATTACCGACAGCACTGGCGCAACATCAGGCATAAGTAAACAATAGTTTGTAAGCTGCCAAGGCAAGTACGCAGGCCAATACATTTTTTAAAGCTGTTTGCGGAAAACGGAAAGAACCAAGGTAAGCGCCACACAAACCACCTGCAAAAGCTATTGCCACATAACCAAACATATCGCTGCTGAAGGCAATGCCCTTTGTAAACTGGCCGGCTAAACCTGCTACTGAGTTCACAAAAATAAACAGGGCGCTGATGGCCGCTGTCTGCTTTTGATCGGTCCACTTTAGCAGCAATAAAACAGGTGAAAGAATAATGCCGCCGCCAATACCGATCATGCCTGATAAAAAACCGATGACGCCACCAATGAGTAATGATAAAACTGTGGTTGATGGCTTTAAGTTTTTGGGGTCAACATTCTTAAAAAAGAAAAACCGGGCAACCGGAATAAGTAATAGGCCACCCAGTATTTTTTTATAGATATCGCTGTCAACCGAGATGGTTCCACCAAAAAATGACAGCGGTATGGATGCAATGGCAAAGGGCAAAAAGATTTTCCACTTAAAAAAGCCACCACGGTAAAATTGTATGAAGGAAACTGACGAAACAAATAGGTTCAGTAGCAATGCAGTTGGCTTCATTACAGCCGGGGCGATGCTGAATAAAGCCATCAATGCCAAATAACTGCTGGCGCCACCATGCCCTACAGAAGCATATAAAAACGCTACAACAAACAAGAGTGAATAAAATAAAATGATGCTTTCTCCCATGCTTTAATTTACTCCCGGTAATAAGAATACTTCCACTGTGTCTCCTTCTGCATAATCGGTTCTTTCTTCTTCCAGGCAAATTAAACAATTAGCCTGTGCAAACGAGCTTAACCGGAATGATTCCTGTGCATCTAAAGCAATTGCTTTTCCTGCATCGTAATAGCCTTTGAGAAAATTGGTCAAACCCCTCGGCTTGCTATAAGCCTTTGTAAGCGATGCTGCTACTTTTTTGAAGCTGCTTTTTTTGTTAGACAAGCCTTCCAATGCAGGCAACACGTAATTATAAAAACAACTTAACACCGATGATGGATTGCCCGGCAAACCAAACACAGGTTTCCTTTCTTTCATTCCAAAATACAAGGGCTTACCCGGGCGTTGAGCCACCTTATGAAATTGTTGTTGTACGCCACATAGCTTTGTTGCTTCTATTACAAAATCATAATCGCCTACACTAACGCCACCTGTTAATAATACCATATGGCAGCTGCTTAGAGCATTGGCCAAGATGTTTTTCAATTCATCTAAATCATCATCTGCCTGAACCACATTAATAGTTGTAATACCTGCCTGTTGCAAGGCTGCCCTAAGTGAATAAGAGTTAGATTCATATACTTGTCCGGGAGCTAAAAGATTACCAGGTGTTTGCAGTTCTTTGCCGGTAACAATGATAGAAACAGAGGGCATTGGATACACCGTAACTTTTGTAACACCAATCCCTGCTAAAAAACCAATTGCCGCCGGTGATAAATAAGTGCCTTGCTTTATAGCTAAGCCTCCTGCCTTTACTTCCGCTCCTTTGTTACGAACATTGCCCCCTTGCCTCAAACCCTCATCCTTAATAATTAGCCCGCCATTTTCCAGTAAAATCTTTTCCTGCATTACAACAGTATCTGCGCCGACAGGCAATGGCGCACCAGTGAAAATGCGTGCTGCTTCACCAAGGTTTATGATAAAGGTTTCACTAGTGCCCGCAGCCATTTCCCCTGTTAATTTTAATGGCAGGTTCTTATCGGCAAACCTGATAGCATAGCCATCCATGGAAGATTGTTCAAAGGCGGGAATATCAATTGTCGCAAATACATCCTGTGCTAAAGTATGATGTGCAGCGTCCATTAATGAAAGTTCTACAGGCGGCAATACTGTAATGCTTTTTTGGATAATGGCTTTAGCTTCTGTAACAGAGATCATTGTGTGTTTTGCAAAATTAACCTCCAATGGTTATCATACTTCTGTTGTGAATTGTAGCGGCTTCCAGCTTTTCAAAAGTCCCTGAAAATTGTCCGCCCAATGCTTTGGCCTTGCTTTGAATGGAGGCATGTATCAGGGGCAGCACATCATCTCCATTGCGCAGTGCAGTAAGCAGGTCCGTTTCACCATCGGAAAAAAGACAGTTCTTTAGTTTGCCATCTGCTGTCAGCCGCATACGATTACAGGTGCTGCAAAACGGTGCACTCATGGTACTGATAACTGCAAAAGAACCTGCATGTCCCGGTACTGTAAAATGTTTAGCCGTATCATTCGCCTCGCCCAATACCGGAAGGAAAGAATATTGCTTGCCAACCACTTCTAAAACTTCATTCAACGAAAAAACTTTATTGCTTGTCCACCGGTTGCCGCTGAAAGGCATAAATTCTATAAACCGTACCTGCACAGGGATATGAGTTGTCCAGGCGATAAAATCATTTATCTCGTCATCATTAAACCCCTTCATCACCACGGCATTTATTTTCACCTTGAAGTTGTGATGCAGCAAGAGCTCAATATTGCTGCGCACCTGGTGAAACAAATCTCGGCGGGTAACAAGCAAAAATTTATCCGGTTGAAGCGTATCCAAACTAATGTTGATGGTACGGATGTTGGCTGCTTTTAATACGGGCAGCATTTCATGGATCCTTGTGCCATTCGTAGTAATAGCTAATTCTACAGGCAGCTTTCCTAATGATGAAATGATCTGCGCTGCATCTTTACGCACCAGTGGTTCTCCGCCTGTAAGCCGGATCTTTTTTACGCCTTGTTCAACAAAAATCTTCGCCAGCGTTTCTATTTCTATAGGCTGCATTAACCGTGAAGCCGGGGTAAAATCATAGTCTTCTTCAGGCATACAATAAAAGCACCGAAGGTTGCAGTTATCGGTAAGCGATATGCGTAAGTAATCGTGTACGCGGTTGAAAGAATCTTTGATCATGTTCTTGTATGATTCAATAAATTTTTATAGTCTTCCTCTGTGTCAATATCAATATTTCCTTTTGCAAAAGCAACGGTAGCCAAATCATCATTGTACATCTTTACTAAACTCTTTGCTCCTTCACTTTCTTCTAATTGCAACAGCTTATCAAAATAGCTGTGAGCAAACAGAACCGGCGTACCGATAGTATCTGCATAACTGCAAGCTACAATGCCTTTGGCTGTTTCCTTTTTCTTCTCCGTTAATTTCCGAAATAAACTTGCTGAAACAAAAGGCTGGTCGCAAACAGAAATAATGATACTCTGAAGCTTTTCATTCAACAACATTGCTTGTTTTAAGCCTGCCTTGATTCCTGAACCCATGCCCTTTTTCCAGGCGTCATTATATACTATTACAACTTCTTTGTTTTTTAAATACGTAGAAACGGATTCGCCATAAGCACCGGTTACAACTATCACAGGAGTAAGCTTTGCTGCTACCGCTTCATCAATACTATGTTCTATCAATGATTTGTTTTGAAACGATAAGAGTTGCTTTGGCCTCCCTAACCGTGATGAACTTCCGGCAGCCAGTATTATGATGCCCGTCTCATTCATTTGAGATAGATAGTTCTGCCGGCCGGCTATGAATTGAAGTCTCCTTGCATTTTAGAGAAGTCCCGCTTCTTCCTGCTAACACGGCTTTTATTTCGGCCACAATTGAAACTGCAATTTCCTCTGCGGTCTCCGCGCCAATATCTAACCCAACCGGGCTATAAATCTTAGAAAGCTGCTCTTCATTTATTATAGCTCCTTCACCACTTAATTCTTCAAACATCCGGTCCATTTTTTTCTTTGGTCCTAAGATGCCAATGTAGCTGCAATCTATCGTTTGCATTTCTCTCAACAAGGCAAGATCATAATTGTAGTTGTGGGTCATTAAAAGAAATACAGTATGTGCATCCACACCCACCTGCTGTAATAGTTGCCCCGGTTTTGCAACCAATACTTTAGTTGCCTTCGGGAAACGTTGGATTGTAGCGTGTGTTGCCCGCCCATCAACAACAGTTATATGCCACCCAAGTATAAACGCTATTTCAACAAGAGGCTGTACATCATTTCCTGCACCCACGATAACTATTGAAACAGGCGGGGGTATAAATTCTATAAAACCATTTAACTGCTTTTCTTCGTACTGATAAACTTTTATAGAGGAAGATTGACTCTGTAATGCTTGTCTTGCGTCTCCTGTTATTTGGTCTCTCAATATACCCGGCAAGAGACTTTCAACTACGCCATCACGGTACAATAAACTTGTTCCTAATTGTAATGTATGATGCAGAGAAAAAAATGTAACCAGCACTGCATTTTGTCTTTGGCTGGTTAGCTGTTCCAATAAATAGATGGCATTAGCTTTTTTGTCTTCGTGTATCGGTTCAAACAAAATATGAACAATGCCGTTGCAGCCGAGCTGCACACCAAACTTCGCGTCATCCTCATCGGTGGTATCGTAGGTTACTAATTTGTTTTGTCCCTGTGTAATGGCAAGCAACGCTTTTCGTAAAGCATCACCTTCTAAACACCCACCACTGATAGCCCCGGTAAGTTGTCCATCTTCTGTCACCAACATTCGTGCACCCGGGCGACGGTACGATGAACCTTCTACATGCACAACCGTAGCAAGTGCTGATTTTTTGCCCTGGCTGCCTGCATCATGGTAAGCTTTTATTATGTCTCTAATTTCTTTCACCTGTTATATATAATCTGGAGTAACCAGCAATTTTCCAGCCGTCTTCCAAGTCAATACATTCTGTACTTAATATGACACTATTAATTCTTCTGCATTGTTTCAAAGAAAAGATAGCCCTGCCTGTTTTTTTCAGTTTCTACTCTTGTATCCACATCAATATACATAACAGGAACCGGCTTGCCTTTTTGTAAAGCCGGCCATGTTGGCAATGCCGTGCCATTAGGATCACCAGTCTTGATAAAGTTGACGAAATAGCCCTGCATGATTTGAGAAACTTTATAGTCCTCGGGCTGCCAGTCGTAAACCCGGTTAGTAGCGAGATTGCCCAAGGCATACTCAATTTCAGCGGAATGGCCAGCCCCACCCAAAGCCGCTTTCTTAACCGCACGGGCAAGTGTATCTTTCATTGATCCGTCCTTTTCAGCAAGAAGTAGTTTAGCCATTTCTGTTTTTGTAATAGGTCTTGCACGGGCATACATATAACGATA
>JAQBNG010000190.1 GCA_028288675.1 Flavisolibacter sp. | reverse complement strand
CATCGTTTTCCACTTTATAATCGCCACTGAAAACCCACACTTCGCCCTTGTATTCTATGCGCACCTGCGAGGAACCAATGATATGCCCGGCAGGGTGCAGCGATAACTTGACGCCATGAAAATCTATGGGCTCATTCCATCCTAAACTCTCGTAATAGTTAGGGCCTAAACGCTGTTCCAACAAAGGCTTTGTATCATGATGACAGAGGTAGGCTTTGCTTCCCCAACGGGCATGGTCGCTGTGGGCATGGGTGATAACAGCACGGTCAACGCCTTTCCACGGATCAATATAAAAATCGCCGGGCGGACAGTAGAGACCTTTGTTAGTGAATTCGATGAGGGGCATGTGAGCAAATTGGTTACTATAATAATGCCAGTGAAGAATACATGATTATTCTCAAAGAGAATCAATGCATAATTTCACTCACCTGCCTTCTTACTTGTAAGTTTTAAAACAAAGTCAATTACTTCTATTAAAACTATTCCCATTACTAATGCCAGTATCAAGTCAATAAGCATTTTTAAGAAGTTAGTCGAAGTCGGACTTTCTGGACAAGGGTCGCACATCCCGCTATACTGAATATGAAAGGTCAATGGAAAACCATAAGTATTATCCCCGTCAAATGAAGCTTCCTCCTTCATTGTCACTAAAGTCAAAACCATAAAAACAAAAATGGTTGCTATTAATATTTTAAAGGTCTTCCGCATTTAATTAAGTCGAAATATGATATTTTCTACATCAACCGCTTCGCCCCTCCACTCACTCTTATAAAATACAAATTCTTATTCTCAAAATAATCAAGCGTCATGTTCTTCTTATCCTTGAAGACAGGTTGAATATCAAACTTTGTAAAAATTGCATTGCCCTTGCGGGTAAGGTTAGAAGCAACATCCTTATTTGTATCTAAAAGTAGCAGCGCAAAGCGCATCATGGTTTCATATCCACGGAAATACATGTCGGTGGGGCGACTGCTGATGGTCTTTTCAAAATCGGTTGCCAGCCTGCTCTCCAAAGGCGTTAACCGGTTATAAAAAAAAGGGGCACTATAAACAATATCAAGTCCTTTAAATTCTGTTCTGCCAAAGTTTACATTATCCCATGTAGGCATACCAACCAATAAGATCGGATAGCTTTTGGTTAGCGGTGCCAGGGTGCTTGCCAACTTTGCTCCAAAGCTTTCTTCCATACTGCCCGATATGATGATGTTACGCTTTGTACTATCCATCTGCGCAGCCAATAGTCTTGCAGAGAAGTCATCGCCAACATCAACAAATTTTATGTTCAATGGAACAGAAACCGTGTTTCTTGCCAACTCTGTAAAATGCGACTTTATAGCGTCTTCCTGCTGACCGGGTTTGCGGCAAAGAATGATCCTGTCGAGCGCATAATTCTTTTGCAGCATTTTATAAATGCCTTCAATATGGCCTTGCAAACTGGTATTCAAAACAACAAAATAAGGGTTGGCTGTAACACCGGCATCATTGGGAAGTGTTGCAGAAATAAATGGAATTTTTTTAGCTAAAGCGACATCTGCCAACAATTTTGTTTCTGTAGGGTTGGTATGAGCAATGATCATTTCAACACTGTCCAACTCCCGTGCCTTTAGTTGCTGGGCAAGGGTTGTAGTGGCAGAACGTGAATCGTAAATAAAAACCTCCAGTGGCGCACCTTTCTTTTGTAAAGAATCTAATGAAGCCTGAACACCCTGGTAAAACTCAGCACCCGCATTTAAAAATCTTGGAAAGGTTTTATTAAAGGCATAGTCGCCGGAATAACTGAAGGCAGAATCTAAATACAGCGGTGCAAAAACGGCTATTTTATGACGAACAATATTTTGCGCCAAAGCGGTTTCGGCGATTACGAATAAAGAAAAAAGAAAGAAGAAATATTTTTTCATAGTTATGATCTAAATTAAATTTTTATGTACCAAGCTGAAGTGGTACTATTTGGCATCTGTTGCAATCTTTGATTTGTTATTTTATTTTCTTCCTGTGGAAGACAATAAAATAATTACTCTTGTACGCTTTGTAATTCTATTCAACATCCTTCAGCAACTCTTCAAACATTCAACATAGTTTCTATCACAAACACTCTTGCTTGTCATCCCGACGCAGGAGGGAACTTTGAACTGTAGCTTAAGCGACCATTGTAAAAAGTAAAACTGATTCCATTGGTCGTTTATAAGGTTAGTTCAGATCCCTCCTGCGTCAGGATGACAAACTACCCTGCTGCTATATATCAATTCTGTTGATGATCAGCGCCCTTCGATCCCTCATGATAAACCCTGCCACTATCGCTTCATAACAATACAAAAGCTGGTTACCAAAGAACTCTATAATTTTCTAAAAAGATGTACCATGTCCAGACGCACTACTGATCATTCACTTTATCACTCCCACTCAATCGTTGCAGGCGGCTTGCTGCTGATATCATACACCACCCGGTTAATCCCTCTCACACTATTTATAATTTCATTACTCACCTTAGCCAGAAACTCATAAGGCAGATGCGCCCAATCAGCCGTCATGCCATCAACACTTGTTACAGCTCTTAGCGCCACGGTAAATTCATACGTTCTTTCATCGCCCATTACTCCCACGCTTTTCACCGGGAGTAAGATAGCGCCGGCCTGCCAAACCGTTGCATACAGGTTATGTTCCTTTAATGCTTTAACATAAATGTCATCGGCCCTTTGCAGCATGTCCACTTTTTCTTCTGTTACTTCTCCCAAAATACGAATGGCTAAACCGGGCCCGGGAAAGGGATGCCGTTGAATCTGGTCTTCCGGAATACCAAGTTCTAAGCCAACTTTCCGTACTTCATCCTTAAATAAAGAGCGCAGTGGCTCTACCAATTTTAAGTGCATCTTTTTTGGCAAGCCCCCAACATTGTGGTGCGACTTTATCATCACCGAAGGACCATGCACCGATACACTTTCAATTACATCGGGATAAATAGTTCCTTGTCCTAAGAAGGTAACTCCTTTTATCTCTTTTGCTTCCTGCTGGAAGATGTTGATAAACTCTTTGCCAATGGCCTTGCGCTTTTTCTCGGGGTCAGATTTTCCCTTTAATTTTTTATAGAAATCTTTCTTAGCATCAATGCCTTTTACATTAAGTCCAATCTTTTTATAAGTAGCTAACACCGTTTCAAATTCATCTTTGCGCAGTACGCCATTATCTACAAAAATGCAATAAAGGTTATCGCCTATGGCCCGGCTGATCAATGTTGCCGCCACGGTAGAATCTACTCCACCGCTGATAGCCATCACTACTTTTTTATCGCCTATTTGTTGCTGTAAAGAAGTAATGGTATCGGTAATAAAATGCGCCGGTGTCCAATCCTGCTTACAACCGCAGATGTTTACCAAAAAGTTGCGAAGGATCTTTTTCCCTTCAATGGAATGATAAACTTCGGGATGAAATTGTAAGCCGTAGAGAGGGTTTGGAGTTTGGGGTTTAGAGTTTAGAGTTGTCGTGTTATTATCAGATGCCTCGCTATTGGTTGCCGTTCTTTTAAAGGCAGCGACAGGTATGCTATCGGTTGTCGCTAAAATTTCAAAGCCTGCGGGCAGTTCTAAAATCGAATCGCCATGACTCATCCAAACCTGTGAAGCAGGAAATAGATCTTTCAGCAGCGCATCCTCTTTTTGCTGGTGCAAAATGGCACGGCCGTATTCCCGTTTATTGCTTCGTTCTACTTTACCACCAAACTGTTTGGCGGTAAGCTGCGCACCATAACAAACACCTAATACCGGCACTTCCTGCGAAAGCGAAAAGACGTTTACGTCCGGCGCCGCTTCATCATTTACAGAAAAAGGCGAACCTGATAAAATGATGCCCTTCACGGAATCATCGATCATGAATTTTTTGGAGAAAGGAAGTATCTCGCAATACACATTGGCCTCACGAACAGCACGGGCAATGAGCTGTGTATATTGAGAACCAAAATCAAGGATAATAATTTTTTCAGTCATCGGCAGCGAAGATAAGCAACAGGCCCGTCCCTACCTTCCTGGCAGGAAGGCCATCTGAACACAGACCCCTGCTTTGCAACGATGCTGTGTCATTATTTGCATCTTGCTTAAGCCAGTAATTCTGCGGCTGGTGGCTTTCCCGCGGGAAGGTTGGGATGGGCTTGTAACCCTTATCTTTAATCCATCGTCTAACCCCAAAACCATTATATGAAATATCTTTTAGTGCTCACTGCTTTTGTTGCTATATTTTCTTCCTGCAGGATCATGGGCGGGAAAAAAGTTCGCGGCAATGGAAATGTTATTAGCCAGACCCGGCAAGTAGGCAGCTTCACTAACCTTGATGTCAGTGGAGCAGTTACCGTACGTCTTAAACAAGAAGCAGCTACCAGTGTGCGGGTAGATACTGACGAAAACCTGATGGAATATCTTGAGATAAAAGTTGATGGCAATACCCTTGTGATTCAGCCCCGGAACGGCTACAATCTTGATCCTTCTAAAGATTTAATTGTATATGTATCGGCTTCCCGCTTTAACGATATTGATGTTTCCGGCGCCAGCAAGGTTACTAGCGAAGCCGCCATCACCGGCGATGAAATGAACATACATGCAAGCGGCGCAAGTGAAATTTTAATGCAGGTGAAGCTCTCTAAATTCACATCTGAACTTTCTGGGGCCAGTACATTAAAACTAACGGGAGATGTTGCACGGTTTGAAACCCAAAGCAGCGGTGCCAGTAAGATCTTGTGCTTTGATCTTAAAACAGAAGAAGCAAAGCTGGATATATCGGGAGCAAGCAATGCAGAAATTTCTGCTGAAAAAGAATTGAACATCGAAGCATCAGGAGCCAGTACGGTGGAATACCGTGGCAATGCCAATATTAATCAAAAAAGTTCGGGTGCTTCTAATGTGAAGAAGGTTTGAAACCCGGTCACTATAGAAAACTTGGATTGAAAAGTTTTACTTATTTCAGACAGTTACTAAGGGCTGTCTTTTTTTATGGACCGAAGGGAAGAATATCTATTTGGCATTTGTTGCGTCGCACTCTTGTGCACCTTATAATTCTATTGGGCATTACACAACCACTTTTCACACATTCAACCTGCCAACTAAAATGATGACTGATGCTTGTCATCCCGGAATTAGATTCGTATCCTTTTTCCTTCTCCTAAAGGAGAAGGTGGCCAAAGGCCGGATGAGACAGAAGGAACTGAGGCAAACACCATAAACACTTACTGCTAGCAGTTTCACTCTTTGCATAAGTCCTTTATAATTCAGTGCAAAGATCCCTCGTGCCTCGGGATGACAGAGCCACAAACTGCTTCTTAACAATTCTTCTGTCATAATGAGGTAACAAAGCGCTTAGATACTTCAGGATGGACTCAGCCACTATCGCCCAATTGATGGTATCGAGCTGGTAAGCCCAAAAACCATAATCAAATTGATACTCTCCTCACTAGAATTCTAATCGTCTTACTCCTCCCCTTATCATCGCTGCAGCTAATTTTAACCGGCCCTTCTTCCGGTACAAAAAATTGCTTTTCGCCCCTGTTGGTTGCTTTATAAAAACGATCGTGGATGTACCAATAGATTTTACTGACATCAGCCGGTACAGAAGCTG
>JAQBNG010000153.1 GCA_028288675.1 Flavisolibacter sp. | reverse complement strand
TTTTGCAGTCCTCTTTCCTTTGCTCTTGCACGAATATTATTACCATAATCAAAAGCAACAGCCCCAAGTTCTTGTAGCTGCAGCATCAGTTCTACATGACGATACATGGAATCATAAACAAATTCAGTGTATTGTTCAGGATTTTGTTCACGCAAAATTTTTGCCTGGTCATAAGTGATTTGGTGAGGCCAGTATCCTATCAAGGGATCGTGAGCTGATGTCTGATCGGTTACTGTATCAGGAATCACATTTCTTTCAATCAATCTTTGGAGCAAATGAACAGCGTTACATAACACGCCAAAAGAAACTACTTCGCCTCTTTTCTTTGCGTCAACTGCCCTGTCAATCGCCTCATCAACATCAACTATTTTTTCATCCAGGTAGCCTGTTTCAATTCGTTTATCAATACGCCATTCTTCAACTTCAGCAATTAGAGCAACGCCTTCGTTCATGGTTATTGCCAATGGTTGCGCACCACCCATTCCGCCTAAGCCTGCAGTCACATTTAGTGTACCTTTTAATGTGCCGTTAAAATGCTTGTTGGCAATAGCGGAATAGGTTTCATAAGTACCCTGGATAATTCCCTGCGAACCAATATATATCCAACTACCAGCGGTCATTTGTCCATACATCATCAGGCCTTTTTTTTCCAGCTCATCAAAATGTTTCCAGTTAGCCCAGTTAGGAACTAATTGGGAATTAGAAATTAAAACACGGGGCGCATCCTTATGTGTTTTTAAAATACCAACCGGTTTGCCACTTTGTATTAAAAGTGTCTCATCATCCTCTAAAATTTTTAAACCTGCAATAATTTTATCCAATGCGTCAAAGTTTCTTGCTGCTTTGCCCCGGCCGCCATATACAATTAAATCATCAGGACGTTCGGCAACTTCAGGGTCTAAATTATTAAGCAACATGCGTAATGCGGCCTCCTGTATCCATCCTTTGCAACTAAGGCTTGTGCCGGTTGGTGTTTTATATTTTATCGCGTCGTATTTGGAGGTAGTGATCATTGCAAACAATTTATCTCGCTAAAATAGTTATGTTTCTTTTACTACAAACAACAGGATGAACGAGAGGTTTTGCTGGGTTCTTATATCTCTGCGCACAATACTGTCGACTCATGTTCTTTGTGGTTTATTTTGCCGCATAGCGAACAAAATGTACAAGAGTGTACTTCGGAGGCCTCAGCATAAACTGTGCAACAATGCTAAATAGTAGCATTGCTGACTTGTATAAAAAACAAAACAATAGTGATATAAGGAAAGGAAGAATAGCAAAGTGGAAGACTGATTTAAAGAACCCCAAACCCTAAACTCCAACCCCAAACCCATCTATCTTTGCGGCCAAATAAAAACGATTGTAATGAACGTTAAAAACAACATACTCGAAACCATTGGCAACACGCCTTTGGTACGTTTAAATAAAATTACAAAAGACCTTCCCTGTGATGTATATGCTAAAGTGGAATACTTTAATCCGGGCAATTCCATCAAAGACCGCATGGCTGTAAAGATGGTAGAAGTTGCAGAGGCAGAAGGCAAATTAAAACCCGGCGGAACTATTATTGAATGTACGTCGGGCAACACAGGTTTGGGCCTGGCAATGGCGGCCGTGGTTAAAGGCTACAAATGCATTTTCGCAACTACTGATAAACAATCACAATCAAAAGCCGATATCCTAAGAGCCTTAGGCGCAGAGGTGATCATTTGTCCTACTAATGTTGAACCGGAAGATCCCCGCAGTTATTATTCAACAGCAGCAAGGTTGCAAAGAGAAGTGCCTAACTCTTTTCTAATGAACCAGTACGATAACCTGGCAAATCGGTTAGCACATTACGAAAGCACCGGACCCGAAATTTGGGAGCAAACTGATGGCAAGATCACACATCTTGTTGTTACCGCAGGTACCGGCGGAACTATTACCGGAACAGCGCAATATTTAAAAGAAAAAAATCCGAATATACAGGTATGGGCCATTGATGTTTATGGTTCTTTGCTCACCAAGTATTTCCGCACCGGTGAAATTGATATGAACGAAGTGCACCCCTATATTTCGGAAGGCTTTGGCGAAGACTTTGTGCCGAAAAATTACGACATGAGCGTGATAGATTATTTTGAACAGGTAACTGATAAAGACGGTGCTGTTATGGCAAGGCGGCTTGCAAAAGAAGAGGCTTTATTTTGTGGCTATAGCGCCGGCAGTTGCATTACAGGCCTGATGCAATTAAAAGATAAATTAAAAGAAGGCGATTTAGTTGTTGCTATTCTTCATGATCACGGCAGCCGCTATGTTGCTAAGGTTTACAACGATCAATGGATGGCCGAACGTGGTTTTTTTGATGTAAAATTGTTTAAAGATGTTGTAAATACAAGAGGTAAACAACCACTCATAACCATCGAACCAACACAATCTGTTTCTGATGCGGTTGAGCTGATGCGGAAATATGATATTGAACATATACCGGTAGTAACACCTGCTGGTGAAATGATTGGATCTATAAGTGAAGGCGGACTATTTCAAAAGGTCTTTAGCAACCCCGAAATAAAAACAGAAAAAATAGAAAAGGTGATGGAGAAGCCTTTTCCGGTGGTTGCCTTAGATACTCCGGTTGAAAAGCTAAGTACTCTGATCAATAAAGAAAACGGCGCCGTACTGGCAAAAGATGAAAGCGGTAACTATCACATTGTTACCAAGTATGATGTGCTTCAGGCTTTGGCTTAAATATATAGAAACCGATTGCACAATTTAAAAGTGACCTAAGTAAAATCACTTAGCGAAATTTTGATAATATCCGGGCAAGATTGCCATCGTATATTTTCTAACCATCTATTTATTCCAAAACATTTTAGAAACCCTTGATGTATAAGGGTTTCTTTCTTTTTAAATGGTTAAACGCTACTTTAATCAACGTAGAAATACAATGTTCTTAACTTGGTATTCACCACTTATTACTACGATGATGTTTTGACTCCACAGTAATAACCATAGTAAAAATGTTGGGCAGTTTCGCCATTGACGAGCATGCTCTGCTTTACTACTTTTATTTCAGAAGTTGATTGATATGAACACAATCCAGTATCATTGAAAATCCTTGAAAATTCAGTATCCAGAACGGTCTGGTAAATTTTTATCCATATCCCTCGAAAAACAAAGGTTCAATCCAATAGCAGTCAACTTCGCCTTTTAAGGCTTTCACAAACCAGTAAGAAACTTCCCGCCCCACTAATTCCAAATCCTTACTTTCTTTCTGAACTGCATGTAATTATTCAGTCTTTAATAGAAACACAACTTTTCATATTATATGGAGATTCAATATTCAAAATAAAAATCTACAGAATTGTAATCACAAACATCATTATGGAATCAGAATGTAACCGTGCCTTTTTGGGATAAGGGTAACTATGTACCTCTTACACTAAACTTCAAAGCCTTATTTTTGGCCTTTGTAAGCGATTAATCAGTTTAAAGCAATGGATAAGAAAGTAAGCAGGATTGCAGTATTAACCTCCGGGGGAGATTCGCCAGGTATGAACGCTGCCATTCGTGCTGTTGTACGTACCGGTAATTATTACGGGTTAGAAGTATTTGGCATTATGCGCGGCTACCAGGGACTGTTGGAAGATGATATTATGCGTATGGACAACCGTTCTGTTGCGAATATTATTCAGCGGGGCGGCACCATTTTAAAAACTGCACGATGCAAAGAGTTCATGACAAAAGAAGGCCGGCAAAAGGCTTACGATAATTTAAAGGGCCGCGGAATTAATGGGTTGGTTATTATTGGCGGAGATGGTTCTTTTCGTGGCGCTGTTGATTTTACCAGCGAGTTTGACATTCCCTGCATTGGTATAGCAGGCACTATTGATAAAGATATACAAGGCACCGATTTCACCATAGGCTTTGATACAGCCGTGAACACAGCAGTGGAAGCCATTGATAAAATTCGCGATACGGCAGATGCACATGACCGCTTATTTATTATAGAAGTTATGGGTCGTGATGCCGGGTATATAGCATTGCACAGTGGCATTGCAACCGGTGCAGAAAACATTTTAGTGCCGGAACAAAAAACCGATTTTGAAGGTATCATTGCATCGCTCCAGGAAAAAGAGCGGAGAAGAAAATTGGTGAATCTTATTATTGTTGCAGAGGGTGAAGAGTCAGGTGGTGCAAACGAAGTAGCAGCAACAATCAAAAAACGCCTGCCAAATATTGAAACCCGTGTTGCCATTTTAGGCCATATACAACGTGGCGGTTCCCCTAGCTGTTTAGACAGACTTATTGCAAGCCGGATGGGGTATCATGCGGTTGAATGTTTGATAGAGGGACGGCACAATGTTTTTGTGGGTATTCAAAACAATAAAATGAACTACATTCCGCTTGACCGGGTTGGAAAAAAGAAAGGGACCATCAATGATGAGTGGATGAAGATTGTAAAAATTCTGGCCTCATAAAGCAGTATTCCCGATTGTAAACTTAAGTTTGTGATTATTGTACACTATAAGCAGTTCTTTAAATAAAGTTGATTGTTATGTAATCAGCAACATTGCTAATGGCATCCTTGGTTGCGTCGCACTCTTCAACATTCAAAACATTACTCAACAAAAAAATCCTTCAGAACTAAAAAGCTTTTGCAGCAATATGTTGCTTCTTTTTAATGCTTAAGGTATCAAAGATCTTATGAGCAAAAACGTAGATAAATATTTTCATCGTCAGATGGATAAAACAGCAGGAATTGAGCACACACATCATCGTACAAAAATTGTTGCAACCGTAGGCCCTGCCTGCGACACTTACGACAAACTTTTAGAGTTAGTGAAATGCGGTGTAAATGTGTTTCGTTTAAATTTTTCGCATGGGTCGCATGAGGATAAATTACAGATCATTGAATACATCCGCCAGATAAATAAAACGGAGCCCTACAACATTGCAATCCTTGGCGATCTGCAGGGACCAAAGCTTCGTGTAGGCGAAATGGAAGGTGGCGGCATTAATGTGGAAAAGGGCGAGATTCTCACCTTTACCAACGAAAAATTAGTAGGCACAAAAGAAAGGATTTATGTTTCTTATCCTGACTTACATAAAGATGTAAGAGTTGGAAATAAGATCATGATCGATGATGGCAAGATTGAAGTGTTGGTAAAAGACATTTTGAAAAATCATGATGTGCAGGTCGAGGTGCTTTTAGGTGGTATAATTTCTTCTAAAAAAGGCATCAATCTTCCGGACACGAAAATTTCTCTACCTGCCCTGACTGATAAAGACCTTGTTGACCTTGACTTTATTATTGACCAGAATCTTGACTGGGTAGCACTTTCTTTTGTGCGCAGTGTAAAGGATATTGTTATTCTCCGGAATAAGTTGCAGGAAAGAAAAAGCAAGGCAAAGATCATAGCCAAAATCGAAAAGCCTGAAGCCCTAACCAACATCCGTGATATTATTGTGGAAAGCGATGCCATCATGATTGCCCGCGGCGACTTAGGCGTAGAGCTGCCTATTGAACAAATTCCATTGATCCAGCGTAACATCATAAAAAAATGTTTGCATCGTGCCAAACCGGTTATTGTGGCAACACAAATGATGGAAAGCATGATTGACCGCAACAAGCCCAACCGGAGTGAGATCACCGACGTTGCAAATGCTGTATTGGAAGGAACAGATGCAGTAATGTTGAGCGGCGAAACCGCTACAGGCCAAAACCCAAAGCTGGTTGTAGAAACCATGCGTAAAATTATAATGGAAGTGGAGCGCACTGAATATCGTTATAACCTGGAAGAAATTCTAACGGCTCAACCCCATTCCCCTTCTCTTTTAAGCGATGCTACTTGTATTAACGCCTGCAAGCTTGCCAATGATGTACAGGCGGATGCTTTACTTGGTATGACGCAAAGCGGTTATACCGGTTTTATGTTAAGTAGTTACCGCCCCAAAGCCCCTCTGTTCATTTTTACCAAAGAACGCTCTTTAGTAAACCAATTAAGTCTTAGCTGGGGCGTAAGGGCTTTTTATTATGATGAAGAGCATAGTTTGGATGTGATCGTGGCGAACCAAATAGACATTTTAAAAGAACGCGGATTTTTAAAACCGGGGCATATCGTGGTAAATACGGGAAGTACACCAGTTCATTTGCATTTGCCAACGAATGTTATAAAAATCACTAAGGTTGAGTAATGAATAATGAGTGATCAGTAATAAGTGGGCCAACTAAAGTGGTAGCCTCTTTCTATAAAAAAAGCCTCCTGAACATCAGGAGGTTTTTTATGTATTATACTTTCAGTAATTACGGGTTGTTAGCTATTAGCCACTTGCTACTTGCTTTACTCGCTTTACCCTTAAATTTGCCGCACAAATTATTGCTCCTTATGAACTTTCAACTTAGCGAAGAACACCAGATGATACAGCAGGCAGCCCGTGATTTTGCACAAACCGAATGCCTGCCGGGTGTGATAGAACGGGATGATAAAATGCAATTCCCCCGCGAGCAATTAGAAAAACTTGCCGATCTCGGTTTTCTTGGAATGATGGTAAGTCCTGACTATGGCGGTGCAGGGTTGGACACCATTAGCTACGTACTGGCAATGGAAGAAATCAGTAAGGTGGACGCCAGTGTTAGCGTATGCATGAGTGTAAATAACAGCCTTGTTTGTTATGGCATAGAAGCTTACGGAACAGAAGAACAAAAGCAAAAATACCTGGTGCCCCTGGCCCAGGGAAAAAAAGACGGCGCTTTATATACCGGCGCTTTTTTATTAAGCGAACCTGAAGCCGGCAGCGATGCCACCTCGCAAAGAACTACTGCTGAAGACGCAGGCGACCATTACATATTAAACGGTACAAAAAACTGGATCACCAACGGCGGAACCGCATCGGTTTATTTAGTAATTGCACAAACCGATGCGTCAAAAGGCCATAGAGGAATCAGCGTATTTATTGTGGAGAAATCTTGGCCGGGTGTGGTAGTAAGCGGCAAAGAAAATAAATTAGGCATCCGTGCAAGCGATACACATACCATCTTATTGAATGATGTAAAAGTGCCTAAGGAAAATCGTATTGGAGAAGTTGGCTTTGGCTTTGCGTTCGCCATGAAAACCCTTGCCGGTGGCCGGATAGGAATCGCATCACAAGCTTTAGGTATCGCCAGTGGAGCATACGAATTATCACTCAAATATTCTAAAGAAAGAAAAGCGTTTGGTACAGAGATTTCCAACCACCAGATCATTGCCTTTAAGTTAGCCGACATGGCTACAAAAATCGAAGCTTCGCGGCTGCTTTGTTTGAAGGCGGCGCAGGATAAAGATTTGAACAAAGATTACACCCTGAGTTCTTCAATGGCAAAAGTGTTTTCTTCAGAAACCGCTATGTGGACAACAGTGGAAGCTGTGCAGATCCATGGCGGTTACGGCTTTGTAAAAGAATACCATGTAGAGCGTTTAATGCGGGATGCCAAGATCACACAGATTTATGAAGGTACCAGCGAAGTGCAGCGGATTGTTATCAGCCGTTCTATTTTAAAATAGTTCACAACTAAAAGTTCAAAGTCAGCCAGCGCTTTAGAAAAGAAGACTTTTCTTTTGAACTGTGAACTTACCTGCACCTGTTATATTCTTCTATAATATTCATTAAAACATCAACTTTCTTTTCCCTGATTAAGCTTACCTGCGCATAAAAATAACCGCTTTCTTTTGCGGCAATTTTCCTGGCAAGCTCCGGGCAATCACCTACAAGCCTGCTCACCTTTTCATCAAAGTTTGGAACGAACCTAGAGCCGCCAAGCGGGTAAACCTCTTGTGCTTCTTCATTTGGCAATTGCATATAATATTCTATCTCGTACCGTGTACTTATGGCAGCATACCCTTTGCTGTTTTCCGCTACCCTCTTTAAATGTTCGTATAAATGAATTCGTGACCCTTCTTTTGTTAATCGTTTCATGAATGACAATTCTTTCCCTAATCGAAGACCGCCTTTCAGTTCCTTAAGATCATAATGATCATTACGTATTCGATAGCCTTCCACTTCATCAAGGTTAAATTGCATGGGTCTCGTATCACCCTCTGTAAGAATCTTAATGGGCCTGCTAATAAAGCTTGCAGATTGTATCAACAGTTTACCATCATACGATTTACCATTGCGTAGAAACAAGGTTCCATTCATATTTCGAAAACTATTCGGCGATTCAAATGAGCTAACGCTGCCGCAGGAAGAAAAGAGCATTGCAGTTGCAAACGCGAATACTAAAATCCGTTCCGTTAATATGTTTTGCATTGGCTAAAGAAAGGTAGAAGTAAATTTGCTGCTACCGGAAACACGAACATAATGCACATTAACCAGACAAATTATTTCGAGATTGTTAAAGAGTCGCAGGCCGCAGGAGCCACGCTGGTGGCAGTTAGTAAAATAAAACCGGCAGCAGCCATAAAAGAACTATATGATTTAGGGCATCGTGATTTTGGCGAAAACTATGTGCAGGAACTGGTTGCAAAATATGAGGCATTGCCAAAAGATATCCGGTGGCATTTCATTGGCCACCTGCAATCAAACAAAGTAAAATACATTGCTTCTTTTGTTCACCTGATCCATGGTATTGACAGTTATAAACTTTTAAAAGAAACCAACAAACAGGCAAAAAAGGTGAACCGGGTAATTGATGTTTTATTACAGGTTCATATTGCGCAGGAAGAAACAAAATTTGGGTTTAATGAAAGTGAATTAGACGAACTTTTAAATACGAATTCGAGTAATGAATCAAAAGACGAATTATCAGAATTAAGAAACATAAAAATAGTGGGTTTGATGGGTATGGCCTCATTCAGCGATAATGAAGATTTAGTAAGAAGCGAACTTAAAAACCTGAAAAGACTTTATGAAAAACATGCGGAACTTCAAACCCCAAACTGCAGACTGCAAACTCTTTCCATGGGTATGAGTGGCGATTATAAAATAGCATTGGAAGAAGGAAGCTCAATGATACGTATTGGCAGTTTACTCTTTGGAAAAAGATAGTACTGCCGGGGTGGCACAAATTTTTAGATACTAACTAAAACCTTTATGAAAAAAATTATTTTCTCCTTTTTTGCCTCTTTGTATAGCATGGTACTTCTAGCCCAAGACGAAAAAAAGATTGATGTCAACATCAATACAAATGGTGGGAGCAACTGGTATGCTTCGCCATGGGTTTGGGTTGTAGGTGCCGCTGTATTTATTTTACTGCTTGTGGCATTAACCCGCGGTGGCAACCGTAGAGATTAAAGGAACCAGCTTAAGTGGAAAAAAATGTTCAAAGTCGATGGCGGCTTTGAACATTTTTACTCTTATTCAATTGTTTTACCTGCTCCTGATGAATTATTTCTCGCCCAATATTGAAGGCTTCGGATTTTATTTTTGCTCATCACGATAATATCTTCTTCTGTTGTTCGGGTAACATATAAAAGGTAACAGATGACAACTATCAGCACTATAAAAAACCACACTGGAAACATAACTTCTGATTTGCTTGTATAAATTCAAACACTGTTCCAGTTATGGCGAATTTAAAAAATTATTTTCCTGCCTGGCAAAAGATAATAAGCGGTTGTGTGTTTTGCTCAATAGCGATTAAAATGTAAAGTGTGTCCTTCGGCTACACTCAGGATAAACTGTGCTATGCAGCTAAATTGTACCACCGTCCGCCAAGTATAAAAAATCTAATTCACTTATTACTACTTGCAGAGAATAGATTTTGATGCGATAATTGCTAAAAATCACCGGCTTAGCTTATAAACAAAATACAACATCAAATTGTATCCCTTTTTACAAGCGGCTAAATGTGCTACCCATTACCCGGATCATACCTTCAGGTGACCATTCCGGCGAAACAATCATACGGCGTATGGTATATAGGGGTTCTGTAGAATCTCTTTTAGTTGAAAGTTGAAAGGCCATTCTGTAACCCCGCTTTTTTATTTCAGGGATACCGTCTTTGCTCCATATACCAAACGGGTAGGCAAAGTCTTCTACTTTTTTTCCAGTGATAGCTTCAATGCTTTGCTTTGTTTTAGCTAACTGCTGATCCCAATCGTTTACAACTTTCTTTACACCGCGTTCTTCAATCGTATTCTCAAGCTTGTATCTATCAACGCGGTGATGGTCCCATGTATGCGAAACCATCGCATGGCCCTCATCTGCCAATTGCTTTATCTGTTCTTTCGTCATATAATTTTTACGGCCAATAGAGATGGTCATTAAAAAATAGACGCCTTTAAAACCATACTTATCCATTTCAGGTTTCGCAATGCTGAACTGCTCTTCGTCTGTATCGTCATATGTCAGCATTACTGGCTTCGATGGCAGTGGAGTTCCATAGACCAAATATTGATAAAGCTGGTCTGGCAATACAGTGTGATAACCGCTGTCAGCAAGGGCCTTCATCTGCGCCTTAAATTGAGCGATTGTTACTTCATAGCCTCTGTCCGACCTGCCAGGCATTTGAATATTGCGGATATGGTGGTAGCAAAGAATTGGTACTTGCGGACGGGAAATAATTGTAGCGGCATCAGCCATTACTTTAGCCCCGGTTGTTTTACCACCGGCTACAGCCGTATCGGTTTTTGGATCTGGCGTTGTGCTTGTTTTTGTTTCGCTTCCGGTTGAACTTGTACAGCTAAAAAGATAAAGGGTGAAGATTAAAAAAAGGCAGTTTTTCATTTTTAATTATTAGGTCGCAAATATGAAGATTTGAAAAGAAAAGGAAAAATAAATTTCGGCTGATGACTAACTATCAACGGTGCTTAGTAACTCCTACCTGACGGCAATACTCCAGCACGGGACAAGTGGAACATTGGGGAAGATGTAAGTTGCAGATATGTTTGCCAAAAGGCATCAGCAGGCGGTTGGTATCTATCCACTTTTTCTTTGGCATCATATCTTCTAAAGCAACCATTGTTTTCTCCGGCGTTTTAGTTTCAATAATTCCCCAGCGGTTTACTACCCTGTGAACATGCACATCCACACTAATACCTTCATATCCAGTGGCCACGCCAAGGGAGAGCTTTGCGCATTTGGGGCCAACACCTTTTAAAGCAATCAGCTTTTCATAATCAACAGGCAATTCTCCGCCATAATCTTCAACAGCTATCTTAGCAATGCCCAACATTGTGTAAGCTTTTTGTCCGGGATATTGAGTGCCGTATAAGATCCCTTCTAACTCTTGTGGGGTAAGGCGGAGCAGTTCTTTAGCCGTTCGTGCTTTTGCAAACAGTTTTTCAGAAATAGGTATAGTTGTCTCATCAAGTGTTCTGATGGAAATAAGGCAGGAGATCAATTGTTCAAATAGGGATGTATAGCCTCGTTCGTACAGTTCAAACATAGCCGCTTTTGGAAAAGACACTACTGCTTTTTCAATCCGCGCCAGCATGTCGGGAATATCATAAGGCCTTTTCATTTTGCCACATTACTAATTCATCTATTAAAGCTATTTGTGCCGGGTTTATTTTTTGTCGGGCGTCATTAACAGTAAACCATTCGCCTTTATCTACTTCGGGTACCGAGATCCATTTGCCTGATTTGTAAGGCCATTCCATTTTAAAGCTGTTCGATACAATATTATCAGCGTCAATATTTCCTTCCACCGCCCAGGAGTAAACCATCTTTCCAGCTTTTTGCTTTACTGGTTTTAGTTCATAAAAATTCCCATTGATCTCCTGACCGGTTTCTTCAAAAAATTCCCGCTTAGCTGCTGTCAGTGCGTCTTCTTCATCTGTAAATTCTCCCTTTGGAATCGTCCAGCTTCCGACATCTTTATCTTTCCAAAAAGGTCCACCGGGGTGTACTAAAAAGAACAATAAAATATCCTTTTCTTTTTTGTATAAAAGAATGCCGGCGCTTTTTCTCATCGTTTAAATAATTGCTTATAATGGGTCCATAGGCTGGTCACTTTCTTTTGATAGATCACCATCAACTTTGTTTTTCCCTTTTTGCGCTTCCCTTATAATATTCTCGGTACTGGAAGGTGTTTCTTTGCCGGGTGGCTGGTCAACGCCCTGCATTCCATGTTCCGGGCCTGAGTAGCCAACGGTAGCTTTTCCTGGTTGATTGTCTTCTTTATTTTCCATGGTTTATTTTCTGAAGTATGTAAACAATATTGTGCCATCCTGATCCACAGAAAAAGTAGGGGAAAAATGATTTTTATGTACCCTGCTTTAGTTCTACTATTTAGCTTCTGTTGCGTCGCACTCTTCAAGGTTCTTATCGCTGGTCGGCAAATAAACCACAGAGGCACTAAGTCACAGCGTTGCACGGAGATAGACTCTTTGTGTATGCCGTGCTTGTGCGGTTCAAAAACTCTCCCATCTTTAAGATGCCTTTGCCCTTTTGCTTCTTTGCGCCTTTGCGTAAAACTCCTCCCGCCGCTCCTTTTCTCTCCGGTGAAAACTACCTCTATCTTTGACCAAAATCATTACATGAGCGCCAATGCCCCGGAAGTAAAACGTATCACCACCCATACCTTGCAAAAAATGAAAGCATCCGGAAAGAAAATTTCCATGATAACAGCTTATGATTTTTCCTTCGCTTCTATTTTTGATGCTGCCGGTATTGATGTAATTCTTGTTGGGGATTCTGCATCCAATGTTATGGCCGGACATGAAACCACACTGCCAATAACACTTGATCAAATGATCTACCATGCTTCATCGGTTATTCGGGGTGCTAAGCGTTGTTTGGTGGTGGTAGATATGCCCTTTGGATCGTATCAATCTAACTCCGATATCGCACTTGCTTCGGCTGTCCGTATAATGAAAGAGACCGGCGCACATGCCATCAAACTGGAAGGTGGCGAAGAAGTGCTGGACTCTGTAAAAAGAATTATCAGCGCTGGCATCCCGGTGATGGCGCATTTGGGTTTAACACCACAAAGCATTTATAAATTCGGAACCTACACGGTTCGTGCAAAAGAAGAGGCAGAAGCAACCAAGCTTAAGGCGGATGCAAGACTTTTACAGGATGCCGGTTGCTTTGCGGTGGTGCTGGAAAAAATTCCCGCCTCATTAGCAAAAGAAGTTTCAGCTTCCCTGCAAATTCCTACCATTGGCATAGGTGCAGGTAGTTATTGCGATGGACAGGTTTTAGTAATGCACGATATGCTTGGAATCACTACCGAATTTAAGCCTCGCTTTCTTCGCCAATACCTCAACATGCATGAACAAATCACCGGGGCCGTTCAAAAGTATATTGCTGATGTACGAAGCAACGATTTTCCGAATGAGTCGGAGTCATATTAACCTTTAGGGGTTTGGAATTTGGGTTTTCATGTTAAGCGGGAATTCTTTCTTTTTTGTTTGACTTCTTTAAAATCAATGTCTCATCTTATTCCAAAGAGCAGCTTTCATACATAGCCGCTAACCATTTATTGAAAAAACATAGAAAACCATCTGCGTTAGTACTGATTGTAACAAATTTGGGTGATTGACCTAAACAACCTAAACTCCCAAACCCAAAGCTCCAAACTTCTTTCCTCTTATTTTTGCCGCCAATTTCGTGGCTATGAGAAAAAGATGGTTACTCATTTTGTTGATCTTTTCTACTTTACTTCAAACGGTTTCAGCACAGGAAGCCGATCTTGACCCCGTAACCATAACAGCTTCTTTAAACCCCGCAAAAACTTCGCAAACAGGTCGAAATTTGATCGTTATGAAAGGCGAACGTTTTGCACAATTACCTGTTCACACTATTGACGAATTATTGCGGTATGTGCCGGGAGTAGAAGTGCAATCCCGTGGCGCATTAGGAGCGCAAAGCGATATTGTCATTCGCGGCGGAACGTTTCAGCAAGTGTTGGTTATTATAGATGGAGTGAGAGTGAACGATCCCAACACCGGCCATTTTAGCTCTTATATTCCTATTGCGCCAACTGAGATTGACCGCATTGAAATTTTAAAAGGCGCATCATCTGCGCTGTATGGATCTGACGCTGTGGGTGGTGTTATTAATATCATCACCAGAACATTTGCTGCTAAAAAAGACACGGAAAAAACAGATGTATTAGCAAGAATAACAGCCGGTGAATACAACACTTTTATTGCCGACGCCGGAATATTTAAAAATAATGGACAGACGGCATGGAGCGCAGGAGGACAATCGTTACATACAAAAGGACAACCGCAACGAGGGATAAAAGGCTTTGTAGAATCTGAAAACATCAGTGCATCTGTCAGTCATTTTTTTAACGATAAATGGCAGGTAGCGCTACGCGGTTCTTATGATAAGCGCAAGTTCGCAGCTCAAAATTTTTATACGTCTTTTGTCTCTGATACTGCGCAGGAAACAGTCACCAGCTTTTGGAACCAGTTGCAAGTGACCCGCAGTGTAGCTAACAATACTTTACGCCTACAGGTTGGCTATAAAAATTTGACTGATAGTTTTTCCTTCAACCCCAGAACGCCTACAAACCAAAGTAAAAGCAGGTTGTGGCAGGCATTGATAAGCGATGAATGGCAGCCAACTAAAACAACAGCACTTACATTTGGTGGACAATTTATCAATAAAAGAATATCATCAAACGACCGTGGCGATCATTCGTTAAACAATGTGGCGGCCTTTGTTGTAGTAAACCAGCAGTTAGGATCGCAGTTTTTTATTGCACCTGCTTTGCGGCTGGAGTATAATGAAATAAGCAAGGTTGAAGTAGTTCCACAGATCAATCTTTCTTATCGCAGTGGAAAATTACAATTGCGTAGCAGCGCCGGTAAAACTGTAAGAGATGCTGATTTTACCGAACGGTACAACAATTATAATAAAGTGATTGTAGCCAGCGGACAACGCTTAGGCAATCCTGATTTGGAAACCGAACGTTCGTTCAGTTACGAAGGCGGCGCTGATTATTTTGTAACAGGCAACTTAAAATTATCCGGCTCTTTCTTTCAACGCTACCATAAAAAATTAATTGATTATGTAGTTACACCTTACAGCCAGGTACCACGCAAAATAAACCTCTTGCCAACAGGCACGTACGCACTGGCAAAAAACATTGCAGAAGTAACGACCACCGGTTTTGAAACAGACATTCAATTTTCGAAACAGCTTAGCAATGGCAGCAGTTTATGGGCAACTGTTGGGGTAGTATGGTTAGATAGCAAAAGCAGCGATACGCTTCCTTCTTTTTATATTTCATCACATGCAAAGTTCTTAACCAACTTCAACGTGCAATACACTCATAAAAAGTTTGCGGTATCCGCTAATGGTGTTTATAAAAAAAGGCAATCACAAGCAGTGGCTTCACCGCTTGTTGCAAAAGTTTCTACCGATTACATTGTAGTGAATGTAAAAGCTGATGTTACCGTTTGGAAAGACCTGACAGCCTTTGTTGAAGTTGATAATATCGGTGGCAAAAACTTTACTGATTTGTTAGGCGCACAAATGCCCGGAAGATGGCTGATGGGCGGAATCAAAATATCTTTATCAAAATAATTTACTCATGCAGGATATTCTAAAGCAGTTAGGCATAGAAGAAATAAATGGTGGCGCATCAACTGGTAAAGACTGGATCAATAGTAAAGGAAAAACAATTACCTCCTTCTCTCCTGTTGATGGAAAAAAGATTGCTGATGTTGTGTGTGCTGATGACGAAGCGTATGAACAAGTGATCGCCGTTGCATCGAAATCTTTTATAGAATGGCGCTTATGGCCTTCGCCAAAACGCGGGGAAGTAGTGCGCCAGTTTGGAGAAGCTTTGCGTAAATACAAAGAGCCTTTAGGTAAATTGGTTTCTTATGAAATGGGTAAAAGCTTGCAGGAAGGTTATGGCGAAGTGCAGGAAATGATCGACATCTGTGATTTTGCTGTTGGCCTTTCCCGGCAATTGCATGGCTTAACTATGCACAGTGAACGTCCCGGCCACCGCATGTATGAGCAGTGGCATCCGCTGGGAATTGTAGGCATTATTTCCGCTTTTAATTTCCCGGTAGCAGTGTGGAGTTGGAATACTGCCCTGGCATTGGTTTGCGGCGATGTGTGTGTATGGAAGCCATCGGAGAAAACACCACTTTGTGCAGTTGCCTGCCAGAAAATAATTGCCGACGTTTTTGCAGCAAACGATGTTCCTGAAGGCGTTTGCAGCCTGGTGGTTGGCGAGCGGGAAATTGGTGAAAAGCTAGCGGCAGATGTGCGCATTCCAATAGTATCGGCAACCGGTTCTACCCGAATGGGCAAAGCAGTTGGTGCCGCAGTGGGTGCACGATTAGGAAAATCTCTTTTGGAGTTAGGTGGTAACAACGCCATCATTATTTCTAAAGATGCAGATTTGGAAACTTCGTTAATTGGTTGTGTGTTTGGTGCTGTAGGTACAGCCGGGCAACGTTGCACTACTACACGCCGGTTGATCATTCATGAAGATGTGTATGATACTTTCAGGGATAAATTAGTAAACGCCTATGCGCAATTAAGAATAGGAGATCCGTTGGATGAAAAAATTCATGTTGGGCCATTGATAGATAAAAGCGCAGTAGAGATGTATACTGCAGCTATTGAAAGATGTAAGGCCGAAGGTGGGAATTTTATTGTTGAAGGCGAAGCGCTAACCGGTGATGGTTTTGAAAGTGGTTGTTATGTTCGGCCGGCAATTGCAGAAGTGGAACCGCATTTTAGCGTCGTGCAACATGAAACGTTCGCTCCTATTTTATACCTGATGAAATACAAAACATTAGATGAAGCTATTGCGATTCAGAATGGTGTGCCGCAAGGTTTATCATCTTCCATCATGACGTTGAATCTTCGTGAAGCAGAAACTTTTCTCTCAACGGCAGGAAGCGATTGCGGCATTGCCAACGTAAACATTGGTACGTCGGGTGCAGAAATTGGCGGTGCTTTCGGTGGTGAAAAAGAAACCGGCGGCGGACGGGAAAGCGGTTCGGATGCGTGGCGGATTTACATGCGCCGTCAAACGAATACAATTAATTATAGTACGAAGCTACCGTTGGCTCAAGGGATAGAATTTAACCTCGAGTAAAAATTTTTGAAATCATAAACCCGGCAGCATGGAGAATAATAAATCGCCTCATATATTAAATGCTTCCTCTAACCTGTTGGGTTTGTGCTTTGTTGTTCTTACTTCATTAAAGCTTTTACAGGTTGCCCATAAAACTATCATTGATGAATTAACGCTGGCAGCCACTATTCTTTTTATGTCTAGTTGCCTTCTCTCCTTTTTATCTATCCGCGGCACCATAAAAAGCGGGAGGTACGAAGAGGTAGCGGATTATCTTTTTATCGGCGGGATACTTGTTTTATTTCTGACAACAATTTTGTTTTCGCTGAATGCGATTACCTAGGGGAAGTCAGTAAGGAGACATGCCAAATTTTACAGGCATAAGCATCCTGTAATTTAACCTTAATCGTTTTTTCCCTGGAGCATCGGAACAAAACTAAAATTATCAAACACCTCTTCTTTCACAGATCCGTCCTGCTGCTTAATCAACCGTTTCATTACCTGCACATCGCCGCTGCCAAAAGGAATCACCATCATTCCACCTACTTTCATTTGGTCAATTAGTTTTTCCGGAACGAATGGTGCCGCAGCCGTAATAATTACCTTATCAAAAGGCGCATACGTAGGCAGACCTTCAAAGCCATCGCCATAGAAAAATTTAATGGAAGGGTATTTTTTGATCCACTGAAATGTTTTGTTGGTATCGAACAATTTCTTTTGCCGCTCAATAGTAAAAACCTTGGCGCCCAGTTCGGCTAAAACCGCGGCCTGGTAGCAACTGCCTGTACCAATCTCCAATACTTTCTGGTGCGGCTTTACTTCCAGTAACTGTGTTTGATAGGCAACTGTGTAAGGTTGAGATATAGTTTGCTTTTCGGCAATGGGAAAAGCCTTGTCTTCATAAGCCACTTCATCAAAAGCGGAATCTAAAAAAAAATGGCGGGGAATGTTCTCAATGGCGGCTAAAACTTTTTCGTCGGTGATGCCTTTACCTCTTACGGTTTCTACCAATTTCCGTCGCAGTCCTTTATGACGGTAGCCGTCCTCTGTTGCTCTCATGCGGCAAATATAATTTACCTGTACTACGGCAGGCAAATAGTATTTTTAAGCATGTTGAGCAATCATGTTTTGGTAGCTGCTTTTTGGGCGGTATATGTTGTATTGCATAGCGTATTGGCCAGCTTAACCATAAAAAAATTTTTCAAAAAAAAACTCGGCACTTACTTTAAACATTACCGGCTGGCTTACACCATTTTTGCTTTTGCAGGGTTTGTTTTGGTGGTATGGTTTCAGGCGTCTATTCGTTCGGCAGATATATTTAAGCCTTTTCTTTTTACAAATATTGCCGGGGTTATCGTGACTGCTGCCGGACTAACAATAATGCTGATCTGTATTAAAAAATATTTTATGGGACTGAGTGGCCTGCGTAGCCTTGTTCAGGAAGAAAATTATTCGGAACTGCACATCTCAGGTATTCACCGTTATGTAAGGCATCCTTTGTACCTGGGCACCTTTCTCTTTATCTGGGGGTTATTTATTGTGTTTCCAACCCTGAGTCTTTTGATCTCTAATTCAGTTATAACTATATACACTTTAATAGGTATTAAACTCGAAGAAAAAAAACTTGTATTGGAATTTAAGGAACAGTACAAAGCCTATCAAAAAACAGTTCCTAAACTCATTCCTAAATTTTAAATTGGCGAAAGTTTTTTGCACCACCATCGTTAAAAGTTAAGCATTGGCCGATAAGTTAAAGAAGTAGTAAAGCGGCCCCCTTTCTTTGTGCTATCAATCTAAACCAAAACCAACTGCCTAAATAATTAAGTCCATCCGCCTAACGAAGAAAGTGCTCCGGAAGAGCACTTTTTAGTTTTAATCACGACTAGTAAAATTGATTTTAGATTAGGATAAAATATCTGTCTCATCCTAGCTTCATCTCACCAATTATAGCCTTAATCTTATCCTTGGCTTTTTGCTGTGTTTCCTCAAATTTATCAATTGAAGGAAGCGCCGTATTCACGCTAAAATAAAATTTGATCTTCGGTTCTGTACCCGATGGGCGGGCACTTATTTTACTGCCATCTTCGGTAATAAATTGCAGCACATTTGATTTTGGAAGTGTGATGGTTTCGGTGTTTCCGCTTGTAAGATCAGTTTTGAGCTGAAGTTCATAATCCAGTAACTGCACTACTTTACTACCTGCTAATTCTTTAGGTGGAGCTGCTCTAAAACCTTCCATCATTTCCGCAATCTCCTGCTGGCCGTTACGGCCTTTTTTTGTGATAGAAATCAAATCCTCCTGGTAGTAACCAAACTGCACATACAGGTCCAGCATTTTTTGGTATAGGCTTCTTCCTTTACTTTTTTCATAAGCCGCCATTTCGCATAAAATAGCTACTGCCGATACAGCGTCTTTATCTCTTAGTTGTGAACCAATCATCAACCCATAACTTTCTTCGCCGCCTACCACGTAATTTTCATTAGCTTCTTTTTCTTTTATCAACTCAGCAATCCATTTAAAACCGGTGAGTACGTTGTAGCATTTTACACCGCTTTTTCCTGCTATCACATCAATCATGTTTGTGGTAACAATTGTTTTCACCACCATATCGTTCGGCTGCTGTAAGCCTTTTTCTTTGCGGCTTTCAATCATATAATTAAAGGCAAGTACCGCAGTTTGATTGCCATTCATCAGCACCCATTCACCTTTTATATTTTTTACACCAATGCCTACCCTATCGGCATCGGGATCTGTGGCGCATAAAATATCCGCATCTATCTCTGCTGCCTTTTTCAATCCCAACGACATCGCTTCTTTCTCTTCCGGGTTAGGATAAACCACTGTCGGAAAATTGCCATCAGGTGTAGCCTGTTCCTCTACGATAGTTACATTTTCAAAACCATATTCTTTCAGTACCTGCGGCACTAAAGTGATGCCCGTTCCATGTATGGGTGTATAAACGATTTTCAGATCTTTTTGCTGTTGAATCACTTCCGGGTACACCGATAACCCCTTTGCCATTTTTATGTAGGCTTCATCCATTGCCGCGCCAACGATGGTTATATTTTCTTCGCCTCCGGTCCACTTAACATCGGCTACATCTGCTATTTTTTCTACTTCGGCAATCACAGCTTTATCATGTGGCGGTACTAATTGGCCGCCATCATCCCAATAGGCCTTATAGCCATTGTATTCTTTAGGGTTGTGCGAGGCAGTACAAACTACCCCTCCTTTACAACCTAATTGACGAATAGTAAATGAAAGTTCCGGCGTCGGGCGCAGGGCTTCAAACAGAAAAACTTTTATACCATTGGCGCCAAAAACATTCGCTACGGTTTCAGCAAAAAACCGGCTGTTATTACGGCTGTCATGCGCAATGGCAACCCTTATCTCTTCTGATGGAAAGCTTTGTTTTAGATAATTTGCATAACCCTGCGTGGCTATTCCTACCGTGTATTTGTTCATTCGGTTGGTACCTATTCCCATTATGCCGCGAAGCCCGCCGGTACCGAATTCAAGGTTGCGGTAAAAGGCATCAGCTACTTCTTCGGGAGCAGATTGTTGTAATTCTTTGATCTTGTTTTTTGTTTCTTCATCATAAGCACCATTCAACCAGCTATTAATTTTTTGCTCAATAATTGCGTCCATAATCGATGTTTAAGATTTGGTATTTGGAATATAAGGCTCGGCCTTTATCAATCCATACGAAGATAAGTGTCCGTACATTTGGACGGTGAAGAAATGGCCGCTATATATTTTTATTCTTTGTTCATTTTCTGCACTGGGACAGGACACTGCAAAAGGCATTTATGAAGCGAACGGCAGAAGTGTTGATTACAAAAAACGGCAATGGCTTATAGGTGGATTGACAGCAGCGGGCTACGGAGGCTCGTTTCTTTTTTTAAGCCAGGCCTGGTATAAGGATTATCCCCGCACTTCATTTCATACGTTTAACGATGCGGGTGAATGGAACCAGATGGATAAAGCGGGCCATGCCTGGACTACTTACCATACAAGCCGCCTAACTACAAATATGTGGCGGTGGGCTGGCATTGATGATAATAAAGCCGTTTTATATGGTACGGGAAGCAGCTTGCTGTATATGCTTTCCATTGAATACCTGGATGGCCATTCTTCGCAATGGGGATGGAGTTGGGCAGATGTGGGTTCCAATTTTTTTGGAGCCGCACTGTATGCCGGACAAGAAGGGCTTTGGAAAGACCAAAAGATTGGGTTTAAGTTTTCATCATCTCATAAAAAGTATAACGATCCTATTTTAAAAAGGCGGGCTGATGCGTTATACGGTAGCTCTTTCCAGGGAAGATTGCTGAAAGATTACAATGCACAAACTTATTGGCTGAGTGCAAACATTAAATCCTTCTTTCCGCAAACAGGGCTTCCATCATGGCTGAATATTTCGTTCGGATATGGTTCGGAAGGTATGTTTGGCGGCTACCAAAACCTTGCATATAACGAAGACGGTTCGTTGGCATTTGACAGAAGAGATATAAAGCGTTACCGCCAGTTTTACATGGCTCCTGATGTTGATTTTACAAAAATTAAAACAAAGAATAAAGTTTTACAATCGGTTTTTTCCGCGTTGAATGTGTTGAAGTTTCCTGCGCCTGCGCTGGAGTTTTCTAATGGAAGTTTTAAATTGAAAGCGCTGGCTTACTAACAAGCTGCAAACGATTTTGATTCTTTTTTTTGTGGCGTACCCCGATGCGGGCCGGGCTATCCGCTACAATCTTTTTGGGAGGCCAAAAAGGATTTCCGCTTCTATCCCTTACGCAAAAGACCTTACCTCCAACCCTTGTCTAAATTAGATATGTTTCCATTTCCCTTCCCTTGGTAGAAGGTGGCGAAGCCGGTTGAGGCTGTTGAGGGGAATGCTGTCAACAGCGTGAGGCTCTTGCATTTTGATGATACTTTTTATTTTTCAATTGAATGTTTCCGACTGTTTTGTATTCACTTCTTCATTTATCTGTTCCTTGTTCATCTGTTCTATATTCAGTTGTTCTCCCGTCTCCTCCTAATACAGCCACGCTCCTGTTATTTCACCACCCTCAGTCTCAACGGCTATATGTTCCTGCAAGGTCGTCGCTATCGACAAGCCTGTATAATCGGTCTGTATTGGAAATTGCTTATGGCTGCGCTCCACCAGAACCGCTGTCTGCAACCGCTTGGGCCTGGCCGATAAAAAAGGTTTTAAAGCATAGAACATGGTACATCCTGTGTTCGCCACATCATCAACGATCAATACCGCCTTGTCATTCAATAAAACGTTTGGTGAGATAGTAACTTCATCAGGCTCTTTTTTATTTAGTGAAATTGTTACAACTTCTGTTAAGATGGTAGTGAGCTTTTTTAGTTCTTCAGCAATGCAGTTCGCAACCACTTCCCCATTACCTGCAATGCCTGCAATAACTAAAGTCTGCTCACTGATGTTTTGTTCTGCTACCTCGAGCGCCATGCGCACAATCTTGCGGGCAACCGATTCTTTATCTAAAATCTGCGTCTTTGTTTCAAGTTGGTTCATGGCTTATTTTTACAAGGCTTAAAATAACATCATGCACCTGGTACAGCAAATTTTATTTATCCTATTGGCAGCGGCGGCTATTTTCATTTTTGTAAAGAAAGCATCCTTTATTAAAAAGAACATCAACCTGGGAAGAGACGAAAACTTTGAGCCCCACCCCGATCGCTGGCGCAACCTGTTGCTGATTGCCTTTGGGCAAAAACGCATGTTTGACAAACCGCTTGTTGCGCTATTGCACTTCGCGGTTTATGCCGGTTTTATTATAATTAATGTTGAGATACTTGAAATTATTTTAGATGGCATATTTGGTACGCACCGCCTGTTTGCACCGGTATTAGGAGGGTTTTATTCATTTGTTATCAATGTTTTTGAGGTGCTGGCTTTTTTAGTGCTGGTATCTGTTATCATTTTTTTAATTAGAAGAAATGTCACAAGAGTTCCACGTTTGAATATGAAGGAACTGGATGGATGGCCGCGAAATGATGCGACCTATATTTTAATTTTTGAGATTGTACTGATGTCGCTTTTCTTAATAATGAACGCATCGGATAAAGCCTTGCAGTTAAAAGAATACGGACATTATGCAGATGTAAAGACAAACTTTTTTGTGTCAGGGATCATCACTCCTGTATTTCAAAATTTTAACGCATCAACTTTAGCAGGCGTTGAAAGAACGGCTTGGTGGCTGCACATTGCAGGCATCTTTATTTTTCTTAATTACCTGCCCTACTCCAAGCATTTACATATTATTCTTGCCTTTCCCAATACTTATTATGCACGGTTAAAGCCACAGGGAAAAATGGTTAACATGCCTGAAGTGCAGAAAGAGGTTTTGTATGCGATGCAGCCCGAAACCATTCCGGCAGATGCGGCAACCGAAGAACACAAACGCTTTGGTGCAAAGGATGTGATGGACCTAACCTGGAAAAATTTGATGGATGCTTATACCTGCACGGAGTGCGGTCGTTGTACCCAGCAATGCCCGGCCAGCCAAACGGGCAAGCTGCTATCCCCACGAAAAATTATGATGGATACCCGCGACCGCATGGAAACTGTTGGTGCAAACCGTGATAAGAACGGAACCTACCAGGATGATGGTAAATCGTTATTGCATGATTACATAACTACAGAAGAATTGTTCGCCTGTACCTCTTGCCAGGCCTGCGTTCAGGCTTGTCCCGTTTTAATAGACCCGCTGCATATCATAAATCAATTGAAACGTTATTTAGCATTGGAAGAAAGCAACCAGCCAACTGAATGGAATGGAATGTACGGTAATGTTGAAAACAATTTTGCGCCATGGAAGTTAAGTCCTGATGACAGAGATAAATGGGCAGTAGAAATGGAGTCGTCTTCTTAGTTCGAAATAAAATAACCGAATTTGAGTCTAAAACAATTGCTTATGCCTTCCACCAATATTCAAAAATTAAAAATTAAAGAAAATTATACCCTTCTCACCATCAATGCACCCAGTGAATTTAAAAAAGACTTAGGTGACTTACCTGGGGGTGTGAAGATTTCATCTTCTGTAAAAAACTACCATCAAATTCATTGGTTCGTAAGTGACAAAGCACAGATGGAGGCAGAAGTAAGTAAGGTAATTGACTTATTAACTGGTGCAGTTGTTTGCTGGATATACTACCCAAAAGGCAGCTCAAGAATTCAAACCGATTTAACGAGAGATCAGGGCTGGGAAAGCTTGCTGCAACACAACCATCTGCAATGGATAAGCCTCATTTCATTCAATGACACCTGGTCGTCCTTTGGAATGCGGTTAAAAACTGACGCCGATAAAAAGAAAGAAGCGCAACCTAAAGAAAGAGAGATTTTCAAGTACATTGATGCGGTAAAAAAAACAATTTATCTGCCCGATGGGTTATCAAAAGCACTGGATAAAAATACAAAACAGCTTGAATTTTTTAACTCACTTTCCTTCAGTAATAAAAAAGAATATGTAGAGTGGATCGTCACTGCAAAACGGGAAGAAACGAGAGCTACAAGGGTTACAGAATCAGTTGAACGATTAAGTAAAGGCTGGAAAAATCCAGCTAACCGCTAACGTTTATTTTATTGCCAACCTATTTTCAATCGCAGATATTTCTTCTACAAAAAACGGCTGTATAAAATAGTTGTAAACAGACGAAGCATACGCAGCCACTTGCTTTGCGCACCATCTCTGCTCTTCTTTTGTATTGTATTCTGAGGCTTTTTTATACCCCGGAAATTCCACTGTTATAAGCCGTATCGCCTTGCGGCTGTAGCCACTCTCTTGGTCGCAAACCGCAGTGCTGGCCCAGCTTCCTAAAGAAATCCCTACACCGTTGGGAAGACCAGACCCTTTTAAATTCCGCTCCTGCAATGTTCCCTGCTCTGCAATTTTAGGATCGAGATAATAATGAGAGTCACGAGTTTTAGAAAGCTTATTCCCTGCCACTAAACCGCCGCTGTTGTCAATGTGTTTAGCCATCAACATCGCCAGGGCGCTATCACTTTCAAAACCTAAAGCCATCCCATTGCAATCGCTTCTAGGGTC
>JAQBNG010000148.1 GCA_028288675.1 Flavisolibacter sp. | reverse complement strand
TGCGAAGGCAGTGAATTTGATGTACACCTATCAGCAGATAGCGTTGTCTTTATTCATCATGATGCTAATAAAGGTGATGTGTTTATCGAAAAGACCAATGCTGCTGATCTGCGGAAAGTCACCTTATCTAATGGCGAACCTTTGCCTTTGCTTACCGACTATTTAAAAAGAGGAATGAAGCAACATACCACTAAGCTGGTATTGGAACTGAAACCCTCTGTTATCAGCAAGGAAAGGTCCCTGGCACTTACCCGGAAAGTAATGGAAGAAGTTCGTAAAGCAAATGCCGAAGCCTGGATGATCTATATCAGTTTTGATTATGCTATTCTCCGGGAAATACTAAAGATCGATCCGTTTGCCAAATGTGCTTATTTGAAAGGTGATGTAACGCCGGAAAGACTGGCCGCAGATAGAATGTATGGCCTTGACTACAATTCTGCCAACCTGCAAAAAAATAAAGAATGGATCTCCCAGGCAAAAAAGCTTGGATTGACCACCAATGTCTGGACGGTGAACGATGCCGCTTTGATGGATCATTTCTTAAAAGAAGGAATTGATTTTATCACGACCAATGAACCGGAATTGGCTTTAGAAAAGGTAGCCGCTTCAAAAAAATAATAAGACCCGGGTTAGTGATATAATTCCATCTCCAACGTTCCGCCGTTTAGCAATTGCTGGTGACTGAAACTTGCTACCGGTATAAGTTTGTTATTCAATTTGATTGCCTTGATCCCACTTCGGCTTTTTTGATTCAACCTTTTTATTTTGATGAATAGCTTTTTGTTTTGCGGCAATTGAACTGTTGCTTCATCTACCAACGGATATCCAAAAACATACTGGCCGGAAGCAGGATTCATCGGGTACATGCCAAGTGCTGTCCAAACTAACCAGGCACTCATCTGCCCGCAATCGTCATTGCCTGCTAAACCATCAGGTCCGGATTTATACATGCTGTCCACCACCACCTTAATTTTCTCTGCCGCTTTTTCCGGATGACCTAAGGTCGTGTACATGTAGATGATATGGTGACTTGGCTCATTGCCATGTGCATACTGACCGATCAATCCACTTACATCAGCCGACACGTTCTCCCCATGTAATTCGGAAGTCATGGAGAACAAGGTGTCCAGTTTAGCAACTAATTTTTCTTTTCCCCCGTATAATCTGGCTAAATCATTCACATCATGCGGAACAAAAAAACTATGTTGCCAGGCGGTGCCTTCAATATATTGTCCTTCGAAGCCATGTTCTGAAAGAAGAGGATCGAAGGGCTCTACAAATTTGCCGGCGCTATCCTTTGCCCGCATAAAACCCGTGGCTGGATCAAACAATTTTTGATAACTCTGGCTTCGCTTCAGGTAGGTTTTATAATCCGCCATCTTTCCCAACTTTTTTGCTACCTGCGCAATGCACCAATCATCAAAAGCATATTCCAATGTAATGGTAACACTCCAGCCGTGCTTGTCTTGTGGCAGGTAACCAAAGCGGATATAATCGGGTGTGCCGCGCTGTTTTTGATTAGCACTTTTCAACATGGCAGCATACGACTTCTCTACATCAAATCCTTTTACACCTTTTAAAATTGCATCGGCTAAAACGGGTATGGCATGATAACCCGTCATTGTATTTGTTTCCCAGGTGCTCAAATCCCAAACGGGCAGCAGGCCGTTATCATCATAAAAAGAAAGAAAGCTGTTAAGCATATCAGGTAAACGTTCGGGCTGCGTTATTGTAAACAATGGATGCAATGCACGAAAGGTATCCCACAAGGAAAATACAGTGTATTTTTTCCCTTTGCTTTTATGTACGGTGTTGTCCTGATTTCGATATTCATGACTTGCATCGGAGTAAACAACAGGTGCTAAACAAGTACGATAAAGCGCTGTATAAAATTTGGTTTCAAATTCTTTTGATGCTTTGATTTTTATCTTGCTTAGTTCTTTTTCCCACAATGCATCGGCGTTAGCCACCGTTTGTTCAAAGCCTTGCGAACGTGTTTCATTCAAAGTTTCTAAAGCCTCCAGCATACCTAAACTGCTTAATGCTACCCTAACTAACAAAGGCTTTCCACCAGTAACAAAATGCAATGACGCTTTAGCGCCAGGCCCCCCCGATTTATCCATTTTCGTTACCGTCGGATGAAGAAACCTTGCAGCAAAAAACACCCGTTGGTTTTTAGCCCAACCTGTAGAATAGCGATAACCAATTAAAGTACTATCGTTAACAAGAAGCAGATAGCCATCCGTTGGTTTATCCCAGTTGATAGCAAAGCCCATATCAAACTGCAGCCACCCATCATTGTTCGGAAATGTGTACCTGTGATAGCCTACTCTTTCTGTTGTGGTCATCTCACATAAAATATCGTTATCCAGTTTTACTTTATAATAGCCAGGCCGGCCGCTTTCGTTTTGATGCGAAAAACTTGTCTTGACATTTTTTGCAGTGGAATCCAGGAAAGGCATGACTGAAATGTCGCACCAATCACCGATACCTGTTCCGCTTAAATGAGTATGGGAAAAACCGGCAATAGTATCGCTGCTGTAATGATAACCGCTGCTCCAATCCCAACCGTCCTTGCCATTGTCCGGACTTAACTGCACCATTCCAAAGGGCACGGTCGCCCCCGGATAGGTATGGCCATGTCCACCGGTTCCTAAAAAGACATCTACTTTATCTGTGAGCTTTTGCGGGAAGCCTGCCTTTCCAACCAGTAGTACTACAATAAGCATTAGTATGTTCTTCATATAAACTATTGTCTGCAACTTAATAAAATAAATTTTCCCCTAAGGAATAGTTTTTAAATTTTTTAATTAACTTGGTTCGCTAATGGACCTTTTCAAAATATAATGCTGCGTGCTAAAAAAACAAACTAATAACCGACACCCTATTTCATGGATACCTACCACATGGTTTGCAATGGGATTACCTTTTGTTGCGTTGGCTGCCGCCAGCTCAATCATGTATAAAAACATGGGCATATCGGATTCGAAAATTGCTTTTTGGACTTCTCTTGTTATGTTACCCTGGACTTTAAAGCCACTGTGGGGGCCATTTCTGGAGATGTTCAAAACGAAAAAGTTCTTTGTTTATACTACGCAGATTTTTACCGGTGTTTTATTTGGTATGGTAGGACTGAGCTTGCAACTGGACAATTATTTTAGTGTTTCCATTGCCATTCTGGCTATTATCGCTATTAGTGCTTCTACTCATGATACAGCGGCGGATGGTGTTTACCTGAATGAGCTTTCTCCTAAGCTCCAGGCAAAATATGTTGGGTGGCAGGGAGCCTTTTACAATATTGCTAAAGTGGTATCCGGAGGTGTGTTGGTTTATGCTGCCGGAGAGCTGGAAAAAACGGTGGGAATTGCCACTGCCTGGATGTTTGTCATGTTTGGCTATGGTATCATAATGATCCTGCTGGGAATTTATAACAGCAAGATGCTGCCATCAGGCGGCGAAGCAAAATCAGTGCAATCCGTTAAAGAAAGTATGGCTACCCTCAAAGATGTGATCGTTACCTTCTTTCAAAAAAAGAACATTTGGTTTAGCTTATGTTTTATTGTTTTTTACCGCTTTGCTGAAGGACAGGCTATTAAGATAACGCCGTTGTTTTTTAAAGCTGCAAGAGCAGAAGGCGGTCTTGGATTATCTACTTCGCAAATCGGTGTTTTATATGGCGTATTTGGTGCTATTGCCTTTGTATTGGGTTCTATCGCTGCCGGCTATTTTATTTCCAATAAAGGGCTTAGTAAAAAAACCTTATTGATCCTCTGCGCTTTCTTTAATATTCCTTTTGCAGCCTATGCTTTTTTGGCGATAACCTTGCCGGTAAATGTCTATGTAATCGGATCGGCAGTAGCCATTGAATATTTTGGTTATGGTTTTGGCTTTGTAGGATTGATCTTATTTATGATGCAAAATATTGCGCCGGGAAAATATAAAATGGCGCATTATGCATTTGGGAGCGGCCTCATGAATCTTGGCTTTATGATCCCTTCGATGGTTAGTGGTTTTGTAAGCGATTTTTTAGGTTATAAAGAATTCTTTATCTGGGTGTTGATCGCTACCATTCCTGCTTTTCTTGTTACATGGTTAGTGCCATTGCGAAAAGTGGAAGAAGAAACTACAGTAGCACCGGAAGCTGAAATGGTAGCCGTATAAATTATTCGTTAATGGATTTTATAAAACAATCAGTGTTACTTTTTTTACTTGTATTCAGCGGGATAAATTCATTTGCCCAACCGGCAATCGATACCACCTACCGAACCACTTATTATGAGCAGAAGGTGAGTCAGTTCCGTTTATTGCCAGATACGAAAGGAGAAATTGTTTTTTTAGGGAACAGCATCACAGATATTGGTGAGTGGGTGGAAATATGGCAGAATAAAAACGTCAAGAACCGGGGTATTTCCAGCGATAATACGTTTGGCGTACTGGCCCGGTTAGATGAAGTGCTTTCTTCAAAACCAAAGAAAATATTCCTGCTGATTGGTATCAATGATATTGCTAAAGGAACCCCGGACAGCCTCATTATCGCCAATCATAAAAAAATATATGAACGCATAAAAGCAGCTTCACCCAAAACAAAAATATTTGTGCAAAGCATCTTGCCCACGAATGCTGATTTTACAGAATTCAAGCGCCATCAGAATAAAGACGAGCACATACGATTCATCAATGAATCAATAAAAAATATTTGCGGTAAAGCAGGATTGATCTATGTGGATCTGTATTCAAGGCTCATTAATGAAGAAGGGAAGCTTGACAAGCGGTACACGAATGATGGTTTGCATTTAACCGGTGCAGGGTACCTGCTTTGGAAAGAGCTATTAATTGAAAAAGGCTTTATGAAATAATATGCAGATAACCGGAACCTTTATTGATGAAATAAGCCATGATATTCCGCACCAGAACTGGGGCGCAAAAGAGTGGGAGCAGGACTTTCAGCACATGGTTGCCGCAGGTATTGATACAGTGATCCTGATCCGTTGCGGCTATCGGAAATTCCTCACCTATCCTTCTGCTTATTTAATGGATAAGCATGGCTGTTTTAAGCCGCCTGTTGACCTGGTTGAATTATTTCTTTCACTGGCGGATAAATATGGATTGAACTTTTACTTTGGTTTATACGACAGCGGCATTTATTGGGATACCGGCGATCTTGTCCATGAAATAGAAGACAACAAATTTGTGATTGAAGAAGTGTGGAAGAAGTATGGACATCATCCTTCTTTCAAAGGCTGGTATTTAAGTATGGAGATCAGTCGGCGCACCATAGGCGCTACTGAAGCTTTCAGAACACTTGGCTTGCAATGCAAGGCAATGAGTAATAACCTGCCCACCTTTATCTCTCCCTGGATTGATGGCAAAAAAGCGGTGATGGCCGCTTCATCCGAATTGACAAAAACAGATGCCGTAAGTGTGGCGGAACATGAAAAAGAATGGGGAGAAATATTCAGCGGCCTTCAGGGAAGCGTTGATGCTGTTGCTTTCCAGGACGGACATATTGACTATACAGAATTGGATACTTTCTTTTCGGTCAATAAAAAACTTGCCGATCAATATGGCCTCCAATGCTGGACGAATGCAGAAACATTTGACCGCGATATGCCCATCAAATTTTTACCCATCAAGTTTGAAAAGCTTCGTTTGAAATTGGAAGCAGCACGCCGCAGCGGCTATGATAAAGCCATCACGTTTGAGTTCTCGCATTTCATGAGCCCGCAAAGCGCTTATACCCAGGCGCATCATTTATACAACCGTTACCAGGAATATAAAAACAGTTTGCTACCCTAATGAAACTACCCTTATTTCTCCTTCTTGTTGTGATAGCTATCTCCTGTTCCGCACAAAAAAAAATGGCGGAACCTGTAAGAGGAACATGGGTCACAAATGTGGCCAGTAATGCTTTGACTTCCAAAGAAAAAGTTATAGAAACGGTGCAGCGTTGCCGGCAATTGGGATTGAACACCATTTATGTGGTGGTTTGGAATAAAGGCGTTACGATGTATCCAAGTGAAGTAGTATATAAATACATTGGTGTAAAACAAGATCCGGTGTATAAAGGCTTTGATCCGATCAAAGAAATGATTGAACAGGGACATAAAGCCGGTATGAAAGTGATTGCCTGGTTTGAATATGGGTTTGCTTATGGTTATGATGACACCACAAGTATCTGGTTAAAAAAATATCCCCATTGGGCAGGAAGAGATATAAATGGAAAACTGCTGCAGAAAAATAAGTTTTACTGGTGGAATTCTTTACACCCTGAAGTGCAGGGTTTCATGAAAGAGTTAGTACTTGATTTTGTAAAAAGATACAAGGCCGATGGCATCCAGGGTGATGACCGTTTTCCGGCTATGCCAAGCGAAGGCGGTTACGACGCATATACAAAATCCATCTATGCAAAAGAGCATAAGGGGGCAGCGCCTCCTGACAATTTTAAAGACAGTGCCTGGTTACAATGGCGTGCCGGTAAATTGAATCAATACATCAAAGATTTGTATGTGGCTATAAAAAAAGAAAACGCTCAATGCATTGTTTCCTGGGCACCCAGTATCTATCCCTGGAGTAAGGAGCAATACCTGCAAGACTGGCCATCATGGCTCAATGGCGGGTATGCCGATGAGATCTTGCCGCAACTGTACCGCTATGAGCTTGCCGCTTATGAAAAGATATTAAAAGAACTGAATGCCCAGGTAACACCTGCACAAAAGTCAAAGGTTTTTCCGGGCTTATTAATTGGGTTGGGTGATGGCTATTTGGTAAAGCAGCAGATGCTGGAAGAGATGATCCGGTTAAACAGGAAAAATGGTTTTAATGGAGAGTGTACATTTTATTACGAAGGCTTAAAAAGTTTGAAGCCTTACGCTGTGGAAAAAAGAAAGAAGTAATATGAGATCGAAAATCGTATCCCTGGCCGCAATATTGGTCACATCCGGCTTGAGCCTTTCGGCGCAGCCAAAACAGGTGATTGATACAACGTATGCCAACAACAGCTATAAGCACCGGTTGGCCTTTTTTAAGCAAATGCCCGATACCAGGAAGGAGATCATTTTTTTGGGAAACAGCCTGACGGAAGCTGGCGAATGGCAGGAGCTAACCGGCAATCCCAAGGTAAAAAACCGCGGAATAAGCGGCGATGTAACCTATGGTATCATTGCCCGGCTGGATGAAGTTTTATCATCAAAACCAGCAAAAATTTTTATACTCACAGGTACCAATGATTTAAAGCGGGGTATTCCGGTTGCTTCGATTACTGCCACTTTTGAGCGCATGCTTTCTATCATCAAAACGCAATCTCCAAAGACAAAAATTTACCTGCAGTCTGTCTTTCCTGTTAACGAAGCCATGACCGGTGAATCGTACAAAAAGATAACGAATGAAGTAGTCGTCCTTTTGAACGAAAAATTAAAACTCATGGCTCCTAAATATGGTTCGGTCTACGTAGATCTGCATCACCTTTTAACAGACAGCAACGGGCAATTGAAAAAGGAATATACACTTGACGGGATACACCTTTGGCCGGATGCTTATAAAGTTTGGGTGGACTATTTAAAATCAAACAACTATTTATAATGATTGGATTGGGTATGATCAACAGGAAAATTTTATTGGTGCTTTTGTTGATAACAAACGGCAACTTTCTATTTGGTCAGAAGAAGATTGACAGCAGTTATAACAATACTTATTACCAGGGCAGAATGGAATTGTTTGCCAGTTTGGGCGGACAAGAAAAAGCCATTGTTTTTTTAGGTAACAGCATAACAGAACGCGGGGTCTGGTCCGAACTATTGCCTGGTGAAACTATTATGAACAGGGGAATCGGAGGCGATAATACGTTCGGTGTTTTAGCCAGGCTGAATGACGTTATTCGATACAAGCCCAAAAAAATTTTCCTGCTGATT
>JAQBNG010000126.1 GCA_028288675.1 Flavisolibacter sp. | reverse complement strand
CCCTGCAAGAGGGATGGCAGCGGATACCCCGGTGAGGCCAATGTGTTTTGGCCCCGTGCCGGAGTAGCAGCGAACAGCCCGGCGACGCCTCGGCGCTTGCCCAAAATTTCCCTCTCTTTTCCCTACCTTGCAAGCCTTGCAGCAGCAACAATCTACCATGGAAAAATTCGTCGTTTCAGCACGTAAATACCGGCCCCAGGCTTTTGATACCGTAGTGGGTCAACAGCATATTACTACCACGCTAAAAAACGCCATTCAAAATAATCATCTCGCACATGCCTTTTTGTTTTGTGGTCCGAGGGGTGTAGGCAAAACCACCTGTGCCCGCATATTAGCCAAAACCATCAACTGCGAGAACCTGCAAAAGGATGGTGAAGCCTGCAATACTTGTGAGTCCTGTATTTCGTTCAACAATGGAAGTTCTATGAACGTTCATGAACTGGATGCAGCGAGTAACAACTCAGTAGATGATATAAGAAGTTTGGTAGAGCAGGTTCGGTTTTCACCGCAGGCCGGTAAGTATAAAGTGTATATAATAGACGAGGTACACATGCTTTCTGCTTCGGCGTTCAATGCGTTTTTAAAAACGCTGGAAGAGCCTCCCTCCTACGCTATTTTTATCTTAGCCACTACGGAAAAACATAAGATACTTCCTACCATCCTGAGCCGCTGCCAGATATTTGATTTCAAGCGTATCACGTTGCAGGATACTGTTGATCATTTGGCAGGCATTGCTACAAAGGAAAACATAAAAGCCTCGGATGCTGCACTACAACTCATCGCCCAAAAGAGCGAAGGATGTATGCGGGATGCCTTGAGCATCCTGGATAAAATTGTTTCGTTTACCAATGGCGAGGTAACCTACGAAAACACGATTGAGCACCTGAATATTTTAGATGCGGATTACTACTTCAAGCTATTCGATTGCATGCTGGCGCAGGACCTTGCCGGCGCCATGCTGCTGTTTGATGACATCAACAAAAAAGGGTTCGAAGGTGATATGGTATTGAATGGCTTTGCCGAATTTTTACGCAACCTTCTTATTTGCAAAGATGAAAGAATAGTGGTTTTATTAGAAGTGGTGGAAAGCTTTAAAGGCCGCTATACCGAAGCAGCTAAAAAATGCGATGCCGCCTACATTATAAGTGGCTTAAACTTATTGAACGAAGCCGAGATTAATTTTCGTGCAGCCCGCAATAAACGCCTGCATGTGGAACTGGCCTTAATTAAGCTTTGTTATTTATCGCAGGCATTAGAATTAACCGCATCTGCTGCCGGTATTGATAAAAAAAAAGCGGTTGATGGTGTAAAAGCTGTAGCGTTCAAGGTCATTAATCCAATTGCGGTACCCCTTACTTCAAAAAATAAAACAGCTCCCCAACAAGCAGTGCAAGAAGCTAAGCTGGTGATAGAAACACCACTACTTAAGCCTTCAGTTGTTGAAGAGAAAAAAGCGCCGTACCAACCATCCCCCGTCCAGGAAAAGATTGTACAGCCTTCATCCCCTAAAACAAGACTTTCATCCTTAGATGCCTTGCGAAAAAAGATCGCTACCGAAAACGGACAGCAGGTTATAGCTGATAAGCCATTGGAAATGGAAAGCTTACAGGCCGCCTGGAAAAAGTTTATTGAACGGTTGAAGGAACAAAAACGACCCGCCTGGCAAAGCTATGAAATGGCTCAACTTGTTATAAAAGACGACACCTGCTTTGAAGCCATCGTGACCAACAAGATCAATGAAAAATTTATTGAACTGGAGCGTAAAGATGCCGGTGAGTTTTTGCAGCAGGAATTATCCAACCGGTTATTAAAGTTTACTATAACCTTAGTTGATGGACCCAAAGATTACGTAGTTGCCGATGCGCCACTAAGCGCCAAAGATCAATACCTCAAAATTATTGAGCAGTATCCGCTTATCAAAGAATTAAAAGACCGGCTAAGGTTGGAACTGGATTATTAAGGGTATATAATTCAAGATGGAAAGATCCAAAATCTAGAAGTAAAGACTTCTGATTTTATGCATAACCATTTTTCAATTAATAGTTTTTTTTGAACCCTGCGGACGTGCTGCTATGAAGCCGGGTTGCGTCGCACTCTTTTGCGTTCTTCTCGCTATTCGGCAGATAAAACCACAGAGGCACCAAGGCACAGAGTTGCACAGAGAACATGCCTTTGTGTACCTCCGTGCCTTTGTGCCTTCGTGGTTCAAAAAACTCTTTTAACTTTTAAACTTACTATTCCTATTTGCGCCTTATAATCTTCATAAAAAATCACCCGCAACAATTTCCTATGGGGCCAAACTTTCACCTGTAAATACTTAACTTCCCTACGTGATTCAACGCTCCACCATCCAACTTCTCCGCTTTCACTTTTCTTTTTTTCTTTTACCTGTTTATTTGTTTGCACTAAGTCAAATACAGGTAATTGATCAACCAAATGCCATCCTTGTTTTTATCATTTTGCACTTGCTGGTCTATCCCTCAAGTAATGGTTACAATTCTTATATGGATAAAGATGTAACCCCTATCGGCGGGCTTTCTTCACCACTTAAACCGACCAAACAATTGTTTTACGTTTCTGTGGCGATGGATATAATAGCTATACTTCTCTCTTCGTTCATTTCAATTATTTTCACCTCAGGCATACTACTTTATATTTTCGCTTCAAGAGCTTACAGCTATCGCGGCATCCGTTTAAAAAAACATCCGGTTGTTGGTTTTCTTACAGTGTTTGTTTTCCAGGGGGCACTAATATTTTTTCTTACTTATCATGCCGCATCAACAGATGAAATTTTATTAGCGCCGGTGCTACCACTCCTTTTATCGAGCCTGTTGATTGGCGCCCTTTATCCGCTTACGCAAATTTACCAGCATGAAGAAGATAAAAAAGATGGCGTGATCACCATTAGCTATTTGCTTGGCAAAAGAGGGACATTTATTTTTAGTATGGCCATGTTCTTATCAGCCACATTGCTGATGTATATTCTGTGCAAACAACAAAACAGGCTAAACCATTTCCTTCTCTTTTTGTTGTACTTACTGCCTGTGGTATTGTTTTTTCTATATTGGATGGGCACGGTGTGGAGGAATGAAAGCGCTGCCAACTTTAAAAACAGCTTACGTATGAATGTCCTGTCCACTGTTTGCACCACGGGCTTTTTTATCACCCTTATTATTCTAAACCATTGAGTAAAATTGTTTCCATAGGCACCGCGGTCCCAGCTTATTGTCACCGGCAAATGGACATTCTTTCGTTCATGCAAAACGTGTATGCGTTAAACGAAGTGGAAGCCCGTAAATTAAGGTTCCTTTACAGCCACTCGGGAATAAGCCAGCGCTACTCAACCATTGCAGATTATACAAGGCCGTTGCCAGAATGGAAGTTCTATCCGCAAACCGAAAACCTTGAACCCTTTCCCTCCCTGGAGCAACGCATGGCCGTATATCATAAACAGGCTCCGGCGCTTTCTGTTGATGCTATTCGCGATTGCTTAAACCATACTCATCAACCTAAAAATATCACGCATTTAATAACGGTGAGTTGTACCGGTATGAGTGCTCCCGGCCTCGATTTGCAGGTAATGGAATTAATGGACCTGGAGAAAACGATTTTTAGAACGTCTATAAATTTCATGGGTTGCTATGCAGCGATACATGCATTAAAAATCGGCGACGCTATCTGTAAAAGTGATAAGCAGGCGCAGGTACTTATTGTTTGCACAGAGCTTTGTACCCTGCATTTTCAACGAGAGGCTACTGTAGATAACATGACGTCTTCGCTTATTTTTGGCGATGGCGCCGCCGCTGTTTTATTACTGCATGATGATGCAAAAGAAGAAGGATTATTTATTGATAAATTCTATAGCGAAATAAACCCTAAAGGCAAACGCGATATGGCCTGGGAACTTTCGTCATCAGGCTTTTTGATGACACTGAGCGGTTATGTTCCTGACTTAATTGAAGAAGATTTTGCAGCCGTAGCAGGAAGGGCATTGGCAAAAGATGGCACTCTGATAGATGATGTTTCGCATTGGTGTATTCACCCCGGGGGCAAAAGAATTCTGCAAGCCATTCATAAAAGTTTAGACTTTACCAACGGGCAGTTACAATGCTCGTATGATGTGCTCAACGAGTTCGGCAATCTTTCTTCGGCTTCTATTTTATTTGTATTAAAAAAGATGATGGAGCAAAAACGTGAAGTAAAGAAATTGTTCGGTGCTGCGTTTGGCCCGGGATTGACGGTAGAAACTTTTACAGCGCACAGGTAAGGTTTGGGGTTTGGGGTTGTTTAATGCAATCAATGATTTTGTATAGCAACCAGTCTTTCAGTTGATAGATTTCTACATACTTCTTGCCTAACAAAATTTATTTCTTGTTGCACAAATAAGTTTACTTCAATTTTGAAAAATCATAGGTAATATAGAAAGAGAAAAAAGAGAAATGCAACCTCGCATAACACGACAACCCCTGACCCCAAACTCCTAACTTTCTTCATGCGTTCCTTTAAAAAACGATCCTATAAAAAAGAGTTGCTTGATGGAGATAATATTCCTTTTGCCGATATCAAGCGCAACATGCAGGAGCTTGATTTTATCAACAGAAAATTAGGCGGGCATGATATAACCTTAGATGGAATTGTAACGCTGATACAAGAACAACCTGTATTTAATAAACAACTTACCATTATAGAAATTGGCTGCGGAGGCGGCGATAACTTACGGGCCATTAAACAATGGGCAGCGCATATAAAACTTCCTGTACAATTACTGGGCATTGATATCAACGAAGAATGTATTGCCTATGCAAAAAGCCAGGAAAGAAATAGCGGTATTCAATTCATTCATTCGGATTATAAATTGATGGAACTCGACAACAAACCTGATATCATCTTCTCTTCTCTTTTCTGCCATCACTTTACCGATGAAGAATTAAGCCTTCAACTAAGATGGATGCAACAAAATAGTGTGTTAGGTTTTTTCATAAACGATTTGCATCGCCATCCGGTAGCCTGGTATTCTATTAAATTTCTTACAGCTATATTCTCTAAAAGCTACCTCGTAAGGAACGATGCGCCGTTGTCGGTACAACGTGGCTTTGAAAGAACCGATTGGCAACGCTTATTCGCGGCTGCAGGCATTGAAAATTATTCCTGCCGGTGGCGTTGGGCCTTCCGCTGGTTAGTAACTTGTAATAACAATGGAGATGCTTCCTAAGTATGATGTGGCCATTATTGGTGGTGGCCTTGCGGGCCTTGCCGCATCTATACAATTAAGCACGAAAGGACATAGTGTTATATTATTTGAAAAAGAATCGTATCCTTTTCATAAGGTTTGCGGTGAGTATATCAGCTTAGAAAGCTGGGATTTTTTAGCATCACTTGGCGTGCCTTTGGATGATTTGCAGCTCCCCATTATTGATACTCTTTTTCTTACCGCCCCCAACGGAAGATCATTTACAACAAAGCTTCCATTGGGTGGGTTTGGCATCAGCCGTTATTTGCTTGACGATACATTGGCACAGATAGCTATAAAAAGCGGCGTGCATCTCATGCAAAAAACAAAAGTGGACGATGTGGTGTTTAACAACGGATTCACTATTCATTTTCAAGACAATGCCATTACTGCAAGTGCATGTTGTTCCGCACATGGTAAGCGCAGCAATCTTGATGTAAAATGGAGCCGCTCTTTTTTGCAGGAGAAAAGTCACCGTCTTAATAATTACGTTGGCATAAAGTACCATGTAAAAACGGCCTGGAAAGAAAATGTCATCGGCCTTCACAACTTTAAAAATGGTTACTGTGGCATCTCAAAAATTGAAGAAGATAAATATTGTTTATGCTACATGACGAAAGCAGAAAACTTAAAGGTGCATAGCGGTAATATTGAACAAATGCAGGAACAGGTTCTTTTTCAGAATCCCCATCTTAAAAAGATATTCACGGAAAGTGAAGTTTTGGAAAATTTTCCTGTTACAATTTCTCAGATAAGTTTCAGCAAAAAGCGGAAAGTAGAAAACGGTGTTTTAATGTTGGGTGATGCCGCAGGAATGATCACGCCGCTTTGCGGTAACGGAATGAGCATTGCCCTGCACACATCTAAGATCGCCGCCTCCCTAACCGATGCTTTTTTACAGCAGCGAATTACCCGTAATGAACTTGAAAACCAGTATACGCTTCAATGGGAAAAACATTTTGCTGCAAGGTTAAAAACTGGAAGAATTATACAAACCTTCTTTGGAAGCACCAGCCTAAGTAATTTTTTCGTGAGTAGTTTTAAAGCATTTCCGTTCCTTGCAAAACCTGTGATAAAGCAAACACATGGCCAGCCATTTTAAGGCACAGCCTTTGCACTTTTAACTATAAGAATAACGATTATGACAGAAAAAAAAACCCTTGTTTTAGGCGCCTCAGATAACCCATCCCGTTATAGTTATTTGGCTATGAACCGCCTGAAAGCGCATAAACATCCGGTGCTGGCGGTTGGTAGAAAAGAAGGAGCTGTAAATGGCATACAAATTCATAAAGATAAAACTATAGAAGAAGGTGTTGATACAGTAACGCTTTACCTGAACCCTAAGAACCAGGTTGAATACTACGATTACATTTTAGGTCTCAAACCTAAGCGCATCATTTTTAATCCAGGTACGGAGAATAATGAACTGATAGACAAAGCAAAGCAGGCTGGCATAGAACCGGTAATTGCGTGTACGCTGGTAATGCTGGCAACAGGACAATATTGATATGTGGATGGGTAAATGGCGGATGTGCAGATGGAAAGCCATTATCCTAATCCTGATAAACTACCAGCTTATTTTAATGCTATTCAACAGTCGGGGGAAGAATTATCTCTTCCCAAAATTCACTCATCTAATAATCATTTCGCCTGTGCATCCGCATATCTGCCTATTCACACATCTGCATATTATTTTCCTATCGTAGTTCTACGAGCCCATCACAAGTGTTACCCCTCAATTTAAAAAAATAAAAAGCTTTCTATTTTGAAAGCTTTTAATTTTTTTAAATATTGCAGGTCAATATCCAAACAGGCAGCTCATCCCTGCCGGTAAAGTGTTACAACTTTAAAACAACATCCTAATGAAATTCCTAAAAACGGCTGCCCTTGCAGCGCTTCTGGCAGTATCCTATACGCCATTATCCGCTCAAAACGTTACGGTTCCTCTTAATGAACCTAATTACAACAAACCCAGGGTTTTTTCTGATTTACCCAGCCAAATGAATTTACGTTTGGCAGACATGGAAGCCCTGCTAAACCTTTCAGTTGGTGCACAGGTAAATGCTATGGCAGCTAATGGATTTCCATTGATCGGCACGGTGGTAAGCAAGTCTAACCCAGGAAATACTCTCGTAAAAACGGTAGTGATCAAAAGTCTCACCCGCCAGGAAGCTACATTTACATTTAGCCGGATAACCAAAGAAGATGGAAGCCTTTCTTACACCGGACGTATGATGAGCAAAAGTGCCGGCGATGCTTTAGAGATAGTAAAAGAAGGGGCTGGCTATGTTATTCGTAAAAAAGGTTTTTACGACCTTATAAACGAATAAACGATTCCGTACTTTTTATCCTGCATCCTCCTAAATCCAAATCCACCATGAAAACCTTTTTCCAGACCCTATCAATGGCCGTACTCTTATGCGCCGGCTTTTTTACGTCGGCACAGGTTCCTGTTTTAAATAGTTATCCTGCCTCTTCAGCAGTTATTTTTTTAGACTTTGACGGCACTACCATTGAAGGCACCAGCTGGAACGGCAGCGGCCCATTTGTATGCAATCCATCAAATTTAACAGCCCTTCAAATCACTGAAATATTCAATCGTGTAGCGGAAGATTATCGTCCGTTTACCCTTAATATCACTACCGACTCAACTGTTTTCTTGGCGGCCCCCTCCACTAAAAGAATGCGTGTTGTGTTAACCACTTCATCATCATGGTACGGCAACGCAGGTGGTGTTGCATATATAAACTCTTATAGCTGGGGCGACAATACGCCGTGTTTTATTTTTACCGCCCTATTAAATTATAACGCTAAATACATTGCGGAAGCGGCATCACATGAAGTAGGCCATACCCTGGGCCTACGCCACCAGTCCGCTTATGATGCCGTATGCAATCAAACATCCGAATACAATTCCGGCATTGGTTCCGGGGAAATTGGCTGGGCGCCTATCATGGGCGTTGGCTACTATAGAAACATGACGCTTTGGAACTACGGAGCAAACCCATTCGGCTGCAATAATTACCAGGACGACCTATCGGTTATTACCAGTAAGAATGGAATAAGTTATAGGGCCGATGACCATGCGGCTACAAACTCAGGTGCCAGCCAGGCTTCTTTTATCGGTAATACTTTTACTGTTGAAGGCCTGATAGAGAAACCTGCGGATGTGGATGTTTTTAAATTTACAATGGCCTCAGACGGACGCTTTACTTTGGATGCACTCCCCTATTCAATTACAAGTGGTAATACAGGTTCTAATGTAGACCTGGCAGTAGAGTTATTGAATACCGCAGAAGCCGTTATTGGAACATATAACCCTGCCACGATTTTAAGCGCATCAATTGATACGCAATTAACTGCAGGCGTTTATTACATTCGTGTGCATGGAGAGGGCAATAGCTATGCACCCAATTACGCAAGCCTTGGGTCATACTCCTTACGCAGTAGCTTCGCTATCGGCAACCCGCTTCCGCTTTACCTGCTGCAATTAAAAGGGGTAACGGATAAAGGACAACACAATTTAGCCTGGCAAATTATTGCTGATGAAAAAGTAGTAAAGCAGGTATTGGAAGTATCTACTGATGGCATAAGATTTCAACCTGTTGCCACAAGTAATGCATCCAGCAAAACATACAGTTACGTGCCTGCCACCAAAGAGCTTCTTTACTATCGCCTCAATGTAGTGTTTGACAATGGCCGGCAGTTTTACTCCAATATAATAGCACTGCGCAATAAAAGCGATGATAGCAAACCGTTTATGATTGGCAATATCGTTAGCACAAACATTATCGTAAACAGTCCATCTAATTATTCTTATGCTATCTACGATATGTCCGGTCGTACGGTAAATAAAGGGGCGCTTATTCCAGGAATTAATAACATCGCAACCGGTTTTGCCGCACGGGGCTTACATATCATTCAATACAATAATGGAAGTGAATTTTATACGGAGAAGTTCATTAAACAATAGGCAATAATAATTTTATAACCGGTGCTGTCTTGGTTCGTAAAGGTTTTTCCAGTAATTTGGAAAAACCTTTTTTTATGAAATGGAGAAAGTTTAACGGCCAACCCATTGAAGACGCTATTTACGATGCGGTTGAAACAGTTATAAAACGGGAAACCGCGGCAGGTTATCGTTTGAAAGTATGTATTGGTACCGACTCGCAGGTTAAAGGAATTGAAACTGAATTTGCCACCGTAATTGTTTTTTTGCGTGAAGGTCATGGAGGCTTCATGTTTATCCATAACGATAAAACCCACCACAAGTATTCTATCAAAGAAAGGATGCTGGTGGAAGTTGCCAAGAGTATTGAGATTGCATATGAATTGTGCAATCTTTTTACTTTATATAATGTAGATATGGAAGTACATGCCGACATTAATACAAACCCTAACTTTAAAAGCAACGATGCGCTGAAAGAAGCGATGGGTTATATATTGGGGATGGGCTTTGCTTTTAAGGCCAAGCCGGAAGCCTTTGCCAGCAGCAGTTGCGCTAATAAGATGGTAAACTGATTACACTTCGCCATTCCGAATTTTTCTTCTTCTTGCTAAACCAATAATAAGCACAACTAAAAACGCTGCTCCAAACCCGATACGGATATAGGTCTGTCGCTTTTCCTTTCTTTCCTGTTCTTTCATATCAGCCAGGAACTGGTCGAGGTTTCTACTGTTTTGTGTAGTTTGATGACGCAATGTTATTTGCTGTGTGCTATCGGTCCACCTGTCTAAATCTTTAGTGGTTTGCTCAATGGCTTTGGAAGAAGAATCAATGGAATGTGACAAGGAATCTAAATCCTGGGTATAGCCAACAGGTATAAAAATGACATGTATAAAAAGCATTGCAACAGGCAAGCGCCGCATATACTTAATTGTTGGGAGCTTGTGCGGCAACTTCGGATAAAAGTGAAGCGTTCTTTTTCAATAATGGTGCGGTTGTATAAAGCCGCTCCAATTTCTTGGTGTCTCTTTCAGCAAGAGAGAAAACAACCAGTACAAGAACAAATAACAAAGCAGCAATATTTCTTTCAATCCCTTTTTTATTCATAACAAATCTATACGGTTGCAATATAAAACATAAAATATTATACCATTCCTTTTTTGTGTTGTGCAAACACTTCGTTTTGTTCAGCAATAAACTGGAGGATGTGTTTTGCTCCCAAATGTTTTACCGCGGATGTTACAAAATGGGGCGGTGCTTCCTCCCATGTTTCTTTTAGCTTTAATAAAAAACTGCTTACATTTTTAGCAGCTTCTTTTTGGGTGCTTTTATCGGCTTTTGTAAACACAATAGCAAACGGGATTTGCCACTCCCCTAACTGGTTCATAAAATCAAGGTCTAACTTCTGCGGCTCGTGCCGGCTATCTACCAAAGCAAACAGGTATACCAGGTTTTCCCGCTTTTGTATGTAGTCTGCGATCATCTTTTTCCAGCTTTTGCGCTGGCTTTGGGCCACCTTGGCAAAGCCATATCCGGGAAGGTCAACCAGGTACCATTCGTTTTTGTCGGAGCCGGTTACTTCAAAATGATTTATAAGCTGGGTTTTACCAGGGTTGATAGAAGTTTTAGCAACCTCCTTTTTTTTGCAGAGCATATTAATAAGCGATGACTTGCCTACATTACTGCGACCGATAAATGCATACTCGGGCCGGTCGGGTTTTGGACACATATCAAACGACGGGCTGCTAATGATATATGAAGAGCGAATGATTTCCATTGTGCAAAGAAAAGAAAAGGGTTTGGGGTTTAGCGTTACGGTTATTATAAGTAAGTAATAAAGTACCTATTTGGAATTGTTTGTTCTTTCTTTTTTGTAGCCAGCGGACGGTGGTACTATAAGCTTTTGTTGCGTCGCACTCTTCAAGGTTTATATTGCTATTCAACAAATCATCATCCAATTGGTAGATACAATTTAAAGCTGGGTTGTTGCACCCAGCCTGCCTGCGTTGTTCTGATTGAGTTAGCCAGGATTTGTAACGCCAAAAACGAAATTTTAAAGTTGTTCATTGACACAGCCACCATTACCGGAAGCGCATATAGCAAAATATGAGAAGCAACGGGTTGAAGACAAGGATCGCCTCAGTTTTTTATATGGAGCAACGGACTCCTGTTTTATTTCGCAGTTAACCTATTGCCCAATTCAATTACAAACCGCACAAGAGTGCGACGCAACCAAAGCCAAATAGATATTCCGTCCGCCCGGTACAAAAAAACTCAACCAGCAAGTACTGATTGAGTTTAAAAGTATTGTAGCAAGACAGAGTATTACTTTCTAAAAGCCCACTTCAACATTTCTTTCCAGCTTGGCTTTTTGCCATACATTAAAATACCAGTGCGGTAAATTTTGCCGGCAAACCAAGTGGTGAAAATAAAGCCCAGGATCAGCAACGCCATTGATAAACCCAGTTGCCAGTAAGGTACTGTACCCGGCACACCAAATGGTATTCGGGCCATCATAATTATAGGCGAACTAAACGGAATAATACTGGCCCAGACAGCAAGGTCGCTGGTGGGGTCGCTAATAACAGGAGCCATTAAGGCAACAGCAAAAATAACCAGCATGGTAATAGGAAATGAAAGCGATTGCGCCTCCCGCATGTCCTCGTTAACTGCGCTGCCAATAGCTGCATAAAGCGCGGAATAAAAAAAGAAACCACCTAATAAATAAAAGCCAAAGCAAAATAAGATCAGGGGCACATTGATATTGCTGACTACTTTTTGAATACCTTCTAAAGCGCCAGACATCATATTACTGCTGCCGCCGGAGGCTTTAGTGATGTTATAAATAATGAGTGCAAAAACTATCCATAACAAAAACTGCGTAAGCGCCACCAGGCTAATGCCAATGATCTTTCCCAGCATCAACTGAAACGGACGGATACTCGACACCATCACTTCGGCAATGCGGTTTGTTTTTTCTTCCATCACGCCCATCATAACCTGCGAGCCGTAAAGAAGAAGTATAAAATAAATTAAGAAAGCCGACAGGTAACCTACACCGGTGGCAATGCCTGCATTGGAAGCTTTATCTTTTTGATTTTCTTCGCGTAAGCTAATCTTGTTTTTTTCCAATGTTGCCCTCGTTGCTTCATTAACACCAAGCTTTTGATACTTGATATTATTCCAGATACCATTGAGCTTATTTTGAATGCCATAAATGGAAGTAATGCCATGCGTTTTATCAGCTTTCAGTGTTATTTCCGGCAGCCCGCTTTCCCAGTTAGCAGGGGGAATAACGATGTAACCATCATAGCCCATTTCGGAAAAATTACTAATAACGCTATCGGTATTTCCGGTGAAGTATTCAAGTGTATTAGAGCTGTCTTCCATGTTGGCCCTGTTCACTAAACCGCGGTCGAACAAGCCCGACGAATCAATGAGTGCTACCCTCAATTCTTTAGAACTTTTTGTAGCGATATAGCTTGTACCAAAAATGAGTAAGAGGTACAGTAAAGGAAAAAGAATAGTAGAGATGATAAAAGTTTTTTTGCGAACACGGGTTAAGTATTCCCGCCTTATAATTAGCACTGATTTATTCATGTGGAGTAATTGAGGGGAGGTTAAGGTTTATATTAATTTGTTACCGTTTGAAATTGACGGGCGGTTGGTGTGCCTTCCACCAGTTCGATAAAGATGTCGTTAAGTGAAGGAAGGATCTCATTAAAAGAGTTGATGGAAGCGCCGCCATTCATAAACGACTGAATCACTTCGTTGGAAGAGCTTCCTTCATTGATCTTTACAACCACAGAATGACTTTCCCTTTTTATTGTTGAAAAGGATGGGTGTTCTTGCTGCGGCAATTCTCCATCAAATGAAATGCGAAACAACGAAGCCTTATACTTCTGTTTTGCTTCTCTTACGGTGCCATCTAAAATTTTTTGCCCTTTGTTCACTAATATAATATGGTCGCATATTTCCTCTACCTGCTCCATGCGGTGCGTACTGAAAATAATGGTAGCGCCGTTTTTAGCGAGGTTGAAGATTTCATCTTTAATCACATTGCTGTTTACCGGGTCAAGGCCGCTGAACGGTTCATCCAGAATTACCAGCTTGGGATTGTGAACAACCGTTGTTACAAACTGCAGCTTCTGGCTCATACCTTTTGAAAGGTCTTCTACTTTTTTATTCCACCAGCTTTCCATTTCCAGCCTTACAAACCACTGCTTAATTAACCGTGATGCCTCGGAAGAGGATAAACCTTTTAGCTGTGCCAGGTACATAGCCTGCTCACCAATTTTCATCTTTTTATACAAGCCGCGTTCTTCGGGCATATAGCCAATGCGTTCCACATCTTTCATAGGGTCAAACCTTTTCCCTTCGAAAACTATCTCGCCACTGTCGGGGAAAAATATGCCTGTAATCATTCGAAGCAAAGTGGTTTTTCCGGCACCGTTGGGACCCAGCAAACCAAAGATGCTTCCAGGTGCAACGGAGAAGGAGATATCATCCACTGCTTTTTGTGTAGCGTAGTATTTTTTTAAGTTGCGGGCTTCCAGTAAACTCATAAATTAAAGGTTGGTTTAGGTTGATGCCGATTTGGAGTAATGATAGCAAATATTTGCAATTTTTATTTCGTGGAGCTTTCTTTTTTCTACCTAACGGTATATTGCCTATACAAAAAGCCGAAACAGGAGAAGAGACTTTTACAAATTCTCGAGCGATAGCATCTACAGGCTTATTTTTGCCCGCATCTTTTTATAATTCCTTACACATCGTTATGAAGTCAATCAGTAAAATTATTATCATCTCCATTTTGTTCTTTGTGCCGGTTTCTTCTTTTGCCTGGGGCGTATTAGGCCATCGCATTGTTGGGGAGATTGCATCGGGTTATTTAACATCGAAAGCAAGAAGCGAAATTCAAAAAATACTAGGCAACGAATCATTAGCTATGGCGAGTAACTGGGGCGATTTTATTAAATCGGATACTGCTTACCGGTACATTAGTTCCTGGCACTACATCAACTTAAACAAAGGATTAAACGCCGGAGAACTACAAGCTTTCTTTAAAAAGGATACGGCCACTGACATTTATACAAGAATCAACTTTCTGGCAAAAGAGTTAAAAAGCAAATCGCTGCCGATGGCTAAAAAGAGGATGTATCTCAGGCTCCTTATTCATTTTGTTGGAGATGCACATCAGCCACTACACGCAGGTTACCGCGAAGATTTAGGCGGCAACCGGGTAAAAGTTGCCTGGTTTAATACGCCTACCAATTTACATGCAGTGTGGGACGAGTCCCTGGTGAATTTTCAGCAACTGAGCTATACCGAATATGCCACTGTAATTAATCATACTACACCGACGCAGATTAGGGAATGGCAAAAGGTGCCGGTTAGTGGATGGCTGATTGAATCGTACAACATTATGGAAAAGCTATACCCGGAAATAAAAGAAGATAACCAGCGGCTTAGCTACGAATATAACTTCAACCATATTGAAACAGTGAATGACCGTTTACTGAAAGGCGGCGTACGATTAGCCGGCCTGCTCAATCAAATCTTTCGTTAAGCAATACCGGGAAAGAGCAAGGCAGCTTTTTGAAACCGGCGGACGGAATACTTATTAAGCCCAATTGCATAGTTTATCCTGAGTTCGCCGAAGGACACTCTTGTACGTTCTTACGCTATTAAGCAAATACACAAAGCATTAATTTATCCATTGAAGTTTAATAATGACTTTAGCATGAAAATCTCCGGTTACAATCAAGCGGCTGTTTGCGTAAGGGATAGAAGCGGCTATCCTTTTTGCAGCGTTGTAGTGCTGAGCCTGTCGAAGCATTGTGTGTTGGCAAAAAAGATAGTAGCGGATAGCCCGGCCCGCATCGGGGTACGCCCATTCTTCGGCACTGTCAGTCAGAGCCTGCCAAAAACTAAGGATGATCAACAGTGGATTCAGTTGCTTCTTTTATTGCATCTTCGCAGTAATTAATCAGGAACATGAAAACGTTTAGAAATAATTTGGCCCTATGTGTTGCACTTACAGTATTGATAGTTTGCAGTAGCTGGGGCTTTTTAATGCACCGCACCATTACGCAATTATCCATCTACCAGTTGCCGAAAGAAATGCAGCCCTTCTTTTCGCAGAACATGGACTACCTCATTAAAAATTCTGTTCGTCCGGATGAGCGCCGAAACAGTGACCGCACAGAAGCTACCAAACATTTTATAGACCTGGAAGCATATGGAGAAAATGCGGAAAAGAATATGCCCACAAAATGGGATGCTGCCGTTGCCATGTACACAAAAGACACCCTGCTTAAGTACGGCCATGTGCCCTACTGGATCATTGAAATGAAAGCCAGACTGGCAAACGCTTTTGACAAGGAGGATAGAGACAGCATTTTGTTTTATGCCGCTGATATTGCACATTACATTGAAGATGCTAATGTACCCCTGCATACCACCCTGAACTATGATGGGCAGTTAAGCGGGCAAAAAGGAATCCATGCTTTATGGGAAAGCGTAGTACCCGAACTTACCCTGCAGGATTATGATTTAGAGGGAAAGAAGAAAGCCAAATATTTGAAGAACCCGGAAGAAGCCATATGGAAAGCGATACGCCATACCAATAGCCTGGTGCGTGAAGTATTAGATGCAGAGAAAGAGGTTACCAAGGATTTTACTGAAGAAACCAAGTATCGCATTCAAAAGCGTAATGGCCGTGACGTAAAATATTATACCCGAAATTTTGCCTTGGCTTATTCTAAAAAGTTAGGATCAACTATAAACGACCAGGCTGTGCGAGCTGCTGATCTTGTTGCCGATTTTTGGTACACGGCCTGGGTAGACGGCGGCAAACCTGATTTAAGTAAAGTACTAACAAGAAAACCTGACACTGCTGCTGAAAAGAAAATAAGCGATGAAATAAAAGCCTACCGTAAAAATGAATTGCTAAAAAAGGGCTGGCTGGTAGCAAAGAAGGATGCAGTGGCCGATGGTGGGGAGAATTAATTAATTGGTTGACTCGTTGATTGGTTGATTGGATGATAAGTTAACTAAGAAAAGCATGTTTCTTTACTACTTTTTTGCCTATTGCCTATTGCATCCGCAACCCTTTCCCCATCCATCGCTGCACTTACAATACCACCAGCATAGCCGGCACCTTCAGCACAGGGGTACAAGTTTTTTATTTGTGGATGTTGAAGATCATCGCCACGAGGTATGCGAACCGGTGATGATGTTCGGGATTCGGTGGCAACAATAACCGCTTCATTGGTAAAATAGCCCCGCATCCGTTTGCCCCATTCTTTGAATGCTGTTTGCAATCCCTGGTGAATAAAAGGAGGTAATACTTCTTTTAATGATGCTGAATGAATGCCGGGTAGGTAACTGCAATCGGGTAACGAAGAAGATATTTTGCCAGATGTAAAATCAACCATGCGTTGTGCTGGTGCAACCAACTTTCCACCGCCAACTTCAAATGCCTTTTGCTCTACCGCCTGCTGGTAATAAAGACCTGCCAAAGGCCCATGCTTTTTATAAGCCTGGATATTTTCTTCATCAACACTTACAACAATCCCGCTATTTGCATAAGGGTTGTTGCGCTTTGATGGCGACCAGCCATTTACCACAATCTCTCCATCGCTTGTTGCAGCCGGAGCAATAATACCACCGGGACACATGCAAAAAGAAAACACGCCTTTGCCGGCAACCTGCTCAACTAAACTATAAGATGCTGGGGGAAGAAACTCTCCCCTCTCCAACTTTTCCGGAGAGGGGCCGGGGGTGAGGTGATACTGAATACTATCAATAACATTTTGCGGATGTTCAATCCTCACTCCTAATGCAAAAGGCTTAAAATGTATCTCGATTTTTTTACGATGAAGCAAATGAAAAATATCCCGGGCCGAATGACCCGTTGCCAGGACGATAGCTTCTCTAATAATTGTGTCGGCGTCATTAACTACAACACCCTTAGCTTCTTCATCTTCAATAATAAAATCAGTTACCTTATGGCCAAACAAAACCTCGCCCCCACACTCAATTATTTTATCGCGGATAGCAGTAATGATTTGCGGAAGTTTATTGGTTCCGATATGCGGATGGGCTTCGTATAAAATTTTCTCATCGGCGCCGAAGTAAACTAAAGTGCTAAGGACTTTCATCACATCGCCCCGCTTGGTACTGCGGGTATATAGCTTACCATCGCTGTAAGTTCCTGCTCCGCCTTCACCAAAGCAATAATTGCTTTCGCTGTTTATCACACCTTCTTTGTTGATGGCGGCTAGATCTCTTCGTCGGGCACGAACATCTTTACCTCTTTCTAACACGGTCGGTTTGATGCCAAGTTCTATCAAACGCAGGGCTGCAAACAACCCTGCCGGTCCGGCACCAATAACAAGTACCTGCCGTTTTGCATTG
>JAQBNG010000089.1 GCA_028288675.1 Flavisolibacter sp. | reverse complement strand
ACAATCATTACCAGGGTTCTTACGAAAACAAGCCGTTACAATTCAAGCGTGGTAGCTGGCGAATATTCACCTATCACAATTTGAAGCTGTCGCCCAACACTAACTTATCATTGAATGGTTTTGTATTCTTTAAAGGGCAAATCCAGTTTTACGAACTATCAACTTTTGGCCAGATGAATATGAACCTGAGCCAGCAATTTTATAAAAAGAAGTTGACCGTTTCACTGAGTGCGCAGGATATTTTCTACACTAATAAAAATGAGTTCGTACTTACGCAGGGCAACATCAATGCGACTGGTGAGCGCCGTTCCGATTCAAAGCGTTTTGGATTAAATCTTCGCTACAATTTTGGTATCCGCAAGAAAGAAGAAGCCAAAGTGCCGGATGGCGAAGGAAATGTTGGACAACGGCCGTAGGCTTTTATGTACTTAGCAGAAGTGCTACTATTTAGCTTTTCTTGCGTCGCACTCTTGTACGCTTTGTAATGCTATTGAACCTTATATAACCCCTCTTCAATCTTTCAACCTGACTACTATAATAAAACTTTGGCCTTGTCATCCGACGCAGGAGGGGAGGTGATTGGTGCAATGTGGATGAACAATACTAACGGCAAAGCGTATTCTGCATTTCGATTACAGGTTTATGATATTATTGAAGAGGAGTATCCTTTCCGTGCACCTTCTCTATTTAAGACACAATAGTTTTTGTTTGTTGATAATCTCTATATTGAGAAAAATTAAACCTGCTTATGGACTTCAAAGATCAAATAAAACAACTCGGTGACCGGGTTGCTAAAATGAAAGACAAAATTTTGACAGAGGAAGCTACAAAGAATGCTTTCATTATGCCTTTCATTCAATGTTTGGGATATGACGTATTCAATCCTTTAGAAGTAGTTCCGGAATTCGTAGCCGATATTGGAATCAAAAAAGGTGAAAAAGTAGATTATGCAATTTTTAAAGATGATAAGCCAATTATTTTAGTTGAATGTAAACATTGGTCTGCTGACCTTGACCCTCACAACAGCCAGCTTTTTAGATACTTTCATACAACTGAGTCTAAGTTCGGGATTCTTACAAATGGCATCACTTTTCGATTTTATACGGACTTAGTGCAGCCTAACAAGATGGATGATAAACCTTTCTTTGAATTTAGGATTGATGATATTAAAGAATCACAGACCGAAAAGCTAAAAGAGTTTCATAAAAGCTATTTTAATCTTGACAGCATCATTAATACAGCCAGCGAATTGAAATTCATGTCTGAATTACGGAACACGATTGTAAAAGAGATAAGTGAACCTTCAGATGAATTCACCCGCTTCTTTGCAAAGAATGTTTATTCTTCAATGGTTACTCCTAAAGTTTTAGAACAATTCAGAGGTTTGGTAAAACGCTCTTTTCATCAGTATATTAATGATGCTATAAACGAAAGACTAAAATCAGCACTAGCCACAGATCAGCAAAAGCAAGAGGAAGTAGAGAGGGTAGAATCGTTAACTGTTACGGAAGAGAATAAAGTGCAAACGACGGCCGAAGAAATGGAAAGTTTTTATATTATCCGGGCTATTTGTTGCGTGAAGGTCAAAGTGGCAAGAATCATACATAGAGATCAACAATCCTATTTTGGAATCTTACTTGACGATAATAACCGGAAACCTATTGCCAGGCTTCACTATAATGGAAAAAAGAAGCATGTTTCCTTTTTCGATACAGACAAAGAAGAGAGAATAGAAATAGAAAATAGCAATCAACTTTATGAGTTTTCGTCAAGGTTAATTAAAACAATTGAGCGATACGAAAAGGTCGCAAATCCTGCTTAACCGAACCAAAACAATATTATTTGCCCAAACATAAACCTCAGTTTTTACTGAGGTTTATGCATAACACTGTTACAGGAAAGGCTTTTGCTTTTTCCATAACTCATCACAATAGTCACCAAAGTTCCCTCGTTCCTCGGGATGGCAAGGAAGAGGAGCCATAGAAGGAGGAGTCTAAAGTACAGGTAAGATTAGTGCGGTATTGGTGGCCTTCAATTCATAACCTTCCCGTTCTATCTTTTAACTATTTCCCCAGCCCAATAGCTCTCTTCTCGTAACTCACTGCTTCCCATCTTCCCTTACCTTTGCGCCTTCCAAAAGGAGACAAAATCTATGAGCCTTTTCAACGCACAAAACACAGAATTTCAGGGCCGCCATATTGGTCCCAATGAAGAGCAATTAGCGGAAATGCTAAAGACAGTTGGCGCTTCTTCTTTAGAAGAATTGGTTGACCGTACCGTTCCGCCAGCTATCCGTATGAAAGAAGAATTAGCCCTTCCTTCTGCCATGAGCGAAGCAGAATACCTGAGTCATATAAAAGAGGTTTCTTTAAAAAATAAAGTCTTTAAAAATTATATCGGGCAGGGTTACTACGATACGCATACGCCCAGCGTTATCCTTCGCAACGTATTTGAAAATCCAGGCTGGTACACACAGTACACACCTTACCAGGCAGAGATATCGCAAGGCCGTTTGGAAAGCCTTTTGAACTTTCAAACCGTTGTAAGCGACCTTACCGGTTTGGCATTGGCCAATGCTTCTTTGCTTGATGAAGCCACCGCCGCGGCAGAAGCCATGACCATGTTCTTTAACATGCTCAATAAAGACCAGCATCACATCAGCCGCCCTAAGTTTTTTGTAGATGAAGAAGTTTTCCCGCAAACAAAAGATGTAGTGGTAACACGGGGAATCCCTGTAGGTATTGAAGTGGTGTTTGGTGATTATAAAACCACGGAAATTGACAACTCTTATTTTGGTGCTTTAGTACAATATCCAAACAACAAAGGCTCGGTAGAAGACTACCGTGAATTCATAACTAAAGTGCATGGCGTTGGTGCTTTTGCTGCAATGGCTACCGATTTGTTAGCCCTTACTTTATTAACGCCTCCTGGCGAGTTAGGAGCTGATGTTGCCCTTGGTTCGTCGCAACGCTTTGGTGTGCCACTTGGTTATGGCGGGCCACATGCTGCCTTCTTCTCGTGCAAAGATGATTTCAAGCGTAACCTGCCCGGGCGCATTATTGGTGTAAGTGTAGACGCACAAGGCAACCGTGCTTTACGCATGGCGTTGCAAACAAGAGAGCAACATATCAAGCGGGAGAAAGCGACATCAAATATTTGTACGGCACAGGCTTTATTAGCTAATATGGCGGCGATGTATGCCGTATTTCATGGCCCTGATGGATTGAGGAATATCGCCAAACGAATAGCACTGTTAACGCAAACCCTCTCCAACGCCCTGGAAGAAAGAGGCTATGAAGTAGTAAATGAATTTTTCTTTGATACTATCGTAGTTAAAACGGGTGATGTAAAACAGTATCGTGAAAAAGCAGAAAGGCAGGGTATCAACTTCCGTTACTACGATAATCAGCACATAGGAATATCCCTGGACGAAACCACTACGCCGCAGGATCTATTCGACATCATCAACTCTTTTGTAAATGATGTCGACCCTGTAGCATATGAGTTGGAGCATGAGGATACGCTGGATATCATTCCAACTTCTCTAACAAGAACATCAGACTACTTGACGCACCCTGTTTTCAACTCGCACCATAGCGAAACACAAATGATGCGTTACATCAAAATGCTGGAGAATAAAGACCTTTCACTGAACACCAGTATGATCTCTTTGGGCAGTTGCACCATGAAATTAAATGCAGCTTCTGAGATGATGCCATTAAGTTGGACACACTGGAGCAAGATGCATCCCTTTGCGCCAACCGACCAGGCCGAAGGTTATTTATACATTGTAAAAGAGCTTAGTAAATACCTTTGTGAGATCACTAAGTTTGATGCCTGCAGCCTGCAACCTAACAGCGGCGCACAAGGCGAATACGCTGGCTTGTTAACTATCAAAGCTTATCACGAAAGCAGGGGAGAAGGCCATCGCAAAGTAATGCTGATCCCAATCTCGGCGCATGGTACTAACCCTGCATCGGCTGTTATGTGCGGTATGCATGTGGTGGTAGTAAAAGCATTGGAAAACGGATACATTGATGTAGAAGATCTGAAAGAAAAGGCAGAGAAAAATGCAGCAAATCTTGCAGGCATCATGATCACTTATCCATCTACTTATGGCGTGTATGAAGAATCAATAAAAGAAATTACTGCAATTGTTCATCAGCATGGCGGACAGGTGTATATGGATGGTGCCAACATGAATGCGCAGGTTGGCCTAACAGCGCCAGGATTGATCGGTGCTGATGTTTGTCACCTTAACCTCCATAAAACATTTGCTATCCCACACGGTGGTGGTGGCCCCGGCATGGGACCAATTTGTGTACGTGAACATTTAGCTCCGTTTTTACCAAAGCATGTGGAATCGAATGAAGGAAAAAATTCTAGTGCAGTGTCGGCTGCGCCTTATGGAAGTGCAAGCATTTTATTAATCAGCTATGGCTATATTAGAATGTTAGGTAATGATGGTGTTCGCAAAGCAACCGAGTATGCTATTTTAAATGCTAACTACATGCTGGCCCGATTAAAAGATCAATTCGATATTTTATATACCAATCATCATGGTGCCTGTGCCCACGAGTTTATTGTTGATCTGCGACCGTTTAAAAAGTCGGCGGATATAGAAGCAGAAGATGTGGCCAAGCGATTAATAGATTATGGTTTTCACGCACCCACTATGTCGTTTCCCGTTGTTGGAACCATTATGATCGAGCCAACAGAAAGTGAAGACAAAGATGAACTGGATCGCTTTTGTAATGCGCTGTTAAGCATCAGGAGAGAAATTGCATTGGTAGAAGAAAGCGAACTGGATAGAAAAGATAATCCGTTGAAGAACGCACCGCATACCATGTTTACTGTTTGCAGCGATGAATGGAAAAGGCCTTACAGCCGTGAGATGGCAGCTTTCCCGTTGCCTTATGTAAAACTTAATAAATTCTGGCCTAGTGTTGCGAGGGTAAACAATACAGTAGGTGATAGAAATTTAATTTGTGTTTGTCTCCCTACGGAGATGTATGCGGAGGTTTAGTTTATTAGTTATTAGTTATCAGTTGACCGGTTGATTAGTTGAAGCAATCTTGCAAAATTGTGTCAGGGAACTAATCAACCAGTCAACAAATTAACCAATTCATCCCATCGTATGATGCGCCGGACGTTCTAAATTACCAAGACCATTATTTATGGTTTGATAAGCATCTTTTGCAGCATCTATCATTTTATTTTCCGGTTTGTTCTTTCTTTGGTAGTATAAAACCAGGCCGGCAATGGCAGCACCAACTGCGGAAGCGGCTATGAACATTTTCTTCATAAAAAAACTATTTCCGCTTATAAAGCAATCCTTATACCAGATGAGATTATAAGGAGGAAAGAATCTCAATCTCCCGCCTCATATTTTCTCTTGCAGTAGCCTCGTATAAGTTAAAAAAGTGGTCGGTTTTATAAACCCTTTCCATTTTCAGAAAATGCTTTAACACATTTAGCCGCCCTGAATGGTAAATGTTATCAGGATAAATGATGTATTCTTTTCGTATGTTTTTCATGTATTGCTGGTAATCTTCCCAGGGTTGCCCTAAAATGGAAAGGTCGGCATCAATGAAAAGGTTGGTATCAGCATCACTGGAAGCCTGATGCGTTTTTGTTGCTAAAATATGCAGCCTGCACCGCTCTGTTTTATGAGTTGGAAAGCCAATGTCCGTTAAGGCTTTTACAGCAATGGCGGCACTCCTTTCTTCATTATCATTTTCCAGTACGTATTGTACGACATCATATGCGATATCATGATAAAAAAGTGAAAACAGGAGAGAGTCCCAGTCTTCTACCTGGAGTTGTAAAGGGGATAGCGCTTCATAGAATTGTTCAATGTGCGACATGTTATGAAAGTATCGTTCGCTGTTGTTATAAGCGTCCTCAATTTCATTCCAACAATTTTGAATAAGTGTGTTGTTTTGAGTGTACCTCAAAAGGAGTGTGGTGAATTGGGGTTGAAGCATAAGCAGTAGTTTTCAGTAAGGCACAACATCCAGATCTTTAATTTGTTTTATGTATCCGGATGGAAGCAAAAGCCGTTTTATCGGTCCATCTAACTTTAGCCAACGGGCAGCTTTGTATAAAGGGACGACAGCGAAAAGTAGGGATATTTTTTTAAAATGTAGTATCTGTGCAATATTTTTTGGAACAACTAAAACCTGCGCCTCCCTTAAAACTTTATAACGAAAAGAACCTAAGTGCTTTCTGTATTGCAAAAACAAATCATCTGTGTACCTGCTTAGCATCAAATCGTTTTTAATATGAGCTTCTCTAACTGGTAACCACTGAGTATAAGTAGTTGGCAAGCCCGGTATATTCATCCTGAGGCCGATGCGCAAAAACACTTCGTATATGTCCTCTTTTTCCTGTGCTGATAACCTTTTTTCCAATAATTCATAAGCTGCAATGGAGTAATGAATAAGCATGAATAAAACATCGCGATAAGCCCAGTCTGGGATTTTAGCGCCTCTCCCTTTTTCTACTGCGCTATGGATAGAGGTGATCTTATCAATCGCTTTTTCGGCTTCTTCTTTTGATGCGAAAACAATTTGCCTGGCGTAAGAAACTGTGGAGAACAAACGGCCAATCGGGTCGGCAGGAAGGCGGCCGGTAAAGTATAGCCAGTCCACAGCTTTGTTCAAGGCAAATTCGGCAGCAGCGCCGGAGAAAATAAAAAGGATCGTGTCACTTTTACCCCAGATTTTTCTTACAACAGAATCGGTATGTACATAAGGTGTCATGTGTAGCTGCAACTTAGCAAAAGCTGCGTGGTATAAATTGAAAAGTTATCTTAAGATTCGTTGTAGGTTGACAGTTGATCCTTGGCTGTAAAGCATTTTGCAAAATGAACAACCGCTAGCTATCAATCTTAAAACCGTGGACACAACACCGCGTTGGCACTGCTATTATCTCTATCCATAAATCCAATGTAGGTTAGCGACATTTCGTAGCCGCCCTGGCCATAGCTTGTTTTAGAAAGACCCGATACGTTTACATCATAGCTCATAGAAAGAGCAAACGGTTTGTAATTCAATTGAAAGGTTGGAATAAATGCATCGTTCCAGCGAAGAAAGCCACCTGCGCCAACAGTAAAATCAGGCTCATCGGAATAAGCGCCAATTTTCTGTGTGAACAATGCCCCGGTTAGTTTTTCGCTGTACGAACCTTGCTGCACATAATCGTTATGGATGGTGAGATAGGAATACTCTGACAGGCCGAATTTTACATCGGCGCTAAATACCCATTTTGGGTTTACCACAACTGAAGCATTATTATAAAATGACGCTTTGGGGCGGATAAAGTGATGAAGTGCTACACCAAGCACCAGGTTGTTTTCCGGGTTATCGGCAAGCTGTGAATTGAAGCTGATACCGGCGCTTCCATCCATATAACTAAATTGTGAATTCAACGCATCTTCACCATCACCCCCGCCATCGTACGTGGTATTGGTTGTTATTTTACTGCGGTCAATTCTGCGTTGCACGTAGCCTCCCATAAAACCCACCGACAGGTACATGCTTTTTTCACTGCTTAATGATTTATGGTAGTTTACCGCAGGCAGCAAATGCGTTGTACTTAGGTTGGTGGTTCCCGCTTTATCATTAAAAACTTGCAATGCCAGCGTCAGGAAATCATCACCTTTTATTGGTAGTTTATATTCCGCATTGATAGAAGTAGTTTTATAAGCATCGGTAATGCTGTTCCATTGTGAACGGTAAACGGTTTGAATGCGATAATCACCATGCACGATACCTGCCAGGGCCGGGTTGCGGTACAACGGCGCTTCAAAAAACTGGGAGAAATGAATGTCTTGTGCAAGGAGGCAAGAGGCAGGCACCAGGCAGCAGGCAGTAACAAGTAGGGCCGCCGCTAAAGCTCGTTGGTAAAAGTTTTTCATAAGGTGGATTTTGTTGGTGAATGGTGAGTAGTGAATGGTGAATAAGGCGGCCTTAACTCACCACTGACCATTCACCACTGACGGTTACTTCAATAGTGTTACGTTTCCATTATAAATTAATACTTCATTGTTCATGCAAACCACTTCGCAGGTATAAACATATACATCGGGTGAAAGCGGCTTTCCTTTATAACTGCCATCCCATCCTGCGGAAGGATCGTTTGCATTAAAATTGTTCCTGGTAAATACTACTTCGCCCCAGCGGTCATAAATACGCAGCGATTTAATTTGATTAAGACCGGTTCCTCTCGGGTAGAATTTATCATTTTTTCCATCGGTATTTGGCGAGAAAGTATTTGGTATAAATAAGTTGCCGCCATTACAGATCGCATACACCGTTATCTCATCAACCGAAACACAGCCTCCTTCATTTTTTACTTTGATGGCGTAGGTAATTTGTGCGCCTTTTGTTTGTACAGTAGGTGCCGGGCAGGTAACGCAACTAAGTGTTTGCAAAGGATTATTCCATTGATAATCTATAATATCATTTGAATAAGTGGGCTGCAATAAAAACGTTGTTCCGATAGATACCGTTTTATCCGGTCCAGCATCAACTTTAGGATACTGCCATACTTTAATGTTAACGTAACCCGTATCGGTAAAGCAATTGAAATTGTCTTTTGCCACTACCTGGTAAAGTGTCGTTGTAGTTGGATTGGCAGTGGTAATTCCTGCACCAGCATCAGCTACCGCGGTTGATGGTGTCCAACTATATTTATCAGTTCCGCCAGCCTTTAAGTGAACAGGCATTCCACTGCATACCGTATCGCCGGGCCCTACCTGCAACGTAAAAGGTTGATGCACCCGCACAACTATTGAGTCTATAGAACTGCAACCAAACTGCGTTGTACCAAGTATAAAATATTTTGTAGAATCAGTAGGGGCCGCTAATGGGTTGGCACAGGATGTACAGCTAAGTGAAGCTGCAGCAGTCCAGCTATAAGTATCAGCGCCGGAAGCTGCTAACTGAGTAAAGCTGCCACGGCATATAAAAGCATCCGGGCCTGCGTCGGTAACAGGAACCGGGTACGCCGTAATAACCTTCGTTGCATTCGCAGTACAGCCATGATCATCATTCACAGTTGCTGCGATAGTGTAAGCGTTAGCAACTGTATAAACCTGGGTCGCCGGGTTTTGCAAACTGTCTGTTTGTCCATTACCAAAGTTCCATAGCCACTTTAATTTAGAAGCATCTCCGGCAGCAACCAATCCTTTAAAACTAACCGTAACCGGTGTGCAACCCGATGCTTCATTACTAATTGAAATAGCAGGATTTGGGTAAACTTTTATCGTGTCAGTAAGCTTCAAAGAATCCTGGCAACCAAACAGTGAAGTAACATGTAACGACACAGTATAAGTTCCTGGTGCAGCATAAAAATGTGAAGGATGTTGTGCTGAACTAGAAGTTCCATCGCCAAAATTCCATTGATAACCTGTAATGAAATCATTACTAACCGTAGTGTTGGTAAACTGCACCGTGCCATCGTTACAAAATGTTGCCGTCCCCATTGTAAAGCCGGCTGTAACTCCGGTTACTTTAACCGGTTCTGTTCCGGTAATAGGAACACTGCATCCACCCGCATCCGTTAAAATCAGCTTCGGAATAAATTCACCGGCATAAGTATAAGTATGCGAGATAACAGAATCAGCCGTAACGGCGATGTTTCCATCGGCAAAATCCCAGGTGTATGTTGCGTTGTTTTTCGACGTAGCTGTGAAGTTTACCGTAAGCGGTTTACATCCTGCAACAGGAGCGTAAGTAAAGCTTCCGCTCGGACCTTTAATTTCTATTCTCTGCTTGGCAACATCGGTACAACCACCCGGGCCGCTAACTGTAAGTGTGGCATTATAAACACCTGGGGCTGTGTAGAAATGCGATGGCGAATCAAGCGTAGAAGAAGTGCCATCGCCAAAGTTCCAGGTAAGTGTTTTATAGTCGGTTGAGGTATGAAAGAAATCAACCAGCATAGGCGGACAAGTGCTCACCGAATCAGAAACGGTAAATGCCGCTTTCGGATACGAAACATTGATATAATCCTGTTTGGAAATAGAGTCTTTGCAACCATATTGGTCAGTAGCGATAAGCTTGATGCTATACGTTCCGATGCTTCCATAATTATGCGTTGGATTAACGGCGGTTGATGTTGCGGCATCGCCAAAGCTCCATACATACTGAGGGCTGTTACCGGTTGAAGTATTTGTAAATTGAATAGGCTTGCCGGTACAGGAGATAGTATCAACTGAAAAGAAATCCGCTTTTGGTTGCGAAATAAGAATAGCCGCCTGTTTGATGGTTGTATCTGTGCAACCATAGTTATCTTTTATTACTAAGCTAACCGTATAACTTCCTGCCCCGCTATAAGTATGCTGATAGGGTGGAACGCCGGAAGAATCAAGCAATCCATCGCCATAATTCCATTCCCACTTAATAATAGGATGCGATACATCGGGCACAGATAGATCAGTAAAGGTTACAAGGTTATTAGCCAAACAGGATACGGTTGCCGGCACTGAGAAATCAGCGACAGGGCCATATACTTTTACTTTTAAAAAGGCTGTGTCTTTGCATCCTAAAAGGTCGGTGATGATTAGCCGCACCGTATAATTGCCTGCCGCGTTATACGCATGTGTTGCAACAGAATCGGTAGTGCTTGTGGTGCCATCGCCAAAATGCCATTGCCAGGAAAGGATGTTTGCTGTATTAATTCCGGTAGAAGTAAATAACGCTGTTTGCTTACGGCAAATAACGGTATCGGCCGATGTGAACAGTGCTTTTTCATCAATCACCTTTATGGTTTCAGTGAAAGTATGCGAGCAGGTATCATTGCTAACAGTAAGGTTTACCTGGTACAATCCGGTAGCGGCGTACGTATGCACAGGGCTTTTTTGGGTTGAAGTAACGCCGTCGCCAAATGTCCAGAACCATGATGTGGCGCCGATTGAGGCATCAATAAAATTCTTCGTGTATTTATCAATGCAATTATTTTGAACGGAGAACCGTGCAATGGGCGGCTTAATATGCACCGCATTTAAAATTCGTATTGTATCGGGGCAGGTATTATTTAACACGATCAACTGCACATGAAACCAGCCGGTATCACTATACCCGTAAAGAGGGTTTTGTTGTGTTGAAGTTCCTCCATCGCCAAACGTCCAAAGCCATTCGCTAACAGGGCCGGTACTATTATCTGTAAAAGAAATAGGCTGAAAAGCGCAGGCGTCTTTTGGTGTTAAAGTAAACGCAGCTTTAGGCTTGGTACCTGTTCGTACAGCATCGGTGATTATAATAGAGTCGGTACAGCCGGCAGAAGTAGTATAAACCAGTTTCACCGTGTAAGTGCCCGTAGCGGTATAGGTATGAGAAGGAGTAGCCGATGTGGACGTTGTACCATCGCCAAAACTCCATTGCCAGCTTGTAATTGTATGTGCCGAGGTAACTGTAACGGTTGGTGAAACAGTAAGCGGGACGCAACCGGTTTTTGGTAAGCCGTTAATTAGCACCTCGGGCTTTTGTACCGTAATGAAAGCGGTTTTAGTTATTGTTTCGCTGCAACCTGCAGCATTGGTTACCGTAAGTGTAACCGTAAAATTGCCTTCGCGGTTATAGGTATGCGATGGATTGTTTTGGGTTGAAGTAGTGCTGTCGCCAAAATCCCAAACTACATTATTTGTACCCGGTGTTCCATTTGTAAAATCAACGGTAGCAGGAAAAGAACAAAATACTTTGGTCGTTGCATCAAAAGCAGGCTGCGGCTTTGGCGACACAACAATTTGCTTTGTAATGGAATCGGTACAGGCGCCAAAGTTGCTTACGAGTTTAATTGTGTACGTGCCGGGTGTTGTGTAGATTGTTTTTCCATCTTGTGAAGTTGAAAAGGCACCATTGCCAAAACTCCAAAGTGCAGCTACCGGCGTTGGCGACGATGTATTGATAAACGAAACTGAATCATTCACACAAACCGTGTCAGGCACTGTGAAATCCGCATGATTATTTCCGAGAGTAATGAGATCATTCTTACGCACTGTATCGGTACAGCCCTGGGGAGAGGTGGCAATCAACAATACTGAATAAGCGCCATTTGCACTATAAGTATGCGAAGGATTAGTTGCAGTAGTTGTACCCCCATCGCCAAAAGTCCAGGTGTAGGAAAGCGGCCCGGGACCAGTAGAAGTATTCGTAAAATTTATGGTAGCCGGTGCTGAACAAAGGCCCGAAAGTGTGTTGGTAAAGCTTGCTGTAACACCATCTGCAATTGCTATGTATTGCGACCGTGTAAACGTTTTAGTACAGCCCGATGAATTGGTAACTTTTAAGGTAATGCCATAGTTACCCGCGGCTGTATAAACATGCGAGGGATTTTGTACGCTGGAAGTGTTGCCATCTCCAAAGTCCCAGAGCCATGATGAAATTGTTCCTGAACCCGGTGTGCTTCCATCTGTAAAATTTACAGTCAGCGGAAAACAGCCGCTCAGTTTGTCAGCGCTAAAATTTACTGTTGGAGCCTGGAATACGGTGATGTAATCTGTCTTTATTACGGAGTCGGCACCGGCCGCATTTTGTACAAGTAATTTTACGGCATAGGTACCAGGGTTAAAATAAGTACCGGAAGGATTTTTTAATAACGAGGTAACCCCGTTGCCTAAATCCCATTTCCATTGTGTGGGATTGCCCGTAGAAGCATCTGTGAAATTAACTACAAGGGGCGAGCAACCAGATAGCGAGGGGGAGGCTGTAAAATTTGCTGTAAGCTGCGCCGATGCAAAGGCATGGCAACATAAAAAAAGTACTATAGCAAAAAGCCGGTGAAGGCTTTTACCCATAAAAGTCATAGGATTGGATGTTTAGTTATTCGTAGGATATCTAATTCTTGCCAAGATATTAGCTAGGCTTTGTATTCGCCAATAATTGAATGACTATTTTCTATAAATGAGGGATTCTGTCGTTTTTACGTAGTGTTTTTACTTAATTCTTTTAATCATGATGAAAATCAGGCAGGGTAAAAATCAAATCATCCAATTAAAAATTGTACTTAGTATTTTTACGAAATAACCATGACTTTATGCGCACTGTAAAAAACGTATTGGCCTCTAAAGCAAAACCTTTTAATAACGTAACGCCTCAGACTTTGGTTTTTGATGCACTAAGCCTGCTTAACACAATTAACTTAAGTTACCTGGTAGTGATGGAAGGTGAAGTTTTTAAAGGAATTTTTTCGGAAAGGGATTATAGCCGAAAGGTAATTCTGCAAGGCCGCCATAGCGACAGCACCACCGTGGCGGAAGTAATGAGCACCGATGTTCCTATGGTAAATATGGCTGACACGGTTGAACAATGCATGCACCTTATGAACCAACACAAAAGCCGCTACCTGGTTGCATTTGATTTGGATGAGAATTTTGCCGGCGTGATCACTATTCATGATATTCTTCGCCAGGTAATAAGCAGTAAGGAAGATGTATTTGACCGTACGCTGGCTCAAAAGCTGGTAGATGAAGAGGAAGGCGGGGATGTGTATTAAAGTATTATATGGATTGATGAAGAGGGCTTTTAGTTTTTTATAATTGTTCCGTACTATTAATTGCATTTTTCTTTTGAACCCGGCGGAAGTACTACTATTGATCGTCTCTTGCGTCGCACTCTTGCACATTCTGTAATTCTATTCAGCATATAGCAAACCTCTTTTATACTTTTATTTTTAGCAATTAATGGCGGCAAATGATTTCCTACAACCCGAAAAAGTGGATACGGTTTATTTTTAATTTTCATAAAGCCGACACGGTACGGAAAATGTTTCCATTGCTGGTAGGCATGGCTGTTTATTCTTTCGGCATTGCTTATTTGGAAACGGAAGTTTTTCAATTGTCGGTTAACAGTTATTTGAAAAATGTTTCCGTGCTGCATACGCTGTTAGGTTTCGCTATTTCCATGCTGCTTGTTTTTCGCACAAATACAGCTTACGATCGTTGGTGGGAAGGTAGAAGGCAATGGGGCGCCCTGGTAAATAGCAGCCGTAACCTGGCCGTAAAGCTTTCCGCATTTTTACCGGCTGATGATCCATATAGAAAGTTCTTTGCACAATTGATTCCCACCTTTGCTTTGGAGTTAAAAAATCATTTGCAAGCCGAGGAAACAAGCTGGCAATTGGATGAACGGCCGCATCCGGAGATTCCTAATTTCAACCGTAACGGCCATGTACCTAACCAGGTTGTAACTAATATGATGGTTCAGTTGCAAACACTGCATAACAAAGGACTTCTCTCTGCTGAGCAACTCCTCTTTCTGAATCCGGAGGTTACTTCTTTTCTAGACATTTGCGGCGCCTGCGAAAGAATTAAGAACACACCGATCCCTTATTCGTACAGTGTGTTCATCAAAAAATTTATTTTTCTCTACGTGCTTTCATTACCTATCGGACTTGTATTTAGTCTTGGCTATCTTACTATTGCGGTAGTGGTTTTTGTTTTTTATGTGTTAGGTAGTTTAGAACTGATTGCAGAAGAAATAGAAGAGCCTTTTGGTAAAGATGCCAATGATTTGCCCATGCAGCAGATGTGCGATAATATTAAGCGGAATGTGGAGGAAATATTTGCCCCTTTGGGCTCCGTTTAAGTATGAACCCCAAGTCATGCAAATTCATCTTAGCAAAACAAAAATCAATCTTTTTATTGGCTCTACCTTTGAGTCAAACGAAATTGATACATGAAGCTTCCTGAAAAATTTTTGCAATCATTGGAAGGCCTAGCAGGCTTTGACATGGAAGCTTTTATCAATGTACATGAACAAAGCGCAGCCCCTGTTTCTATCAGGATAAACCCGGCAAAGGGATCAGTGGTGAGTAGTGAGTGGTCAATGGTGAATACTCAACCAATAATAGGAGAAACGGAAGTTAAAGACACTGATTCACCACTCACCATTCACCATTCACCTATCCCCTGGTGTTCTACCGGCTTCTATCTTTCGCAACGTCCTTCCTTCACCTTCGATCCGCTTTTTCATGCCGGGCTTTATTATGTGCAGGAGGCATCAAGCATGTTTTTAGAGCAGCCGTTTAAACAATTACTGGATTTGCAGCAGCCCCTTAAAGTGCTGGACCTATGCGCAGCGCCAGGCGGTAAATCAACGCATATCCAATCGCTTCTTTCAAAAGAAAGCCTGCTGGTAAGTAACGAAGTAATTAAACAACGGAGCTATGTGCTGAGCGACAATATTATTAAATGGGGTTGCCAAAATGTAATTGTTACCAATAACGATCCCAAAGCATTTCAAAAGCTGCCCGGTTATTTTGATGTGATGGTTGTAGATGCGCCCTGTAGCGGCAGCGGCTTGTTTAGAAAGGATAAGGAAGCCATTGAGGAATGGAGTCCCAATAATGTGCAACTCTGTAGCCAGCGCCAGCAGCGGATATTAGCCGATGCCTTGCCGGCTTTGAAACAAGATGGTTTATTAATTTATTCCACCTGTTCATATTCAGCCGAGGAAGATGAGCAAATTATTGATTGGCTGGTAGGAGAAATGGATATGGAGAATGTTGCATTGCAAACAGAGAATTGGCCGGACATTGTACAAACGGCATCGCCTTTAACCCATTCAATCGGTTACCGGTTTTACCCCGATAAAATAAAGGGAGAAGGATTTTTTTTAGCCTGCTTTAGAAAAAAAGAAAAAGAGCAGGCTAGTAAAATCCGGCCATCAAAACCGGAAGCTGTTTCAGCAAAAGAAAAAAGCTTGATCGAAGAATGGACTACCACCAAGGATCTCTCTTTTATATATTATCGCGATGAGATCATAGCCTTGTCACCACATTTGCTACAAGAGTTTTCTGTGCTTCAACCGGTGTTAAATATTCAATATGCAGGTGTAAGGATAGGGTCGGTATTAAAAGATAAAGTAGTGCCACAACATGCATTCTCGCAAAGCACTATTCTTTCTTCTGCCATTCCGGCTACAAAGCTGATTTATGAAGATGCGATCAAGTATCTGCAACGGCAAGACCTGGTTATAGAAACGGCAACAACTGGCTGGCAGGTTGTGCGTTATAAAAATCATTCGCTTGGCTGGATCAATGCGTTAAAAAACCGGGTGAACAATTACTATCCCAAAGAAATCCGTATTTTGAAGGCGCAGAATAACATTGCTTTCAAGAAATAATAAGCATATTTGCAGGCATTACCCTAAGCAATGTTACCGTGAAATTGTTGTCGGTTTGAAAAGCCAAATTCTATCCATCATGAAGAAATTCTTATTTATAACGCTTGCTCTTTTTTTCGCTTCCTGGCTTCATGCGCAGGAAATAATCGCCCGGCATAGTGATAAGGGCTTGTATGTTAGTCACACCGTGGCAGCTAAAGAAACATTTTATTCTCTTGGCCGGTTGTATGCCATTCCTCCAAAAGATATTGCCGCACTCAATAACCTTGACATGGAAAAGGGGTTAAACATTGGTCAAATAGTAAACATTCCATTAACGGCCGCTAATTTCTCCCAGGACGTACAAAAAGGTCAGCCCGTATATTATGTAGTAGGAGAAAAGGAAGGCTTGTACCGTGTAAGTGTGAACAATAATAAGGTGCTGATGGCTAATCTTCGCAAATGGAACGGCCTGAAGGCAGATGCCGTTTCAGCCGGGCAAAAATTAATTGTGGGCTTTATTCCTTCGCATGATGGAGCTGCTGTTGCCAATAAAACTGTAGTGCCGGAGAAAAAGGAACCCCTGAAAATGCCAGAGGAAAAAACCGGGGTTGCAGTAAATGAGGAAAAGCCGGTTGAGAAAAAAGCAGCCCTTACCGAGAAAAAAGCTGAGGCTCCCAGGATCTCCAATACGGCTGTAAATGATGGCAATGGCGGTTATTTTAAAGCATCGTTTGACCAGCAGGTAAAAGGGCAGCCCATAAAAAAAGATGATGTCGCTACCGCCGGAATTTTTAAAACCGCCAGCGGCTGGCAGGATGCAAAATATTATGCACTGATAGATGGCGTTGAGCCAGGGACAATCATCAGGATCACTAACCCGAATAACAGTAAAGCCATTTACGCTAAAGTATTAGATAAAATGACGGGCATTCGCCAGAACCAGGGTTATACCATCCGGGTTTCCAATGCCGCGGCTACCGCGTTGAATATTGCCGATACGGAAAAGTTTTCTGTAAGGGTGAATTATTAAGACTGAATTATAAACAAGAAATGGTTGCTCTGTATACAACAGCAGCAATATTGATTTGGTATTAATTTTTTAGGTTTTTATGTACTTAGCGGATATGCTACTATTTAGCTTTTGTTGCGTCGCACTCTTGTACACTTTGTAATCTATTGAACATTATATAACCCTTCAATCTTTCAAGCTGACTATTACAATAAAGCTTTGGCCTTGTCATCCGGACGCAGGAGGGATTTGATTGGTGCTTTATAAGGGGCTTATGCAGATGGTCTTACTCTTCGCAGTGGTCGTTTACGATGGCAATTCAAAGGTTCGTCCTTTGTCGGAATGACAAACGGCCTTACTTCTTTTAGCAATCATTCCTCACATCCTAAACCCTCTCAAAAACTCTTCAACCATCATTCTCTTCTTTCCTTCCCATTGTACTTCTTTCACTAAAATATATCCATCGGCGCAAGCAAATTTTAAATAGGTTTTCGAATCCGTTTCCAATTGGCCTGCGTAAACGTTGAGTTGCACAATCTCTTTTTCGCTTTTATAAATCTTCAATACCTTTTCTTTTAAAAAAGTAAAGGCAGCGGGATAAGGAGATAACCCCCGTATCAAATTGTACACTTCATCAGTTGGCTTAGTCCAATCTATTTTACAGGTTTCAGTAAAAATTTTTGGTGCATGTTTTATTTCAAAAGAGAAACTTTCAAGAGCTGATAATTGCGGCTTTTCTACCAGTGTGCCTTCACCTAATCCTTGAACTGTTTTTACTAAAACCCGGGCGCCAAGTTCTTTCATTCTGTCATGCAGTTCGCCCGCAGTTTCAGCCTTGCCAATTGAAAGCTTTTCCTGCATTAAAATATCACCGGTATCTATTTCGTGCTTTAGTTTAAACGTTGTAACACCGGTTTCTTCTTCACCATTAATAATAGCCCAGTTAATAGGCGCAGCCCCACGGTATTGCGGCAACAAAGAGCCGTGAACATTGACCGTTCCCATAGGCGGCATATTCCAAACAACTTCGGGCAACATTCTAAAGGCTACTACAATTTGCAAGTCAGCCTGCAAGGATTTTAGCTCTTCTAAAAACTGTGGATTCTTTAATCTTTCAGGTTGTAAAACTCGAAAATTGTTTTCAACTGCGTATTTTTTTATAGCGCTTTGCTGCAGGTTCATTCCCCGTCCTGCAGGTTTATCGGGTGCAGTAATTACACCAACAACATGGCATCCAATTTTTACCAGGGCATCAAGCGATGCTACAGCAAATTCAGGCGTACCCATAAACACGATGCGTAAATCTTTATAGTTCATCTAAAGAGTTAATAGGTAAATAGGTTAATAAGTTTATAGAGTGCAAACTTCGCTAATACTTATTAACCAACTAACGTATTAAGCTGTTTACTTTACTAAAAGTCAGCATACATCAGGTACTGCTTCCGTATCTTTTTAAACTCATTTAATCTGGGCTCCCAGCTTTTACGAATTTCCGCTTCTGACTTGCCATCTTTAATTTGCTGCGCCAGTTCATTATTGCCGGCCAGGCGGTTAATTCCTTTATTAAAAAAATTCTCTTTATCAGGGAAAAGTTTGTAAGCCTCTATCAGGTACTTTATCTGTACTTTATTATCAACCATTTTTAAAACCTGCTCCGGTGTGCCACTTAAATTCCACCCATAACAAACTTTGTCTTTATGCTTTGGTGAGGGAGCTCCCGCGGTACTTGCAGGCGTAAAAGAAAACATTGTTTTTGGTAATAAAGGGTGGCCAATATATTCAAATGGTTTAGTTGTTCCCCTGCCTTCACTCAATGTGGTCCCTTCAAAAAAACAAGTCGATCCATACCAATAAATAGAGCCAATATCGGGTAGGTTAGGAGATGGCTTAATAGGTAAAATATATTTGCTCTTGTGTGTGTAATTGGCAACAGGAATAACATGCAGTTGAAAGTATTTTGCACCCGCCATGTACCGCACGAGTTTTAAAGTATGGTAGGCCTTATTAGCTGCATCGCTTAACCATCCTTGCTGCATAATCATATTAGCATATTCGCCTATCGTCATGCCGTAAACAACAGGTATTGGTTGCATGCCTACAAACGATTTAAAGGCTGTGTCGAGCACAGGGCCGTCTACATAAAAACCGTTAGGGTTTGGGCGGTCTAAAATGATGAGCGGAATGTTGTTTTCAAGTGCCGCCTCCATAAAATATTGCATGGAAGAAATGAAGGTGTAATAGCGGGTGCCCACGTCCTGTATATCGTAAACCATTATATCAACATCTTTCAGATCTTCCGGTGCCGGTTTGTTCTTTTTCCCATATAGAGAAATGACCGGTACGCCGGTTTTGGGGTCGGAAGTAGTTTCAATCTTTGCTCCGTCCGGCGCATCGCCTCTAAAGCCGTGTTCAGGACCAAAGATTACTTTAATGCCAACACCCAATTTTATAAGCGTATCAATAATATGGGCTTTACCAACTGTAGAAGTATGGTTTACCAACAGGGCAACCTTTTTACCCTTCAGCATAGGCAAATATTTTTCCATTTGGTCAGCACCCGGGATAATAGCAGCGCTTGAATTTTGATTACTATTTGCTTCTGTTGTCAACTTCAATTTTTGCTTTTGTGCTGAACAATTTACATTGATAGAAACGATACTGAGAAAGAGAAAAAAATAGTTTTTAAACATTGGAAACATTTAATTGTTCAGCTCAAATATCAGTAAAATACCGCCATCAAAACGTGAAAGATTAGTACCTTGCCCGCCTTGTTTCTTTCTCTTTTTGTGAGCATTGCCAGGTGTTGCAAAAAGTTGGCTGCGGTGCTATTAAAAGAGGAGGTATTATTCAACATTAAAAATTTTGAAACATGCAACAGGTAAAGGAAGGAGATAAAGTGAAAGTGCACTATCATGGCCGTTTACGTAATGGTGAAACATTCGATTCATCGCAGGGACGTGAACCTTTGGAATTTACGGTAGGCGCAGGCCAGATGATCAAAGGCTTTGATGAAGGTGTGAAAGGAATGCAGCCAGGTGATAAAAAAACAGTGGAAATAGGCGCCGATGATGCTTACGGGCAAAAGGAAGAAGCCAACTTGATTGAGTTTCCAAAAGACCAGTTTCCGCCTGATGTGACTCCTGAGCCAGGGCACCAATTGATGTTAAGCAACGACCAGGGACAACAGTTCCCGGTGGTGATTGCCGAAGTAAAAGAAACGTCTGTTATTTTAGATGCCAATCATCCGTTAGCCGGCCAGGATTTAATTTTTGATATTGAGATGGTGGAGGTTCAGCCGGTATCGAGGATTATAATGCCGTAGCCTCGCTTTGGCCTCTTCTCAAGGATAGGGAGAACTGACGCATAGTTACTGGCCTTGCAATGATACTTATTTAACTCAACCATTTTTGTCGGTTGAGTTTTTTTATGTACCAAGCTGAATGCTACTATTTAGCTTTTGTTGCGTCGCACTCTTCACCGGCAACAATTCTAATCAACATCTTCAGCTACCGGGATACTGTGCTGTGCATAGAAGCTCTTCTTCAGGAGTCTGAGGTGAGCGAGAGTTTTAAAACCTGATTTTTACTTTGCCTTTCTTACCTTTATTTTTCCACTTTGGGCCTTGTTTTAAAAGGCGAATCGCTTCCTCATCACATTTATCGCAAAGCGATTTGGTAACAGTAATATTCACGGGTTCGCCATCCTTATTAAGGTCAAAACTCAACTCCACTTCGCCACTGACCGGTTTTATTTTTAAATCGCCGGGAGATTTAATATTGGAGGCGATGTAGTCGTCGAAATAGCCCCAGCCGTTGGCAGGCTCAAGGGTATCAATTTGCATCATCATTTTTCTGGATGCCTGGGTATTTGCTTTTGCTTTTGGGTTGACAACTACTTCCTCAAGTGTACCTTCCGTCCTTTGTAATACCACATCAACATTTCGGATTGTATCGTTAGTTCTGCTACGGCTATTTACTCCTTCTTTTTTCTGCATCGCCGTAACGTCCGCTTGATCTTTTTCCTTATCAATATCCCTGTAAGGCGCAGTTGCAGTTGCTGTTACTTCATTGCCCTGTTGCCTTAACAGGCTGTTTGCAGACGGCACCACCAAAGGTGTATTATAATTATTTTTATTTCTGGTTTTATATTCTTCCTGGCGGGGAGCAGCAGATACACTTTTACTGGTGGATGCCGTTTCATTACTCACAGGTGTATTTAAAAAAGTAGAAGCTGAATCGGCATTTATATCTCGGTTTATAATTGGAGACTGTTGTTTATTATTATTATCTGAAGCAGCAATTGCTACTTCATTTTTAGATGGGCTAAGGCTTTGAATAATGAACCAGCCGCCCCCGGCAATTACAAGAAAAAGAGCCGCAATTTTCATCCAGTTATTGCTCATGGAAAAGACACTTCTTTCCTCGTCTTTTTCAATTCTTTGTTTCAGTTTTTGTTGAAGAGAGGTTAAATCAGCCGAAGCCGTTTGCGTATAAGTGTATCCTTCAAGGGCATCGGCAAGAAAGGGATCTTCCAGCGCAGCTTTTTCAAGCGCATGCATTTGCACAGGCGAAAGCCCACCGCTATGATAGCGTTCGATATCCTGTGCTGTATAATTAATTAACTCTTTCATTTACACCATTATTTTTTTGCCTTGCTTCTCCATGCAAAGCTTTAAGTTCCGCCGCCCGTTTTGAATATAGCTGCGTACGTTATTCCAGTCTATTCCTGTTTCAGCGCTTATCTCGTTATAACATTTTCCTTGCAGGTAAAATGCTTCAATTACTTTTCGCTGGTCGGTTGCCAACTGCGCCATGCAATATTCCAGTTGCGTAAAATTCTCTTCCCGCAACATTACGTCCTCCAGATGCCCGTTTTCCTCCGATTGCATAAACTCTTCCTTCATTTTTGTAACAGGAGTTTTCTTTAGGCTCCGGAGCCGCATCAAACAATGGTTTTTGGCCAATGTATAGAGCCAGCTTTTAAAGTTTTCAACCTGGTGTTTTTGGAGCTTTGTAACCAGTTCTTCAAAGACGGCCATTACCGCATCCTGTGCATCTTCAGGTTCTTTTAAATACTTGAGGCAAACGCCATATACCAGGTCCATATAGCGCTGATATAAATCGCCAAGTACAGCCAGGTCGGATGACTGCTTAAATTGCTCCACCAGTTCAGCATCGGATAAAGAGGATGATATTTTTTTGAGAAAAGCCAAGGTGGTTAAAAGTAAGGAGAAATATTTTTTTGAAAGGGGGTGTGCAATTTGTTAAATGGGTGCATCCGTTAGAAAATCATTGTTTATGAAAAGAATTTTATTCCTTTTAAGTTGCCTGCTGCCCGTTCTTACCTGGTCGCAGGGAACTGATTCATTAGCGAAATTATTGCAAGGCAGAATGGGTTGCGGCATAGTATCAAATGTCGCTCCATCAGTACCGCAAATACGGGTGAGATGCGGCGCCGCCACAACATTGGCTACCGAACCTTTGGTTTTATTGGATGGTATTCTGTTAACTCAAGGTAGTTTGTCTACCATCAACCCAAACACTATTGAAGCTATTACTATTTTAAAAGGCGATGAAGCTGGCGTTTCCTTTTGCTCCCGTGACATGCATGGGGTTATTTTAATCACTTCAAAAAAGAGTATGATCATTATAAAGGATAAAGAAACGGGTCAACCTATTTCAAATGCTTCTGTAAGAATTAAATTGAAGAACAGGTTTTTGGAGATGGCTGCTGATTCCAATGGTGTTGTAAATCTGAGCAAGGAAAATTTTAATGCTATCGAACAGATAGAAGTAAGCAATATAGGATACGAATCAGTAACTCAGAAAGCCGATTTAATGAATTCAACAGTACCAACTACCATTCAATTAAAAAGAAAAAATACGAGGCTGGATGAAGTGGTAATTATTTCTTACCCCAGTATTTCCTATAGAACGATTTCTTGTGGCAATTCTGTGAAATATATAAAGGGTTATTCAGCATCCAAATCTAGTATTCAACACTTTCCTTCAAACTGGGCTGTTTATCCAAATCCAGTTCAAAAAGGCGGGCAGCTCACAATTATTACAAAAGAGCCGGTTGATGGCGAGTACCAAATTTTTTCAACTTCAGGGGCAATAATTCAATCAGGTATCTTTATTCTATCTGCAAATCAGTCCTTGCAAATTAAGACCATTAATTATGCAGCAGGTAACTATGTTATTTGTTTGTTTGATAGATCTGCCAATAAAATCTTCTCGCAAAAATTTATTGTTCAATAAAAGCATCATCATACAATAACTACTGAAAACCCGGATGAAATTGCTCCAGCGTTTTACGTAAAAATTCCCTGTCAAGGTGCGTATAAATTTCAGTAGTGGTGATACTTTCATGCCCCAGCATTTCCTGAACGGCCCGTAGGTCAGCGCCGCCTTCAACCAAATGCGTAGCAAAAGAATGACGGAATGTATGCGGAGAAATTGTTTTTTTTATGGCCGCTTTTTTTACCAGGTCTTTAATGATAATAAAGATCATTACCCTTGTTAACCGCTTTCCTCTCCGGTTCAGGAAAACAATATCTTCTTCGCCCGTTTGTATCACCTGCTGGTTACGAATACTGTTCACATAAATCAAAATAAATTTAATAGCGCTGCTGCCAATCGGTATTAACCGTTCCTTATTTCCTTTGCCAATTACCCTTACAAAACCCACATCAAAAAAAAGCTGCGATAGTTTTAAGTTTACTGCTTCACTTACCCGCAGGCCGCAACTGTACATGGTTTCTATTATGGCTTTGTTGCGGGTGCCTTCAGGTGTGCTTAAATCAATTTGCGAAAGGATGTCTTCAATTTCATCAAAGCTTAATGTATCAGGTAAAACCCGCTTTAGCTTTGGCGCTTCTAAAAGCGATGTAGGATCAACTGTAGTTATATCTTCCAGCAAACAGTATTTATAAAAGGTTCTAAGGGCTGATATGATGCGGGCCTGTGATGTTTGCATCATGCCCAGTTCGGCAATCCATTTAATAAACTGTTGCAGGATCTTTAAATCAATTTCTGACGGAGATTTTTTTAAATCAGCACTTAACAAAAACTGTGTAAATTTTTCAATGTCTGATAAGTAAGCGACAATAGAATTGTCAGATAGTAAACGCTCTAATTGAAGGTAGGCTTTGAATCCTTTTTTATACGGTTCCCACATGAGAAGTTTGGGGTTTGGAGTTTGGAGTTCAGGGTTGCCCACTGCACAAATGCTGCTTCACTACAACGTATGAATCCATTAGCCTATTAACTTATTTATAATCAAAGGCTAATCTTTTTTTCATACACCTTTCCTTCCTCAACCATTTTCACAAAAACGCGGCTTTTGGTAATATTTACGCTGTCAACTGTTTCATGAAGTTTATTAAATTCAATATCGTAAGCTTTTTCAAACGAAAGAGTAGCCTTTTGCCCGGTTGCCATGTTTTCAACAAATACTGAGCCTCTGTCTGTATAAGCAACCAACTCGGGGTCTATTGAAAACTTAGGGTCAAACTTTGTAAACGCCCCAGTGATTTTCCTTGTTTCTTTGGCCCTGTCGTAGCTTAGTTTTACTAAAAATCCTCTGCCCGTTATGCAATCGTTAAACTGAAGCCAGGCATAACTGGTGTCTTTAAAAAAACAATCAATTGCAGATTTATTTAAGTTAACCGGCTGACCCAAAAATTCAGATAGCGATATTAGCCTTGAGTCTACCAGATCATAAGCCCAAAGCATACTGTCGGCTTTGCATTTATTAACGCCAATGGCTACTATCGGGTTCAATGGATCGGCGCCTTTAAAGTTGAAAGAGTCGGTTCCGCAAGCCGTGTCGCAAAATGTTTTGCCGGAAGAACTATTGCTGCAGGAGGTTGCAAAAGCGATTGCCCCAACCAATAAAAAAAGAAAAGTTATGCGCATATGAATTTGTTGCAAACAAAAATAGTCTTCGGCAATTTGCCATTCAAAATTCTTTTGCAGATCAGGCAAGGTTCTGTCAATACTAACCTAAACAGACAAGGATTGATGCTGACGATTAAGAGTTTCAGTTAACTCTTTTCAACGTAGTTTTGAGCCAATCAAATTCAACAGCAATGGATATTTCACTTTACAATGCAATGGTACATGCGCACAGCATAGGTCGATGGATTGTTTTACTGCTTTTATTGTTCGCCATCTTTAATAGTTTGATAGCAGGTAACAGGCCGTTCATTAAATCGGACAACCGGCTGGGTTTGTTACTTACCATTTTTTCGGACCTGATGTTGCTGGTGGGTATCTATTTATATGTTGTTGGTGAAAGAGGGTATAAGTTATTTGCAGGTTATGGTAGTATGGGTGCCGTGATGAAAGATGCGTATGCACGGTTTTATGCAGTAGAGCACATGGCCGGTATGTTAATAGCTATTATCCTGATTCACATTGGTAAGGCGCAAGCCAGGAAGCCAATTGGCGACAAGGCAAAGCACCGCCGCACGATGATCTTTTATTTTCTTGCTTTGCTGATTATACTGGTTTCTATCCCATGGCCATTCAGGGCAATTGGTACGGGCCGCGGGTGGTATTGATGGATGCTATGGGTGAATGGAAAATATGGGATAACGACATCATAAGAATCCTATACATCCATTCATCCCGGTTCAGATGCCTCGTTTGCCTAATTCAATCACCTCGCAGTTTTTAATTTCTGAACCATCAATTGCAAAGCGAATGATGGTTTTTACTTTATGCCACCCCTGGTTACCCGCCGCTCCGGGATTCATATGCAGGCAGTTGATTGCTTTATCGTAAATCACCTTCAAAATATGCGAGTGGCCACATATAAAAAGCTTTGCTTTATTGCTAATCAATTCCTGTTTTATTCCTGGTGCATACCTGGCCGGGTGCCCGCCGATATGCGTCATGTAAATGGTTACATCTTCACAATTCCAAAGCAGTTTTTCCGGATAAACACTTCGTACATCATAACCATCAATATTACCCCAAACCCCTTTCACTTTCAGGCCGCTTTCAACGGATAGACGGGCGGCTATAGCGATGCTTCCAAAATCACCGGCATGCCATATTTCATCACAGTTCTCAAAATGCTTGAAAACGGCATCATCTAAATAATTATGTGTGTCAGAAATAAGCCCAATTCTCGTCATTGATTATCTTGTATTTTTATTAAACAAAAGCGATTGTATGATTTTTCATCGCAATTTCATTTATTGGATTGACAAACGAAAATGGAAATATGTTTTTCTACTGACGACATTAGAACTTTCAGGAATGTGAGAATAAAAACTGAGTCGTAAAAAAGAGTTGACCATATTCAATACAAATCTTAACTCCTAACACTAAACTCCAAACTTTCCTCATGCCTTACTACTTCAAATCCGGCAACATTCCGCATAAACGGCATACTCAATTTCGTAAAGCTGATGGAGGCTTGTACTCAGAGCAGTTATTTTCTACCGAAGGCTTCTCCAATGATTCTTCTTTGCTTTATCATATCAATCCGCCAACGCAGATCATCAAAACCGAAAAACCTGTAAATGTTGCCCCACAGGTTGCAGAAGAAAAAATGCTTAGTCATCGCAGCTTTGAAGGCTTTAACATCAAACCAATAAAAGATTATTTGGAAAGCCGCATTCCTGTTTTAGTTAACAACGATGTGCACATTGTTTTAGCATCGCCGCAACAAAGCGTTACCACTTACTTCTATAAGAATGCGGACGCTGACGAACTCATTTTTATTCATGAAGGAACCGGGGTTTTAAAAACTTTGTATGGCGAGTTAGCCTTTAGTTACGGTGATTATCTTTCTATCCCGAGGGGTACCATTTACCAGATTCATTTTAATGAAGAAGCGAATCGTTTGTTTATTGTAGAATCGTTTAGCCCAATACGGTTTCCAAAAAAATATTTGAGTAAATACGGCCAGCTTTTAGAGCACTCACCATTTTGCGAACGGGATATCAGGCCTCCGCAAAACTTACAAACCCATAATGAAAAAGGCGATTTTATAGTGCGAACAAAAAAACGTGGCGTGCTGTATAACATTCATTACGGTACCCATCCGTTTGATGTGGTGGGCTGGGATGGTTGCTGTTATCCGTACGCTTTTTCAATTCATGATTTTGAACCTATTACCGGCCGGGTACACCAGCCGCCGCCGGTGCATCAAACATTTGAAGCGAACAATTTTGTTGTATGTTCTTTTGTGCCACGGTTGTACGACTATCATCCCGATTCTATTCCTGCTCCTTACAACCACAGCAATATTGACAGTGATGAAGTTTTGTATTATGTTGATGGTGATTTTATGAGCCGTAAAAATGTAACCCGTGGTATGATAACGTTACATCCTGCCGGCATTCCGCATGGGCCGCATCCAGGAACAGTTGAGAAGAGCATTGGCAAAAAAGAAACAAAAGAGTTAGCGGTAATGGTAGACACCTTTCATCCATTGATGTTGACAAAGCAGGCCTTGGAAATTGAAAACGATGGCTATGTAATGAGTTGGGCGGAATGAAAGTCTCCACCCTTCCAAAGAAAGGCTTTGGCATGCTTTACCATCGCTTGTTGACGAATAGTACACTGACATTAAGCGTAGCCAAACTGTTTAATAGTAAAAATTATTCAAAAATCGTTTTAGATAATCTTCATTATTTTCGGAAATAAATCAATTGTGTTATGATAAAAATCTCAGACTTAAAAGAGGGTGATGTAGTAAGAGTGTTGCACGATGGGGAAGAAAGGGAAGGCAGAATTGCAGATGTAAGCCGGGATGAAGGAATGGCTTGTGTAAATAATGGTATCCAGGAATTTTGGTACAGTGCCGATCAAATTATTCCAATTCCAATGAGTGAGGGAAGATTGATCAATACCTTAGGTTTTGAGAAAGAACAAATGGAAGATGGCGTAAAGTTTAAGAAAGGCGCTTTTCGTATTGTAGTAAAAGACCCCGGCAATTACACCAATATTGACCTTTGGTACCGCGAAGACCACCGGCATTTTAACCACCCGCTTTACCTGCACGAACTTCAAAATCATCATCTTGATATGACGAAAGTGCCACTGGAACAGGTTGCTGCGCATTAAACTTCTTAAAGAATTGGCAAAATAAAGGTTGAGGCAGGAAATTATTCTGCCCATTCCATTTTTTTGCCTTTATTCTTATATATTTGCGCCTCCAAATTCTGTATGTCGAAACAGCCATTAATTAAACAAGACGGTAGTATTTTAGAAGCTTTATCCAATGCTATGTTCAGGGTAAAACTTGAAAACGGTCATGAAATCTTGGCTACAATCTCAGGAAAGATGAGAATGCACTACATACGTATTTTGCCTGGAGATAAAGTAGGAGTGGAGATGAGTCCTTATGACCTGTCAAGGGGGCGAATCATTTTTAGATACAAATAAAAACAAGCTTCGAGCCGTGAGCTAGGGTTGAAAAATACCAGAGTTAAAGCGGAAAATTCAAAGCTCAAATTAAAATAACCATGAGAGTTAGAGCATCCATTAAAAAAAGAAGCGTTGACTGCAAAATTGTACGTCGCAAGGGTCGCCTTTATGTAATTAACAAAAAAAATCCCCGCTTTAAGCAAAGACAAGGATAATTTGAAAAGCACCAAAAGACAAATCGCAAATTCCAAATTTGAAGTTTGTATTTTGATTTTTGGAATTTTGCAATCAGTATCAAATAAAAAGAAATAAAAAATTATGGCTCGTATTGCCGGTGTTGACTTACCAAAAAATAAAAGAGGCGAAATAGGCTTGACCTATATCTTCGGAATTGGCCTTGCTACTTCCCGCTACATTCTTGACAAGCATACCATTGACCGAAGTAAGAAGGTAAATGAGTGGAACGATGAAGAATTATCTGCCATTCGTGGTACTATCACCGATGAGTTGAAGGTAGAAGGTGCTTTGCGTTCTGAAGTGCAAATGAGCATTAAGCGGTTGTTAGATATCGCTTGCTATCGCGGTCTTCGCCACCGTAAAGGATTGCCGGTAAGAGGCCAGCGTACAAAAACCAATAGCCGTACCCGTAAGGGAAAACGTAAAACGGTTGCCGGTAAAAAGAAAGTAGCTAAGAAATAATTATAGCGACATCCGCCTTAGGCGGATGTCCTCATGTTTTATACAAGGGGTCACGCCATGGCATGACCTTACTGCACCGATAAACTACCAAATCAATTACTGATATTCCGGTGCAAATGGAGAGTTGATTTGGGTTTCGCATAACAGCGGGATAATTACTAACAAACAAAGATTACCTAAGTAAAATGGCAAAAGCACAAGCAGGCGGTAAAGGCGGACAACAACAAAGCGCCAAAGCTGCAGCAAAAAAAAGAATTGTAAAAGTTGACTCCTACGGTGATGCTCACGTCAACGCAACATTCAACAATTTGATTATCTCTATTACCAACAAGCAAGGCCAGGTTATTAGCTGGAGCAGTGCTGGTAAAATGGGATTTAAAGGTTCTAAAAAGAATACACCTTATGCGGCACAAATGGCCTCAGGCGATGCTTCTAAAGTAGCATTAGACGCTGGTGTAAAAAGAGTAGATGTATTTGTAAAAGGCCCCGGCGCCGGTAGAGAAAGTGCTATTCGTGGATTAGCACAATCAGGTATTGAAGTAACTTCTATTAAAGATGTTACTCCATTGCCTCACAATGGTTGCCGTCCTCCTAAGAAAAGAAGAGTTTAATAGAATTTCTGATTGCTGAATTTTGTGATGTAGGGATTTAAATCTCAAAATCACCAAATTTATAAATCAAAAATTCAAGACATATTAGCCACAGGCTATTCATTTAATTAAAGGGTGCTTCATTAATTTTTACCGTTTTTACAGATGAACGCACCGATACAAAAAAGCGGAAATGAATAAACAATTATGGCACGTTACACTGGTCCAAAGACCAAGATTTCCCGCATTTTCGGGGAGCCTATTTTAGGCAATGGAAAATGGTTAGGTAAAAATTCCAACCCTCCCGGGCAGCACGGTGCGCAACGCAAGCGTAAAACAATGGGCGAATATGCACTTCAGTTGCGTGAAAAGCAAAAAGCAAAATACACTTATGGTATTTTGGAGAAGCAATTCCGCAAAACCTTTGAAGAAGCTTCCCGCAAAAAAGGTGTTACCGGTGAAAATCTTATTAAATTATTAGAAGCCCGTTTAGACAATGTAGTCTATCGCATGGGTATTTCGCCTTCCCGTCCGGGTGCCCGCCAGTTAGTAAGTCACAAACATGTGACAGTAAATGGCGAAGTGGTAAACGTTCCTTCTTACCAGTTAAAGCCAGGTGATATTGTTTCCCTAAAGGAAAAGTCAAAAGATAACGCATCTGTTACAAGCTTTATCCGTGGACGCAACCCTAAGTTTACCTGGGTTGATTATAACGATACTTCCATGCAAGGCACTTTTATTACTTACCCTGAAAGAGAAGCTGTTCCTGAAAATATTAAAGAGCAGTTGATCGTGGAATTGTATAGCAAATAATCGTGCGGCATCAGATGCGAAACTGTAGAGACTCGTTTTATAGTTCAATTCTCACCGGAAACAAGTTTACTAATTTGAAAATCTGCATTAAAATATGGCAATCTTAAATTTTCAGAAGCCCGATAAAATCGTTCTTCAAAAAGTCAACGACTTTGAAGCTCAGTTTGAGTTTCGTCCGCTGGAGCCAGGTTATGGCGTTACCATTGGAAATGCTTTGCGCCGGGTATTGCTTAGCTCTTTAGAAGGCTATTCAATTGTAGGTGTAAAGATTGAAGGCGTGGAGCATGAATTTGCTACCATCAAAGGCGTTTCTGAAGACGTTGTGGAAATTATTTTGAACCTCAAACAAGTTCGTTTGAAGAAAGTAGTTGATCACGATGTACAAACAGAAAAAATTTCTCTTTCTATAAAAAACCGCGGTGAACTAACTGCTGGTATGTTAGCGGAAGGCACTCAAAGCTTCCAGATCATGAACCCTGATTTATTGATCTGCACACTCGACACATCTGCTACCTTAGATATTGAAATCAGCATTGGCAAAGGCCGTGGTTATGTTCCTGCAGAGGAGAATAAACCAAAAGATGCACCATTAGGTTACATCCCGGTTGATGCTATTTACACTCCCATCAAGAATGTAAAATATACGATTGAAAACACTCGTGTTGAGCAACGTACGGATTATGAGAAACTAATCATGGAAGTGCTTACCGACGGTACCATTAATCCTGAAGAAGCGGTAAAGCAAGCCAGCCGTATTTTGATTCAGCATTTAATGATCATCACAGATGAGAATATTACTTTCGATTCTAAAGAAGAAAAGAAAGAGGACATTGTTGATGAACAAACATTACAGCTTCGTAAAGTATTAAAGACGCCATTAGAAGATCTTGATCTTTCTGTACGTGCCTTCAACTGTTTGAAAGCAGCTAAGATCAATTCATTAAGCGAGCTGGTTCAGTATGAGCAGGAAGACCTGATGAAGTTCAGAAACTTCGGTCAGAAGTCTTTAAGTGAAATTGAACAAGTATTGCATGAAAGAGGTTTGCATTTTGGTATGGATCTTAGCAAGCTTGGTGCAGACAGAGACGATTATTAATTTTTTTTATTCCTCCACATGATTTAAAAATCGGTGGAGGTTTTTTATAACAGTACTTCACAATTCCTGACACGGTGTGAAGGAACCTAATTTTAAAAGTCATGAATCACGGAAACAAAGTCAATCATCTCGGTCGCAAAAAAGCGCACCGCGAAGCATTATTAAGCAACCTTGCTTGCCAGCTTATTGAGCACAAGCGTATTGTAACTACATTGGCAAAAGCAAAAGCCTTGCGTGGCTATGTAGAGCCTCTGATTACCAAAAGCAAAGACAACTCAACCCACCAGCGTCGTGTAGTATTTAGCTACCTGCAGGATAAAGCTGCTATTACAGAATTGTTCAGCACTATTTCAGAAAAGGTAGCAGGCCGTCCCGGTGGTTACACACGGGTCATCAAATTAGGCACCCGCCCTGGTGATAATGCAGAGAGAGGAATGATTGAGTTGGTTGATTTCAATGAGATCTACGGAAAAGGAACAGAAGAGAAGAAAGAGGGAGCAAAAAGAACCCGTCGTGGCAGGGCAACGAAGAAAGCAGATGGAACAGAAGGTATTGCTACTGCAACGCCGGTTGCTGAGGAAACTACTGCTTCGCCTGCTGAAACTGATGCTACACCAGCCGTTGAAACTACAGCAAGCACTGATGCTACTGCTGCAGTTGATAACACCCCGGAGGCTACAGAGAAACAACCTAGCTAATGATTGCCGATTTTCATATAGAAGCATCCCGACAAAACGGGATGCTTTTTTTTGACCGCAGATGAACAGGACTTTAAAGTAGTATCAGGAATTGTGTTTGATACTACGAATATTCTTTTCCATTCATGCCACCTGCTGTGACAAAAACGTATGATGGAACTATATAGATTTAATCTTAATAATCCTTTAAAAATCCCGACAATCTGCGGTTACTTTGCACAATCTTTTTACTATGACCCAGCAAGCAATTTTAGTTTTAGAAGACGGCACAACCTGCTATGGACAAGCGTTTGGTGCCATTGGTACAACCGGCGGTGAAATTTGTTTCAACACAGGCATGACCGGTTACCAGGAAGTTTTTACCGACCCAAGTTATTATGGCCAGGTGCTTATCATGAATAATGTGCACATCGGCAATTATGGGGTTAAGGATGAGGATGTAGAAAGCGATGGAATTAAAATAAAAGGATTGATTGGCCGTAACCTGGAAGAACTATTTTCCAGAAGACAGGCAAAA
>JAQBNG010000012.1 GCA_028288675.1 Flavisolibacter sp. | reverse complement strand
AAAAGAAATTGCTTACAAACATGGTATCATAGCAACCTTTATGGCAAAAGTGAGTGAGCAGCTGCCGGGATGCGGAGGACACATTCATCAAAGCTTATGGAGTGGCGCTGAAAATGTTTTTTATGGGGAAAACGATAGTAGTAAGATGAGCGAAGTCATGAAAAATTATGTAGCTGGACAACTACACTGTTTGCCTTTTATCCTGCCAATGCTTGCGCCGACAATCAACAGTTATAAACGTTTGGTTGAAGGCGCCTGGGCGCCAACTACATTAACATGGGGAATAGATAACAGAACGGTCGCTTTGCGTGTGCTATCCGGAAGTAAAAATGGATGCCGGCTGGAGACAAGAGTTGTAGGTTCCGATGTAAATCCCTACTTAGCAATGGCTGCCTGTCTTGCCGCTGGCTTGTATGGAATAAAAAATGGTTTCGAATTAAAGCAGCCGGCTACTATCGGCAATGGCTATCGTGATTATTCAAATGGCACACTTCCCAAAACATTAGATGAAGCCACAACGATGATGAAAAATTCGGACGTAGCAAACAAGATTTTGGGCGAGGCCTTTGTTGAGCATTTTGTGCAAACCCGTGAGTGGGAGTGGAAGCAACATTTAAAGTCGGTAACCGATTGGGAGTACAAACGGTATTTTGAAATTATTTAAATAGATAGAGTTTACTATGAACTTCGATACAGTTTACCAATATAATTTTCCTACAATCATCCGCTTCGGCGCAGGGGCAAGTAATGAACTCGGCGACTACCTGCAAAAAAATAACCTGGCCCGTCCGCTGATTGTTACCGATCCGGTTGTAGCGCAACTGGACTTTTTTAAAAAGATCATCGCTCAACTACACGCTAAAAGTATTTCAACGGAGGTCTTTTTTGACCTGCATAAAAACCCCGTAAAGTCGGATGTATATAAAGGCACCGATGTTTATGATGCAACAAACAGAGATTGCATTATCGGCATCGGCGGTGGCGTAGCTATTGATGTGGCAAGAGCCATTTGCTTACGAATCAATCATCGGGAGGACCTTTTTAAATACGATGATTTAATTGGCGGTGATGTGTATGTAACGAATGATGTTCCGCATTTTATCACTGTCCCAACAACTGCAGGTACAGGCAGCGAAGTAGGAAGAAGCGCCATTATTGCCGACGATGAAACGCATCAGAAAAAAATCCTTTTCTCACCTAAGTTGTTGGCTAAAATTGTTTTTGCCGATCCATTACTAACAATGGAACTTCCGCCATTTGTAACTGCTGCAACTGGCATGGATGCGTTAACCCATAACATGGAAGCTTACCTGGCTAAGATGCCGCATCCCATGTGTGAAGGCATTGCATTGGAAGGAATTTACCTGGTAAGTCAATCGCTTGAAAAAGCCGTAAACAATCCTGATTTGGAAAGCAGAAGTAAAATGTTGATTGCTTCCCTCATGGGTGCTGTTGCCTTTCAAAAAGGATTAGGTGTGGTGCACTCATTAGCGCATCCGCTTTCTGCATTACTGGATACACACCACGGATTAGCCAATGCGGTAAATATTCCTTATGGAATGGAATTTAATATTGAAGGCTCTGAAGAAAAATTTAGCCGCATAGCTGAAACACTTGGCTTAAAAGAAAAAACTGGCGAATCAGTTGTGGCGTATTTGTTTGAGCTAAATTCAAAAATAGGTATCCCCCACAAGTTGCGTGATATTGGGGTGAAGCAAGAGCATCTTGACCCACTGGCTGATTTGGCCATTGCTGATTTTGCGCATCCTAACAATCCAAAGCCGGTGACGAGGGAAGACTTTAGAGCGTTATATGCGAAGGCGTTGTGATAAGAGATGGTAGTAGGGAATAAAAATTATACAATGAAAAAGAAGATAGGTATCAGTTTTTCAACTACCAATTTTCACTTCTACTGGGATTGGTTTTCAAAGGAAGATTTAAAGGATGATATACAATTGGTGCAGCTATCTTTTGAAAAGGCCAGCGTAGAAGATATCCATGGTTGTGATGGGTTCATCTTATCTGGCGGTGTAGATGTCCATCCAGGTTTTTATGCCGGTGGGAATGATTATGCAAATCGTCCCCAATCATTTCAAATTGAAAGAGATCAATTTGAAAAAAAAATTTTTCACTACTCTCAACTTCATTCCTTACCGCTTTTAGCTATTTGCAGGGGTCTGCAATTGGTAAATGTATTGCAAGGAGGAAAGCTTATCCAGGACTTAGGTAATGCGAATTTAATTCACAGGAAAGAAGGAGATACTGATAAACAACATAAAGTAATTGTTGTAGCCGGAAGCTTATTAAATGACATCACCACATTTTCTTCGTCCGAAATAAACAGTGCACATCACCAGGCAGTTGACGCAGCTGCTATTGGAGAAAATTTAATGGTGAATGCTTCTTCGCAGAACGATTCAATAATAGAAGGCCTCGAATTCAAAAATAAAACCGGCAAAGCCTTTATGCTTTGCGTGCAATGGCATCCCGAGAGAATGATTGATAAAGAACAGCATCCGTTTTCAAAAAATATAAAAGAAAGCTTTCTTACAGAGATTAGAAACACCACTATGCAAAAACTTTCTATCACTAACCCTGCAACCGAAGAAGAAATTATCCAACTCAACCAGGATACAAATGAATCAGTTACACAAAAGTTCCATCTGCTGGAAAGGGGCCGGCTGGCATGGCAAAAAACTTCGCTTCAACAAAGAGTAACTATACTGCAAAAGTTTGCAGAACTGCTGCAAAAAAATATAGAACCTCTTGCAGCTACACTCACTTCCGAAATGGGAAAGCCTTTGCAACAGGCACGCAACGAAATAAACGGGGCCTGTACAAGAATAGGCTGGCTTACCGGGAACGCAGAGAAATATTTAAGCGATGAAATGATGACCGATGAACAAGGTCTGAAAGAAAAAATTGTTTATGAACCGCTTGGTGTGGTGTGTAATATTTCTGCCTGGAACTATCCTTACCTCGTTGGTGTAAATGTTTTTATTCCGGCTTTGTTGGGAGGTAATGCCGTATTATATAAACCATCTGAATATGCCACGTTAAGCGGAATTCAAATTGAAAAATTTTTGAAAGAAGCCGGTGTGCCGGATGATGTTTTCCAGGTTGCTATTGGCAAAGGTGATGTTGGCGAACATCTTTTAGACCTTCCGTTTGATGGCTACTTCTTTACAGGCTCCTATAAAACAGGAAGGCATATTTATGAAAGAGTGGCATCTAAAATGGTACCCTGCCAATGCGAGTTAGGTGGCAAGGATCCGTTGTATGTAGCCGACGACGTTAGTGATATAAAAACAGTGGCTGCCGCTACCGCCGATGGTGCTTTTTATAATAACGGTCAAAGTTGTTGCGCAGTTGAACGCATCTATGTTCATCAAAAAATTTATGATGAATACCTGGATGAATTTATAAAAGAAGTGCAGTCATACAAAACGGGTCTCCCCACGGAAGAGGGGATATATATTGGTCCATTAAGCAGGAAAGAACAACTGCATTTTTTGCATCAACAAATTGAAGAGGCAAAAGAAAAAGGTGCAACCGTTGTTACGGGTGGAAACAGGGAAGGGGAAAAAGGATACTTTTTTCAGCCCACTATTTTAGCTAACGTAAATCATGAGATGAGGGTAATGACTGAGGAAACTTTCGGGCCACTTATCGGTATCATGAAAGTAGCAAACGATGATGAAGCCATTGCTTTGATGCAGGATACAGAATATGGATTAACTGCATCTGTTTATAGCAGCGATCAGCAAAGAGCAGAAGGCATATTGCAACAACTGGATACAGGCTCCGGTTACTGGAATTGTTGCGACAGGGTTAGCGCTGCCTTACCATGGAGTGGTCGTAAACATTCAGGATTCGGGACTACACTTTCATACGCCGGACTTCGTGCATTTGTAAAGTCAAAGGCGTATCATTTGCGGGGATAAATAGGATATTAAACATGAGACTTGTGAAGGCTTCTTAATAATTGTGGATGCTGAGTGGATGATTTAAGCAGATAGGTTCCCTGCCTATTTACCAGATTTTTTTTGGTATAAATATTTGCTGGTTTATAAAATCAAAAATGACATAATTAAATTTTTTAAAGAAATCTAAACCAATTAACCGCTCTGTTACTTTGTCATTAGTAGAAACCATGGTAAGAAACCAGTTGTGATGAATTTTAATCGTATCGAAAACGGACAAATTATTTACGATATTCTCACTGACAGGTGTATTGAACTTACTGATATTTTTATAAATTTTTTTTGATGAACTGATGTCATCAAAATCTGAAGCCGGCAGAAGCATATTTCCGTTATATCCTAAATCAACAGCCATAGCTTTCACCTGCTTATTTCCAAAATGAACATCAACTGTAAACACCTGCTTTTTAAAATTGGCTGGAAACATTTCAGTCTGACTTATTTCCGGAAACGAATCAATACCTGAAGCGAATGTCAGTTCCTCCTTTACGAAATCAATCTTCCATACACCTTTTGAAAGAGCGTCGATTCCAAAAACACCGTCATCCTCTTTGTCGTCTTTTACATTCTCAGGCATTACATAAAAAGGAACCTTTTTAAACACAATGTTCTCAAAAGAGAAACTGTCGCAAATACCAACATCGCCTTGTATCGGGGAGCCATCTGCGGCAGATGTTTTAAAACCTAGCTTCCTGGATTTGGTGAATGAATGATCATAGTTTACCACTGAGCTCTTTATCCAGGAAGGGGAATGAGTGTCGAGACATAAAACGTGATGTTTTTTCTCACTTCCCCAATAGGTATTTATAATAATTCCACGACTATTTAATATGAAAGGTGTTTGAATTTTAAAATGTTTTGGGGAAACATCAATTGATGGAGTGTTTGGATCGCTACATCCTGTTGCTATTAATACTAATATAGCAAATGTGATTTTGAGAATATGATT
>JAQBNG010000229.1 GCA_028288675.1 Flavisolibacter sp. | reverse complement strand
ACGGCGTACGCCTTACTCCTTTAACTCTGGTGGTAATGGAAGTGGTTTGCATAAAAGCACGGATGGTGGTGCTACATGGAAAGAATTAAACAAAGGCTTACCGGCAAAACCCTTTGGCCGCATAGCCCTTGCATTAGCTCCAAGTGCACCGCAAAATTTACTGGCTATTGTAGAAAGTAATAATACAGGCTTGTATATTTCTGCCGATGGCGGCGAAACATGGAAGCCCCAAAGTGCAACCCTCAATGTTACTTCAAGGCCGTTTTATTTCAGCACTATAGAAGTTGATCCCAAAGATCCAAAACGTGTATACCGTCCGGCCTATTCTTTTTCATATAGCAGCGATGGCGGCTACTCTTTTGCTGATGCCAGCGGCGAAGGAGGTTGGGTACATGCCGATCATCATGCACTTTGGATAAATCCTAATAATACCAACCAGCTTTATTTAGGTACCGATGGAGGCGTGTACCTGAGTCTTGACCGTGGCGCCACCTGGAGGTTTATGGATAACCTTCCGGTAGGGCAATTCTATCATGTTGCTCTTGATAAACAAAAACCTTATCGTATTTATGGCGGCCTGCAGGATAACGGCAGTTGGGTTGCTCCATCCGCATTGCCCGGCGGTGTAAGCAATGGCGACTGGAAAGCAATATATGGTGGTGATGGATTTTGGACGGTACCGGATGGCATTGATCCCAACATTGCCTACGCCGAATCGCAGGGTGGCAATGCAAGCCGCATTGATTTACGCACCTTAAAAAATGTTTCAATAAAACCACAAAGCGAGGGTGATGAAAAGCTGCGCTGGAACTGGAATACACCAATTGTCGTTGGCGCAAAAAATGGCAGCAATCTATATATGGGCGCACAGTATTTATACAAAAGCACCGATAAAGGAAGCAACTGGACACGCATCTCAACGGACCTTACTACTAACGATAAAGCGAAACAGGAACAGGATAAAAGTGGTGGCTTAAGTGCCGACAATACATCTGCTGAAAACCATACAACGATTTTTACAATTGCCGAAAGTCCGCTTGATGAAAAGATGATTTGGGTAGGTACCGACGATGGCAATTTACAGGTAACAACAGATGGAGGAAAAGTATGGACCAACACGGCGAAGGGGTATGCAGCCGCAGGCATTCCCCTGCAAACATGGGTTAGCTCTGTTGAACCAAGCCGGTTTGATAAGCAGGTAGTATATGCCACGTTTGACAACCACATGTATGGCGATCATAAAACATACGCAGCTAAATCAACCGATGGCGGTAAAACATGGAAGGCATTTACAAGCTCCGAGTTTACAGGCTTCGCCCATAAGATCAAAGAAGATTTAAAAAACCGCAACCTGCTTTTTCTCGGTACGGAGATGGGCTTATTTGCATCGGTGGATGGCGGCGCTAACTGGTTTCGCATGAAGAATAGAATACCGGAGTATGCACTGGTAAGAGATATACAAATTCATCCTCAAACGGCTGACCTTGTACTCGCTACACATGGCCGCGGCATTATTGTAGTGGACGATATTTCAACCATACGGTTAATGTCGGCTGAAGTAGCGGATAAAGATGTACAACTGTTTCCTATGAAGGCAATACCTCTTTCTACAGGTTTAGGCAGTGGCGGCTTTCCACCTACCGGCGGATGGAATAGCGGCAACCCCGTTTCGATACCTGCGATTCAATACTATTTAAAAGATCGTCCCAACAGCGGCGATATGAAAATAGAAATCCTGGATGCAAAAGGAAGCCTGGTGCAAACACTCACACCCGGCAAGCGCAAAGGCATTAATAAAGTTTATTGGAACCTGAGAGGTACGCCACCTAAAGTAGCAGCCGGTGGTACCAAGATGGACCCCGCAGGTTTTACAGCGCCAATGGTAATGCCTGGCAACTACACAGTACGATTAAAAGTTGGCGATAAAGCATACACAGAACCACTTGTAGTTGTACACGATTCAGCCAACAAAAGTTTTACACTGGCCGAGCGGCAAGCCCAATACAAAACCGCTATGGATGCGTTGAATTTATATAATGAGTTAACAGCTAACATAGAAGAAGTGAACACCCGCCAGGCTGACCTTAAAAGATGGACAGCCCTGAGTAAAAACGAAGAGAGCAAAAAGGTGTTGAAGGCTTATACAGATTCGTTGGAAGCCTTGCGCAGCACATTGTTAGCTACAAAGCAAAAATCAATTTTTGCCGATGAAGAGCAACTGCGTGAACGGGTGAGTGAGTTGTATAGCACCATAACAAACCAGGAAGCGAAACCATCTAACATGCAGGTGCAAAGGGTTACCGTGTTAAAGAAGCAAAGGGAAAAAGCAACGCAAAAAAGAGAGGTGCTAAAAAAACAATTTGATGCACCGGTGAAAGCGATTGTAGAGAAGGAAGGGTTGGATAATAAAGCATCATAAGAGAATTAAGAATTAGTAATTAATAATGAAGCCGGTTTGAAAGCCGGCTTTTGTTTGAGTTTTTCAAGGCATATTTTTCTGCACTTTTATGGGTAGTTCTGCGGCGGAGTAATACAGTTAAAAACTACATTGAAATTCGTATTCAAATCTTTAAGTCATGAATGAAGAAGCAAGAAAATTGCACCTGATGGAGCCCTGCTAAAAGAAGAAGAGGAGAAAACTTTATCAGGCGTTGAAAGCCTTCTTACAAAAAAGTATACAAACCCGGTGCAGGGAAAAAAATTCGCTGAGTGTGCAGGTACGCTAACCGACGAAGAAGCCGATGAGTGGCTGAAAAATATTGAAGAAGGATGTGAACAAATTAATTCTAATGACAGGAAATAATAAGTGTTTGCTCGATACAAGCATTATCATAAAGTATTAAAGAGAAATGCCATTGATGGAAAGAACCTGGATACACTGAAAGAAATTTGCGTACCGCTGAACGCCGCCGGAGAACTGTTTTATGGCGCTTATAAATCACTCAATTGGTGATACACCTTCAGGAAACGAAAGGTTTCTGGCGAAATGCACCATTCTTTCTCCAGACCGTCAGACTGCAGAGATTTATGGAAAAACAAAAGCCGCTTTGATGGAAAAAGGCAAGCCTATACCTGAGAACGACATCTGGATTGATGCCATTGCTCTTCAGCATGACCTTTCGCTTTATAAAAATGACAAGCACTTTCGTGAGGTGGGATGGCCTTCAAATTTTCAACCCACTTTCTTCTATCTAATCCAACAAAAGATTTTCATCAATTGTAACCCTCATCGTTTGTAACTTTTGCGCCTTAATTATACAACATGAGAAAACTTGTCTTACTGTTCATTCTAACTTCTTTTTCTATCGCATCAATTGCACAAAAAAAGAAATCATCTAAGGAAGCTACCAACACCGACTCCCTCCTTCTTTCTAAAGTAAAATACCGCCTCGTTGGCCCTTTCCGTGGTGGACGGAGCGCTGCGGCAACCGGCAGTTACAAGGCTAAAAACACCTTTTACTTCGGCGCCACCGGTGGCGGTGTTTGGAAGACAACCGATGGTGGCAGCAACTGGAAAAACATTAGTGATAAATATTTTGGAAGTACTATTGGCGCTGTTGCAGTGGCACCAAGTGATGAAGACATTATTTATGTGGGTGAAGGCGAAAATTCCATTCGCGGTAACGTAAGTGAAGGTCTTGACGGTATGTGGCGCAGTGAAGATGGCGGACGTACGTGGAAAAATATTGGATTAAAAGATGCCCGCCATATAATCCGAATTCTTATTCATCCAAAAGACCCCAACACCGTTTGGGCTGCTGTGCTTGGCCATGCATTTGGCCCCAATGAAACAAGGGGCGTTTATAAAACAACAGATGGTGGAAAAACATGGCGCAAAACGTTGTATGTAAACAACCAGGCTGGTGCTTCTGATTTGGTAATGGAACCGGGTAACCCCTCTGTTTTGTATGCAGGCACATGGCGTATGATTCGCACACCCTACAGCATGGAAAGTGGTGGCGAAGGCAGTGGGCTTTGGAAGAGCATTGATGGTGGAGAAACATGGTTGAACATCACTGCAAAAAAAGGATTGCCAAAAGGATTGTGGGGTATTGTTGGCGTAGCTGTTGCACCGTCTAATCCGGATAAACTTTATGCATTGATTGAGAACCCTGCGGGTGGCATGTTCATGTCGGCAGATGGCGGCGAAACATGGACACTGACATCAAGCGATAATAACATTCGCCAGCGTGCCTGGTACTATTCAAAAGTTTTTGTTGATCCTAAAAATGAGAACACTGTTTATGCGCCTAATGTAAACTTTATGCGTAGCCGTGATGGAGGAAAAACTTTCCAATCAATAAGAACTCCTCATGGCGATCATCATGATTTGTGGATTGATCCTGTTGATGGAAATAGAATGATTGTTGCTGATGATGGCGGTGCACAAATATCTTTTGATGGCGGTGAGAATTGGAGTACGTATATGAACCAACCCACGGCGCAGTTCTATCGCGTATCCACAGATAATTCTTTTCCTTATCGCATCCTTGGTGCGCAACAGGATAATACAACTGTTCGTATAAAGAGTCGTGGGCAAAGTGGTGCTATTACTGAAAATGACTGGGAGCCTACAGCCGGTGCGGAAAGTGGTTATGTGGTTGCCGATCCTTTAAATCCCGACATTATTTATGGTGGAAATTATGGTGGCTACCTGTCAAGACTCAATCATAAAACAGGCGAGAACCGAGCGGTATCGCCGTGGCCCGATAACCCGATGGGTGCCGGTGCAGATGTATTGAAGTACCGCTTTCAATGGAACTTTCCTATCTTTTTTTCGCCTAATAATCCAAAGCGTTTGTATGCTGCAGGCAATGTATTATTCGCTACTGAAAACGAAGGCGCTACCTGGGAGCAAATATCTCCCGACCTAACGACAAATGATAAAACAAAGCAAGCTTCCAGCGGTGGACCTATCACCAAAGACAATACATCGGTTGAATACTACTCCACCATTTTTACTGCCACTGAATCTCCCTATGAAAAAGATTTATTGTGGACGGGCAGTGATGATGGATTGATTTACGTAAGCCGTGATGGCGGTAAAAAATGGGATAACGTAACACCTTCCGCCGCACCTAAATGGATGATGTGGAACTCCATAGATGCCGATCCTTTTAAAAAAGGAGCAGCTTATTTTGTTGGCACCCGTTACAAGATGGATGATTACACACCTTACATATATAAAACAGAAGACTATGGTAAAACATGGAAGTTGATCACAAACGGGATCAATAAGATGCACTTCGCCCGTGTTGCCCGTGCTGATAAAAGACGCCAGGGATTATTGTATGCAGGAACAGAGTACGGTATGTATATTTCGTACGATGATGGTATAACCTGGAAACCGTTTCAGCAAAACCTGCCGGTTGTTCCTATTACTGATTTAACCATAAAAGAAAACGATTTAATTGTAGCTACTCAGGGCCGTGCTTTTTGGGCGATTGATGATTTAAGCATGGTGCAGGGGATGACCGCAGATGTGCTGAATAAGCCATTGCATTTGTTTTCTGTTGAACCAGCCTATCGTTTAAACAGTGGAGGTCCTTCGTTTGGTGTTCCTAAGAATGCAGGCGCCAATCCGCCGGCTGGTGTGGTTATGAACTACTATGCAAAAGACGTAGATGATTCAACAAAAGCTTCTTTAACTATAATGGATGCAGCTCGCAAAGAGATTAAAACATTTACAACCGAAGCGAAAGAAGCTACTAAAAAAATAGAGATTACCAAGGGTATGAACACAGTGGTTTGGAACCTTCGTTATCCTGAGTCGGAACCAATAGAAGGAATGATTTTATGGAACGGAAACCCAGGCGGAATTGTAGCGCCGCCGGGATCTTACTTTGCCAAAATAAAAGTTGGAAAAGATTCTGCGGAAGTTCCTTTTATAGTTAAGGCCGATCCTAATTATAAGTTGACACAAGAGGATTATGAAAGCCAATTCAGCTTCTTAAAAAAGGTACAGGATAAATTTAATGAAACACAAAAATCAATTAAAGACATTCGTTCGCTTCGTACGCAAATAACCGATTTTGTAACAAAGCAAGGCAAGGATGTTCCTAAAGAAATAAAGACGCTGGCGGATACCATCAACAAAAACCTTACAACTATTGAAGAAACTTTGTATCAAACAAAATCAAAAAGCGGGCAGGATGTATTGAATTACCCAATACGGCTGAACGATAAATTATCAGGTGTGTTTGATGTTGCCAACAGCGGCAACGCGGCGCCAAGCAAGCAGGCCAAAGAAGTATATGCAGACCTGGCAACGCAGATTGATGTGCAGTTAGTAAAGTTGAAACTGATAAAAGAAAAAGACATTCCGGCCTTTAATGCATTGATAAGAGAGAAAGCCCTGCCGGTGATAAAACCTGCTAATCCGTAAGTGATAGTACTGATAGTAAAAGCCTGTTCAAAAATGTTCAGGCTTTTTTTTGTTACTGGCTTTTGTGGTACTATGAAGCGGCATTGGCGACGCTCCGTTCAAGAGTATCACCTTGATCGGCTGTCGGAATACAAAGAACACAAAAAGGCCACAAAAAGCACGACGTTGTGTACTTCCTGGTTCATTATGTTCTTTGTGCTCCTTATTGCTAAATAGCAAACAAACCATACAAGAGTGCGATGCAAGAAAAGCCAAAAGTGATTCGGTCCGGCGGGTTCAAAAAAAATTTATTCCTGCTCTTTCGTAAACCTCATATTATTATATTTGTTATAACCCCCTTAACTATGAAGTGTATATTGGTAGATGATAATAAGATGGCCCGCATGGCCTTAAAGCAGTTAATTAGCCAGGTACAGAATCTTGAATTAGTGGCCGAATGCAGTGATGCAATGGAAGCCTATAATCAATTAAGCGCTAACTCCGCCGACCTTCTTTTTTTAGATATTGAAATGCCCGAGATGAGCGGTATCGACCTGATTAAAAAATTAGGCACTAAAAAACCCCTTATCATTTTTACTACGGCTAAAACTGATTATGCAGTAGAAGCTTTTGAACTAAATGTAATTGATTACCTGGTGAAGCCCATTACACAGTCGCGTTTGATACAGGCTGTAGAAAAAGCGCAGGAAGCTTTAGACAGCAATAAGGAAGAAGTAAAAGTAGAAGAGCAGGGCTTTGTGTTTGTTAAAGACAATGGCATGCTTAAGCGCATCAGCATAGATGATATTTTGTTTTTAGAAGCCATGGGTGATTATGTAAAAGTACATACAGCCCTTAAGTTTCATGTAGTGCATGCCACTTTAAAATCAATTGAAGAAAAGCTTCCCTCCACTAAATTTTTGCGGGTGCATCGCAGCTATATCGTAGCCATTAATAAAATAGATTTTATCCAGGAAGGCACAATCGCAATTGGTAAAACTACCATCCCCGTGGCTGATACACATAAAGCGGCCCTTAATAAGCGGCTTAACCTGCTTTAAACTTTCAACGCTGTTTCCTAATACTTGGGCGAGGGCTTGTTTGGTTTAACCTAACTAATAGAAAGGGCTGTAGAAGGCCCTTTATTTTTGGTGTCAAGTATCCAAACATCCGGCCTGTTTAAACAGGTATTATCTAAAACCGTTGCTCTTTCGCTGATACAATTTTCGGGGTCGCAATCAAAACTAACTTACCTATGAACAACCAAAAACGTATTGTATCTAACATTGCAATTAACTAGCTAAAGGCGGCGGCTGCAATTTTGCAGCCTTCTCCTTTTACACTAACATGAAAAAATTTATCATATTCATAATAGCCCTTTTCCTGCTGATTGCTTCCGAGTATTATCTGCTTACAGAGCTATTTACGCAAAAAAGAATTCCGGTGATGGCCGCATGCTTCGCCGTGGTGCTTCTTTGCATTTTTATTTTCCTGCGTTTTTTTAAAAAAACCGTTATTTCCTCCTCACATTAGTTAGTTGCGCAGAGCCTGAATTTTGTATATTGGGCGCCATTACATGCGTAAACCAGACATCAGATATTGGGTACTGTGGTTGTTTTTGCTGGGCATTCTGGTAATTGTTTTCCTCCAGGTGATCTCGGGCTATAATATTACCCGTTTATTGCAAGGCAACAGAAGTTTAGCAAGTGAAATGGAAGTGCAAAATAATTTGCGTAAGCTGCAAAATGATGTACTAATAATAGATACTGATTTGAAGGGCGCTGTTATTACGGGCAACAAGACCTATTTAACCGGTGTTGAAAATAAAATAAAAGCGCTCCAAACCGAGGCAGTACGATTAAACCAAAGCATCGCTCCCCATCAAAGAACAAAGGAATTAAAAACACTCCAGCTTTTAATACAAGAGAAAAGCCATTTCAGCTACCAAATACTAACGGCATTTGAAAAAAGCAATAATGAAGAAGCCGCTTTAAGGCTGATAAATACGGGCCGTGGTAAACTTCTTCGCGATAGTATTGAAAGTGCCATTGTTCAATTAGAAACCTTGCGGCAAAACGAGTTACAAACGATTGTAAGCTCTATTGAAGACACCGGCAAATCAGCCCGCCTTTGGGGTTTGGTCATTGCCATCATTGCCTTGCTTGCGGTTATATCTGCGTTCTGGTATATTGTTAACCAGGGAAGGCAGCAGCAAAAGATGATCACTCTTTTAAATGAATCGGATAAACGCAATAAAGAAGTGGCTAATATGAAAGAGCAATTCTTAGCCAACATGAGCCATGAAATACGTACGCCCATGAATGCGATCTTAGGATTTACGAATTTATTGCGAAGAACAACTTTGAATACGGACCAGCGGCAGTACGTACAAAATATTCATTCGGCCGGCGAAAACCTGCTGGCTTTGGTAAATGATATTTTAGATCTTTCTAAAATTGAAGCAGGCATGATGTCGCTGGAAGAAACCCGCTTTAGCCTGCATAGTTTAATGAGCTCTGTAGGAGCTATGTTCAGCGAGAAAATAAAAGAGAAAGACCTTAAGTTTACCACTCATATTGATAAAGAAGTTCCTGATATTTTATCCGGCGATGCCGTGCGGCTAACCCAAATCCTGGTGAACCTGTTAAGCAACGCCGTTAAGTTTACCGAAGAAGGAAAAGTGGAAGTTTATGTTTCCCTGCTCACTCAAACAGATGAACAGGTTCGCATCCGGATCTGTATAAAAGATACAGGTATCGGCATTTCATCCCAAAAGCAACAAACCATTTTTGAACGCTTTCAGCAAGCGGAAACTGAAACCACGCGGCGCTTTGGTGGCACAGGCCTGGGCCTCGCTATTGTAAAGCAACTAATTACCTTACAACATGGAACTATTGATGTAAAAAGCAAGCCGGGAGAGGGGTCTGAATTTGTTGTGGAGTTATCCTATAACATACCTGATATGGCCCAACTATATGCGGCCGCCCTAACCGAGCAGGAAGAAGCTGTATCGCTGCAAAAGATTACAGTGCTGATAGCAGAAGACAATGTCATGAATCAGCAGTTAATCACTCACCTAATGAAAAGCTGGGATATTGATTATGTGCTTGTAAACAGCGGCCAGGAAGCGGTAAATGAATTGAAGAAAAGGGAGTACTCGCTTATTCTTATGGATATTCAAATGCCCGAAATGGATGGTTACATCGCTACGCATGTTATTCGTAACGAGATGAAATTAAGCATCCCGATTATTGCTATGACAGCACACGCCATGGCGGGCGAAAAAGAAAAATGCCTGCAACTTGGTATGAACGATTATGTATCGAAGCCGATAAAGGAAACCATCTTGTATAATATGATCGGCCGTCATGCGCAGCAGGTTGCAGAAGTGGAAGAACTTATACTCGAGCACATAAAACTCGATTATTTGGAGCAACTATCAGGCGGTGATAAAACATTTAAAAAGCAGATATTAGAGCAGTTTTTGCAACAAGCGCCCCAGGAGTTATCGCAGCTTCAAACTGCTATTGATACGGGTGCATACGACGCTATAAAGCAAACAGCGCATAGCCTGAAATCTACCGTAGGATACATGGGATTGGCTGACGAATTATACCCCTTTTTAACCCGCCTGGAACAAGCGGCTCCATCTACTCAAACCACTGCTATGAATCATGATTTAGCTTATGTGAAAGCTAAATGCAGTGCAGCTTTCAGCGAAGTAGAGGATCTTTTAAAGAGTGCTGTATTTTAACGAATTCTTCTGCCTTGCAACTGGCTTTAAAAACAACCTAAATCTCTGGCGATACGTCTGATATTTGAGCCGATGGATTTTTGGGTTTCGCCGAAACACCGTAGGAACTAAGTTCAGCCAGAAGTATTTTCACAGCAAGAATTACGAACTGTTAATCGAAAGATTTTAAAATATAACAAGAACTTAGTTTCGTATGGTTAAGGGTGAAGCCCTGCTATTCCTAGCGGGGCACTTTTTTACCAACTCTCTGCCAAAAATAATTTAAAGAAGCTGCCTGTTTAGCCATAACAGGTTGCAATGTCCTAATCTATACGTCCTTTGTTTCTACAAGGGACTTTTTTTTTGCTATTCAGGCGCATACTCTACTTTTTTAGCTGCCATAAGTTGTTTGTCCCTACGCACTTTTTCCCAATATTTTTTATGAACCATCAACATTCCAAAGCTTTCCCCCTGATGCTTATTTAAATGTTTATGGTGCATTTTATGCGCCCAGCGAATGGCCCGTATATAATTGCTTTTACTTCGGGTGAACCATTTAAAACGCTGGTGGATGATGACGTCGTGTACAATAAAATAAGCAGCACCATATAACATAATACCAAAGCCAATTGCCTGCATCCACCATACGTTACCGTAAGTTCCAAAACCAATCAAACATATGCTTGGCACAGCAAAAATCACAAAGAACCAATCGTTCTTTTCAAAAAATCCCGGCTCTTTTTGGTGATGGTCGCGATGCAGGTACCACAGCAAACCGTGCATTACAAAACGATGCGTTAACCAGGTGATGCCTTCCATAGCAACGAAGGTCCCCAATAAAACAAGTATATAAAGTAAGACGTCCATTTTTAAGTTTTTTTCTTCGTGCTAAAAAATGCAATTAGCAGTTTGCACCTTTATTGCTAATTGCTAACTTTTTATTCTATGCTACTAACTGCTACTGTTTCATAGTTCATTTTCCACCAGCTTTCAATTTGTGGGAAAGCAAGCTTGAACCATGCAGTGAAATCATTTGGCCGCTGAGTTAAAAATGATTTAATTTCTTGCATCGTGTGATAAGAAAAAGCAGCTACTTCTGCTTTGTTTATTGTTATTTCTCCATCATACTCACCAGCGAAAACATGATCGAATTCGTGCTCAATCAAATCATTTTCTACATCTGCCTTATACGTAAAAGAAAATATTTTTTTAAGCATTACAATAAAGCCGAGTTCCTCCTCCAATCTTCGCTGGGCTCCTACTTCTACGCTTTCACCGGGATAAGGATGGCTACAGCAGGCATTGGTCCATAGCAGGCCGCCATGGTATTTTTCTTCGGCTCTTTGTTGTAATAACATGCGGCCGTTTTTATCAAAAATAAAAATAGAAAAAGCCCGGTGGAGCAGGCCTCTCTCGTGTGCTTCTATCTTTTCCATCACACCAATTGGGTCATCGTCCGGAGTAACTAATATCACTTCCTGCTGCTTCATTGTAGTAATCGTAAACTATTTTTTACACTGGCTCTCAAAACAATGTATGCCTTGTAGTAATTAGGTATCCTGATACGTTGTTCCAGAATATTCTGCGGTTCTATTCCTTTTATTTTTCTAAACAAAGAGTAATAATATTTATACGCAACATACACACCAAATTTAGCCTTCATTGGCAGATGTAAAATTCCTTTGTAGGCTTCTTTAAAATCTGCTTCAATGTCTTCCTGTATTTGCTGCTTATCCCGCTGTGTAAAATTATGAAAATCGCAACCGGGGAAATAAATGCGTGACAAGTCTATGAAATCAGCTTTTATATCACGCAAAAAATTCACTTTTTGAAAAGCGGCGCCTAGTGCTTTGGCTGACTGTTTCAGACCTTCATATTGTTCCTTAGCACCTTCGCAAAATATGTACAGGCACATCAACCCCACAACTTCGGCACTGCCGTAAATATATTCTTCATAGCCCTGTCGGTCGTAGCCATTTTGGGTAAGGTCACTTTCCATGCTACTGAAAAAAGCATGAATCAATTGATGATCAATTTTATACTGATTTACCGTTAACTGAAAGCTATTTAGAATTGGGTTCAAACTGATACCACGCCTGATGGCATCAAAGGTTTCAATTTTAAATTGTTCTAACAGTTCTTGCTTGTCATGCTGGTGAAACGTATCTACGATCTCGTCAGCGAAGCGTACAAAGCCATAGATATTAAATATAGGTTGCCGCAAATCTTTATGTAAAAGCCTGATGGCCGATGAAAAAGAAGTGCTATACCTAAGGGTCACTTCCTTGCTGCATTCGTTACTAACACTATGAAATAAATCAATCGTCATAACTGCTAATTGAGGCATTTAAGTAATTGTTTTGATACCACTTCGCCACTGATTAAACTCGGCGGCACACCCGGACCGGGTACAGTAAACTGCCCTGTATAAAAAAGATTATTAACTTTTTTGCTGCGGCAGGATGGCTTAAAAACGGCCGTTTGCATCAGGGTGTTGGCAAGGCCATAGGCATTGCCTTTGTAGGAATTATATTCGGTGACAAAGTCAGATACAGAAAATGTTTTTTTAAAAATAATAGCATCCCTGATCGATTGACCTGTATGTTTTTCTAACCGGTTGAGCACCTTTTGAAAATAGGCTTCTCTTATCTGTTCCGTATCGCCTTCCAACCCAGATGCCACAGGTATTAATATCATCATGTTTTCGCAACCCGCCGGCGCTGCGTTGGTATCTGTTTTGGAAGGAACATTTAAATAAAACAAAGGTTCTTCAGGCCATTGAGGAGTTATATAAATTTCCCCGGCATGCGCCTCAAAAGGCACATCAAAAAACAGTGAATGATGCAGTACGTTATCAAGCTTTTTATTAAGGCCGATATAATAAAGCAAACAGGATGGCGCCAGCACTTTCTTATCCCACCAGGCATCCGTGTAAGTACGGTATTCCTGTGGCAGTAAATGGCTTTCAGTAAAATGATAATCAGCCCCGCTAATAATGGCATCTGCCATATACTCCGCCTTACTAGTAACTAACTTTTTAGCTGTCCCTTTTTCAATTACTATCTGCTGCGCCGCTTCTTCAAATTTGAAACGTACACCTAATTCTTCGGCTAAACTTTGCATAGCCGATACAATGCTGAACATACCTCCTTCGGGATACCAGGTGCCGCCAATGCTATCAGCATAATTCATCAGGCTATAAAGTGAGGGAGTGTTTTGTGGCAAGGCTCCTAAGAACAGAATTGGGAACTCCATTAACTGCCGAAGCTTTTCATGCTGGAAATGCTTTGCAACATGCGACTTTATTGAAGTGAATACATCCAGCTTAAATACATTTTTTACTATGTTCCAATCTAAAAATTCAGTAAGCGATTGGCCGGGTTTATATACCAGGTCCTGCATGCCTATTTTATATTTTACCGCCGCTTCGTTAAGATAACTATCAAGCATTTCACCTGCGCCTTTTTCAATGCTTTCAAATAGAGCTTTTAATTCAGCATAGGCGGCAGGTATGTCTTTGTATTCATCTTTCCAATAAACCCGGTACGAAGGATTTAACCGCATGAGTGAGTAATAATCAGAAACAGTTTTGCCAAACTGGTTAAAGAAACGCTCAAATACATCAGGCATCCAGTACCAGCTTGGGCCCATATCAAAAGTGAAACCCTGTGCCTTCAGTTGTTGGGCGCGGCCCCCTGCAGTGCTGTTCTTTTCAACAACCGTTACCTTCCACCCTGCCTTAGCCATAAAGGCGGCAGCCGAAAGGCCCGCAAAACCCGCTCCTATAATTACAACTGATTTACTCACCTGTCTATTTGTTTTTGCAGCATTTTTTTAGCGAAGTGGATGCGGCTTTTGATCGTTCCAAGGGGTTCGTTTAGTGCCAGGGCAATTTCATGGTACTTATACCCATCTAAGTAAAGTAAACAGGCCTTTTTAAAGATAGAAGGTAAGTAATGAATTGCCGCATTAATCTCTTTTATTCTTACGCTTACTTCCGAAGAAAGCGCATACGGTGTTACCGAGCTTTTCACTGTTTCCATTACAGCTTGTTTTCGATTATTTCGTCGGTACTCATTAATAAAAATGTTGCGCATGATAGTAAATAACCAGGCTTTAATATTGGTTCCGGGTTCATACTTATCCCTGTATGTAAACGCTTTGCACAACGTCTCCTGGCATAAATCTTTAGCCACTTCATGATCTTTTGTTAAGGTAATGGCGAATGGCCGGAGTCCTTCTGCACTGTTTATAACCAGACTATTAAATTCTTGCGTACTCATCCTGTTTAAACTTTATAACACCAAAATTAAACAATAAAGTTACAAAAAAATAATAATTGTTTACTCTTTTCTATATAAAGTTTAAACAGAATAGTTGAGGTTGCTTAGTTTATTGCAGTGATATATGCCTGAACACTGCTTAAGGATTGAAGTAACTCAACGTTTTGTATGGGTTGGCGCTTAATAAGTTGGGCAACATACCCCGAAATAAGAATGGTACAATCCTTTGCATCTTTTTGCAATTGCAGTAATAGGCGTTGAAACTTTGGCTGGCCGGGAAACGAGGTAAGATGAAGGTATAAGCAGGATGGCGACTTTGCCTCTATAATGTAGTGAATATCCTTTACCGGCACATTGGCGCCAAGATAAATAGCGGGTACTCCTTTTTTACGCAAAAGATAGTAAACATAAAGCAGGCCTAATTCATGATGTTCGCCCTCGGGTAAAAACAAGATAAAAAGCGGCAACCCGGATTGTGCCAAGGGGAGCCCTTCAATACCAACAATAATTTTCTGCCTGATGATATTTGAAACAATATGCTCCTGCACCGGACGTAGCCTGTTAGTTTGCCAAAGAATGCCTACCCTTTCCAGGAATAAAAAAACAAGCCCGGTGATGGCGCTTTCAATACCATGCCTTTCTATATAACGTGTCAGAAGCTGTTCAAATTCAACGCTCTTTAAATCAATCATACATCCAATCAGCTCATTAATGATGTATTCTTCATGGGCGTCAAGTTGCTGCAACTGGAGCACAGCTTCGGTGCGTTGACTGGGCTGCATTTCATCAATCTTTGAAATTTTGTACCCGTATTTATTTAGAAGGGCAACCGTAAGCAGTGTTTTTAATTCTTCATTATTGTAGCTGCGAATATTGGTTTGCGTACGCAATGGCCGTAAAAAATTATAACGCTGCTCCCAAATGCGGATAGTATGGGCTTTTATACCCGAAAGAGATTCCAGTTCTTTTATGGTAAAACTCATTGGTGAAATGACAAATAAAAAATGATTTGGTTGATTTATAACCTTTCATTTTTTAAAAGCCCACTTTCTTTAAGTTTAGAAAGCAATGCGGAAGCCGATAATTTTTGAAGGGCTAATAAGTGCCGGTCACTATGAAGATCTGTGCCGGCAAGTGAGTAATATTCTTTTTTACAAAGATATTCCGCCAGCTCCTGCACTGAGCGGCCATAATAGCCGGTAAGTGAAAGCAGGTTCAATTGGAAAAGACAGCCTGCACTTTTCAGGTCATCAAAAAATGTCTTGCGGTTGGTAAGATAAATGTAACGCTCAGGATGAGCAATTACAGGCTGGTAGTCTTGTAGCTGCATTTCAAAAAGAATCTGCTGCAGGTCCATTGGAGCGGTGATCATAGAAAATTCTACCAATACTTTGTTGCCGCTTAAGGGCAGAAGCGGCATTTTATTTTTCAAACTCTCTTCAAAATGTTCATCAATAAAATACTCGGCAGCAGCAGTAATTTCAATTGCAATTCCTTCTGCTGCCACCGCACTTTTTACCAGTGCTATTCCTTCCAATATTTGTTCGGTAGTGTTAGGGTAAACATCCCAAAGCACATGGGGAGTAGTAATTAATTTCCTATAGCCAAGATCCTGCAATCCCCTGATCATTTGGAGCGACGTAGCCATATCAGGCACGCCATCATCAATGCCGGGAATCAGGTGCGAATGCATATCAGTGCCTAACCAGCTTAGGTCAATAGTGGGTGTTTTTTTCTTCTTACCGAAAAACAGCATTAGCCGTTATTTTTTCACTTAAAAGTTCGTAATATAATTCCGACATATCCTTAACCAAACGATGGTAACTAAAGCGCTTTGTTACATAGTAACTGCTGTCGCTTCCCATTTTGGCCCTGAGACCGTCATCCTCTACAAGATTAAGCAAATGTTTGCAAAACATGGCTGTATCTGTTACATCGGCCAATAAAGCGGTTCTGCCTTCTATCACAATATCACTTATGCCGCCTACTCTTGTACTTACAATGGGTTTGTTAGCGGCCTGCGCCTCTATTAAACTAACAGGTGTGCCTTCGTTAAGCGACGTGAGAGCAACTATATCAAGGCCGGCATTTATCACATCTACATCGCTGCGCCATGAAGTAAAAACAAGCGGGTGAATATGCCGTTGATCTTTTTCTGTTGAGAAAGAAATACCTGATTGTCTAGCAGTTTTCTCCAAAGCAGCTCTAGTATCGCCATCGCCGATAATAAAGGCTTTTACTTTTTTACTGGTATTTTGTAAGACAAAAGCAACGGCTTTCAAAAAAAGATAGTGATTTTTTACAGGCACGAGCCGGCCAATAATTCCAATGGCAATTTCGTCGTCGGCAATGTCAAATTCGGAACGGAATTTTTCTCTTTTTTCGGGCTGTCTTTCACCAAATTTATCAAGGTCAAGCCCCAATGGAATAACCCTGAACTTTTCAGCAGGGGCAATTCTAAAATCTTCTGTCAGCTCTTTTTTCTGGGTTTCACTAATAGCAATTATGGCACTTGATTTATTGGCTAAATACCTCTCGGCCCGCACAAAGAAATTGCTGGCTATAGAATTGTAATAAGAATGGAAGGAGTGGCCGTGAAATGTGTGAATAATAGCCGGAACATTCACGGAGTGTGCCGCTAACCGACCAAGAACACCCGGCTTGGAAGCATGAGTATGTACAATGTCGGGTTTAAACTCCTTAATTATCTTTTTTAACTCATGGTATGCTTTGTAGTCGTCAACAGGATGAATAGCCCTGCGCATTTGTGGAACGATAACAACATCAAGACCTAAATCTTTCGCAATAAAAGATGCGCTTTGTTCATGGTGCTCTTTTTCCCCTACCACCAGCAAGGTTTCAAAAGCCGTAGGAAGATATTTTGAAAGCAGAGTCGCATTTAACACAGGGCCACCCACTGCAAGACGATTTAAAATTCTTAGTACTTTAGGCATATAGCGACTCACGTTTCAAGCGGCGAATATAACTAATAACTCTTTCAAGCCAGAGGACAATACAGAATGCATTCTAACTTCGTGTGAATTTTCAAAAGAACAATTTGTTTTTGCAAAAGGGTTTTCTCTTAATTTCAGTTTATAATGTATATGTACAGGTAGGTTTTGAACTATTATAATTGTTTGTTACATGCAGCATGCTTTTACCATAGATTTTGAAGACTGGTACCAAGGGATAGGCCTGCCCATAACTGAATGGAAAAATTTTGAGAAAAGATTACACATTGGCTACGACTTTCTGATGAACCTGCTTAGCAAACACAATATAAAGGCCACTTTTTTTATTTTAGGGCAGGTATTTGAAAATCATCCTTACCTGGTAGAGGAGATTTATAAGGAGGGCCATGAAATCGGCTGTCACTCTTATAGCCATCCTTTCATTTTTAATTTAACCCCTGATCAGTTTTCAGCGGAAGTAAAAAAATGCATCCGGGCGGGGGATGCTTTTGGTATAAGATATAAAGGTTTCAGAGCCCCTTATTTTTCAATTGACGAACGGAACCTTTGGGCTCTGGATATTTTACAAGAGCACGATTTTACCTATGATTCCAGCATTTATCCCGGCGATAATAAACGCACCGGCATACAGAATTATACAAAGGAAATACATCAGTTAAAAAACAGTTTATGGGAAGTGCCTATCTCAACATTTAGAGTAATGAAATACGATGTCGGCTTAGGTGGAGCTTTTTTCAGGATTTTACCCTATCGTTTTTTTAAGAAGAGCATGGAAGATCTGACAAAAACAAGGCCGGGCATCTTTTATATTCATCCTTGGGAGCTTGATGAAAAACATCCAAAGATCAATGGGCTAACCCCAAGAATCCGCTATCCTCATTACTTCAATCTATCCAGCACTAAAAGAAAGCTAAACCAATTAGTGAAGGATTTCTCTTTTACCACATTGGAAAACGTATTACAGCAACAGCAAGCATACACCCATGAGTGCACCTGATGATTTAGCCCCCTCTTTACTGCCTGAAAAAGATGTGCCTGTGCTAGTGGATGCTATTAAATCCATCATGGCAGAAGGAGACGCCCACAACCTCCAGGTATTTAACCAGAGCAGGTGGGAATGGCAATATGTAAACCTGCCTTCATATAAGAGTAGAGTCTACGTTAATCACTACAAAGAAAAAATTCTTGCCTATTATCATGTACCACTTTATTATGGTAAAGCCGGGCCTGAGACAATAACGTTTGCTATGGTGCAGGACGTAGCCGTAAGCGTAACGCTTAGAGGCCGCGGGGTTTTTAGAGAACTGGCCACTTATGCCACCGAAGACCTGATGCAAAGGAATATTGGCCTTGCCTATACCTTCCCTAACAATAAGAGCATCCACACATTTATAAAATATAACGATTATAAATTATTAACCACCTTAGTGCCTTACCTGCTGCCGCTAAATTCAGCCGATATTTTAAAAATTAAATTGCCGTTTAAACTACTGGCTTCTTTAAGCGGAGGCATAATTGATTTTTTTAACAACGCCCTTCGTAAAATAAAAGTTCCTGAAAGCAATAGAATTGAACGGCATGAATCTTTTTCTAAAGAAATAGCAGGTCTTTTTTTTGATTTCCAGGCACAATACGAGGTTGGCCTGATTCGCGATGAAGTTTACCTTAACTGGCGCTTCCTGGAAAAACCGCAAACAAAACATTACATTTTTTCTTTGAATGTAGACGGTAAGCCTGCCGCTGCTGCTGTATTTAAGGTAGATGAGCTCTTTGACAACTCCTCTCTTCTGCTGATGGATTTTTGCTATTGCAAGAATGGAGAGGAGTACCTGCTTCAATTACTTCAAAGCCTGCGTGCTAATTACAAACGATGGATAAAGGAACCAGTAACTCTTATTTTTACTTCTGGCAATGGCAAAATATTTCCACTGCTAAAAAAAGCAGGCTTTATAAAAATACCGGAACGTATCAATCCAAGGCCGCTAAACCTGCTGGTAAAAGGTCTCAATTACAAGGGACTTACGGATATTACTGATAAAACAAAATGGCATGTAACTCTGGCCGATTGGGATGTATTTTAAGCTATAGTGTTATTGTATTTCGATGTGATACGGATAGATAGACAATGCCGATCCTGACACTGTCTTATTGTTTCATTCTGGGTCTGATAAAAAACAGTATTTTCGTTTTTTACCTATTTACACCGTGCAGTATTTAACCATTTGGGATTTAGTTCTAACTCCTGTTTACATAGTCATCCTGGTGTTTATTGCAAAACGCTACAGGGATACACATTATCCTCATGGTCATCCTCTGCGTAAGTATTTTTTGCAAGGTTTATTATTAAAATTCGGAGGCGCTATTTTTGTGGGCCTGGTTTACCAGTACTACTACGGTACCGGCGATACGTATGAGTTTTTCTCACATGCCAAAATCATCAATTCCTCTTTAGACGATTCGCCAACTATGTGGGGCAAAATCATGATGGGGCTACCTGCCACGGTTGACCCCTATATTTACAAATATTCCTCCCAATTAAATTGGTATAATGATCCACCCTCTTATACAATAGCCGTAATTACAGCCTTCTTTGGCTTATTTAATGGCACCAGTTATTTACCCATTGCACTTTTATTTGCTTTCTTTTCTTATACAGGTATATGGGCAATGTACCGCACATTTGTAAGTATATATCCAACTTTACATAAGCAACTGGCTTATGCGTTTCTGTTCATACCTAGTACTTTTGTTTGGGGTTCGGGTGTATTTAAGGATACCGTTTGCATGTTTGGTTTAGGATGGATGGTATATACAAGTTTTCGTATTTTCTTTTATAGAGATTTTTCCTTTAAAAACTTATTTCTTTTGGTATTCAGTTTTTACCTGGTTGCTGTAGTTAAGATATATATTTTGATGGCGTTCCTGCCTGCCCTGGCCTTATGGCTGCTTTTAAATTATTCGCATAAAATAAAAATAGCGGCTATTCGTGTTTTAGTGAATTTGCTTTTTGTGGTATTTAGTATTGCAGGTTTTTTCTTTGTTTCTAACCAGTTTGCCCAAGAATTAAATCGTTATTCATTAGAGGATATAGCCACCACCTCGGCTGTAACAAGAGGATGGATTCAATATGCTTCCGGTGAAGAAGGTTCAGCATATGACCTGGGTAAATTTGATCCTACTATTTTAGGTATGGCAACAAAGCTTCCGGCGGCTATAGCCGTAACATTATATCGTCCCTTTGTATGGGAAGCTAAAAAACCCATTGTATTACTTTCCGCATTAGAGGCGCTGCTCTTTTTTGGGTTTACCCTTTACGTTCTTTTCAAAGTTGGCCTAAGCACTGTAGTAAAGAAAATATTTTCCGATCCTACTGTTTTATTCTGCTTTGTATTTACGATCATCTTTGCATTTGCCGTTGGCATTTCTTCATACAATTTTGGAGCACTATCCCGTTATAAAATTCCCTGCCTGCCATTTTACGCAGCTCTTTTAATTATTGTTTTCTATAAGGATAAGGTTATAAATGCCGCACCTGCTATAAAACAAAAAAGTCGCTCTGCTGTGTTAGAGACCACATAGCAGAGCGACTTTTAATTTTGGGATAACTAACGGCTTATACCTTCTGCCCTATGGCATGCCAATAGGGTTCTTTTTCTGAGAAGACAATGTTTTTTAATCCACTGCCTCTCATCATTTCCTCTATTTTATTTTTAGAAAAACGTTGTTCCAGCGGTGTACCAAAACGGTCAAGCGCATCATTTTTCATTATGTAAAAACTTTTATCTCCATAATAGGATAGCGGAATTTTTTTCGAAAGATTCTTCGCCCCAAGCTTTGAAACCAGCTTTGCTCCTTTTGCCAGCGGCAGGTAAACAGCAAAAGCTATGACTTCGCAAATCGCTTTTTTAACTTTGGAAGGCATTTTACTGATTCCGCCTCTGATAAAATTGGATAGCTGAAATATTGATTTAAAAATAATGCCCCGGTTATCCAAATTATAATAGAGATAAACTAAAAAGTAACCACCCGGCTTCACTTTTCTCACACACTGTTCCATTGCTTTATAGGTGTCCGGTATATGATGTAATACACCCAAAGAATAAACTAAGTCGAAACTATTATCTGCAAAAGGGAGATTATCAACATCTGCTTTTATGATACGGGTATTTTCATGATTCTTTAATACTGTAGCCGCAGCAAATACTGCTTCGCTCGGATCAACACATTCAATAAAGCCAACCATTGGCGCCAGGTAATAAGCCCACCTGCCGCTTCCGCATCCCATGTCTAACACTTGTGTATTTTTATTTTTTAGTGATGGGTGAAGAATATCAAAATAATCATTCCCGATCTTTTCAATTTCCGTAGCTGAGAATTTATTAAACTTCAGCCATTCTTCACCAAAAGACGCTACAGTGGTTTTATCAATATTGCCATCTGAAATATCGTAGGCGTGAATTTCTTTGGTACCGGTTTTTAAAATGGTTTGTGGTTCGCTGGTCAGTTGTATCATAATTTTTGAAGTATCTCTACTACTTCCGCAGAGCTTTTTTTATAATCCTTCCTTATCCCATCTTTCATTGCTAAAAGGGTAAGGTCTATTTTTTTTATTTTCTGTTTATGTGGATGAAAAAGAATAAAATATACCATGCTGGCAGTAAAGAATAAATAATATAAACCCGCATAGATACGGTTTTGCTTATACTTGGCCAGGTAAACCGCGTATTTATTCCGGACAAAGAAATAGGCCCGCCAATGCGTTTTTACATCCCAGCCTCCTTTGTAAAAAAAACCGGCGTTCCGGGGGTGAAAATGCCAGCTATCCCTGACCGTAAATAGTTTAAAAAACCCCGACTTCTTTATACGGTGATAGTACTCTGTTTCTTCACCCCATAAAAACAACTCAGTTTTTGGATAGCCTATCTTTTCAATGATGCTTCGGTGAAAAAGGGTGCCGTTCCATGGCATAATCTCATCCTCAACATATTCACTCTGAATGTCATCAACCGTTTTAAATTGAAGCAGCTTAAAGGCCAATGTTCTCCTATCAGTTTTATCAAGAACTAATGAATTCTTAGCACCTGTAAATCCAGGCCTGGCCCTAATTAATTTCTCTAATGCCTGGTGGTGTGGCAAGCCATCATCATCCATCACCCAAATCCATTCGTAACCGCTTTCATACGCTTCCTGCAGCCCCTTCTTTATACCTGCGGCAGGACCTACATTTTGAACCAGGTGAATCAGCGTTACTCCCTCCTGGCTTCGCAGCCAGGAACCCGTATCCTCTTCACTACCATTATCAATTACCAGAATAGCATCGGGAGGTGTAGTTTGACTTTTAATAGCGGCAACACATTCTTTTAGTAAAGCCAAGCGGTTGTAAGTAAGTACCACAGCCGCTACTTTTTTTCCTTTCATTCCTTATGCCTCTTCGTTTGGGAAAATCGGGGGTTTGCCTCCCGACTGAACTGCTTGAGTAAATTGTTGTGAAAAATCTAAAGCCTCTCCAATTACATGATGCATATCCATATACCGGTAGGTAGCGAGGCGGCCCAAAAAGCTTACCCCATTTAACTCCTCTGCATCGGCCCTGTACTTCTGTAATTTTTCTTTGTCATCTGTTAAACGCTTGGGGTAATAAGGCACATCACCAGCCTCTGTTTCTTTGCTGTATTCTTTAAAATAAAGTGTTTGCTCATGCTGCTCCCAAGGGGTGAAATGCTTGTGTTCATGCACACGGGTGTAGGGCACTTCTTCATTTCCATAATTGATCACAGCATTGCCTTGATAATCTCCTTGTGCCTTGCCCTTTTCAAAATATACGGTGCGATAACCCAGGCGGCCATATTTGTAATCAAAAAACTGATCAATCGGTCCTGTAAAGAACACATGATCATATGCCGCTGTATTTTCTATATCGCTATACTTCACACCTAAGCGTACAGTAATGGAAGCATGATCCAGTAATTTTTCGAACATTTCTGTAAAGCCATTACGCGGTATCCCCTGCAGCGGATTATTATAATAGTTATCGTTATAATTAAACCGCACAGGTAGTCGTTTTAAAATGGCCGCCGGCAGTTCTGTAGGTTCGCATCCCCACTGCTTTTTTGTATAGCCGTAAAAGAATGCTTTGTATAAATCCTTACCGATAAATTTCATTGCTTGCTCTTCAAAATTCTTCGGCTCCTCTATTGAGGTATCAGCAACAGAGCTGATAAATTCTTTTGCCTCTTCCGGCGACAGCGTTTTACCAAAAAACTGGTTAATGGTGTGCAGGTTGATGGGCATGGAGTACACAGCGCCGTTATAAACAATTTTTACCCGGTTTGTGTACGGCACCAATTCAATAAAGCGGTTCACATAATCCCAAATATCCTTGCGGTCGGTATTAAATATATGCGGTCCATAGGTATGTACCATTACGCCTGTTTCCTTATCGCGTTCGGTATAACAGTTACCGCCAATATGCGGCCTTTCATCAATTAGATCAATTGTACATTCAAGATTTTGTGCTAATTCGTTGGCCAATATTGCACCTGAAAAACCGGCGCCTACAATTAAAAATCTTTTCATTAGTTATTGTTGTTTTCTATTGGTTTAAAGGGTTGATTTCTTTCAGGCAGTTTACTTGGGCATGCAAAAAATCAGCTCACGCCTTCACCAACAAGCTCTTTTTCGCCTGTAAGTTTTTTGTAAACCGCGGCATAACTTTTTAAAGCACCATCCAAAGAGTACACTTCGTATGCACCCTTTCTGATGCCAGCTTTATCATACGCCGTATTCAGTAATGTTTTTATAGCTACATCGTAACTATCGATTGTAAAGGAGTCTATGACTTCGCCACTTTCATAATTTTTAACGATCTCAGCAACATCACCTACGCCACTATTAGTGATAAGAGGGAGGCCCATTGCCATTATTTCGGCATGTTTTGTAGGTGAGGAAGAAAGCTTTGAAAAGCAAGGCTTAATAAAAAATACAGAATAGTCGCAGCATTTTAAATAGAGGGGCACTTCCTTACGTGATGCTTCAGTAAGAATAAATTTTTCTTTTGGTAAGCTATGCTTTTGCAAATACATGTTAACCATTTCATGCTCCCCCCCGTTAATCAGCATCAAAAATTTTACTGATGGCTCAAAATGTAAAAACCTTGTAAAAAGCTCCAACATTTCATCTATCATATACCAGGTGCCTACTGACCCTAAATAGGATACAACTTTTTCTCCCGGCTTAATGCCCAGCTTATTTTTAAAGATGTCTGCTTCCTCCTGTGAATAATTTGCCGGATCGAACAGTTCCAGATCCACACTGCAAGGAATAACGGTAATGTTGGCTGGCTCTTTCAAAAACTTCCAGGATTGTATGATATCCTTTGCCTTAAATGTAAGACAGGTAGTATAGTCATTTACCCGAAAACATTCCGCTTCCTTCCTCTTAAAGAAGCCATAGACTGACCTGTAAACAGGGTTTTTTAAATCAAACAATCCGCCGTCGGCCCTTTCATCTGCCCAGAACCCCCTTACATCATTAAGGAACTTTACGCCAAATTTTTTCTTTAACCGGAGCGCTACTAATGTTGGAATGCCCGAACGGGTATGCACCAGTTGAAAGCCCTTTTGTTTTTGTAATTTCTTTGCCGCCTTCCACAGCATCTCATAGTCATACACGGATGATAAGACCGGCGGACTTTTATGATACATTAAAGGAACCCACTGTACAGGATAGGGTTTAATGATACTTTCGATAAGATCTTTTTTAGATTCATACCGGGCCGGCTTTTCGCAACTTAATATAGTATAAGCATAGCCGTATTTTGTAAGGTTTAGCAGGTAAGGCAAAATTTGCGATTGCCCTAAGGGATCTGTTAAACCATCGTAAGAAATAAAGAGAATTTGTTTCATTGTTATTTGCGCTTGTCTAACTCATCCATCGGTTATACCACATTTGAAACATAAGAAGATACCACAGCTTCAAATGATTTTCCGTACGGCCGTTATAAAAATCGGAGAGTAGTTTTTGAACTCCATTTATATTAAAAAGACCATGCCGCGCCAGGTTGGGTTCGCTTAAGTTTTCCTTTACCAGGTCTTTCAATTCATTTTTTAACCAGGATTCTATAGGAATACCGAAACCCATTTTAGGCCTTTCCATTATTGCTTTAGGAACGTACTTGTGTACAATTTGCTTTACTATATATTTCTTCTGGCCCTGGTGATATTTATAATCCGTAGGCAGTTGTGCTGCCCATTCGATTATATGCTGGTCCAAAAAGGGTTCCCGCCCTTCAAGGCTGGTTGACATGGTAGCCCTATCCACTTTTTGCAGAATGTCGTCTACCAGGTATGTTTGGTAATCAACAGCCATCATATAAGCAAGAGGGTCATGAAATTCCTTCTGCAGCTCAATACTGGTATGGGCTGTTTCCAGCTCCGAAACTGTTGAAGCAAATAGCTGGCTGATTTCCTTATCAGAAAAAACCTGGCTAAGATTTTTCAGCATTTCCGATGGAGAGGGATTATCCAGCAGGCTTTTTATTTTATTATAACGGCTATGAAAATTGTATTTATTGCGCAAGTAAGGAATGCGCTCTGAAGGGATGGTATCCATAGCAGCAACGGCTAATTTGCGTAACGGCTTTGGAACTGAGTTTAACCTTTTGCCATAACGCATTAAATAATCATAACGATTATAGCCTGCAAACACCTCATCACCGGCATCTGCTGAAAGCGCAACCGTTACTTTTTTTCTTGCCTGCCTACTAACCAGTATTGTTGGTATAGCACTGCTGTCAGCAAAGGGTTCATCATAGTAGTGCGGCAATTCGGGAATAATTTCCAAAGCTTCCTGTGGGGTGCAATAAAACTCTGTATGGTCGGTGCCCAAATGCTGCGCCACTTTTGCTGCATACGGCGCTTCATTAATAGCCTCATCTGTCATACCTATAGTAAACGTTTTCAGCCTTTCGGTACTGTTTTTTTGCAGCAATGCGGTTACACAGGAACTGTCATACCCGCCACTTAAAAATACACCGACCGGTACATCGGCTACCATCCTCAACTGAAAAGCTTCAGTCAATATTTTTTCAGTTTCCACGATCGCTTCCGGCATATCAATAGAAAGCTTTGGCTTGTTATAATAATCATACACATTCCAATATTGATCAAGAGAAACCTGTTGGGTACCTAAATTCAACCGTAACAAATGCCCCGGCTGAAGTTTAGCTGTGTTCTTATAAATACAATGCGGGTGCGATACATAGCCATATTGTAAAAAAGAGGCTACCGCGGCCATATCTATTTCTTTCTTAAACCCCTTATGCGCTGTAATTGATTTTAGTTCTGATGCAAACAAAAAAACCCCTTCCTGGTAATAATAGAAAAAAGGCTTTACTCCTGCCCTATCACGTATGAAAATGACTTCGCTTTTTTTTTCATCATACAAAGCAATAGCAAACATGCCACGCCATTGCTCTATGCTCTTCTCTCCCCATTGTTGCCAGGCATGTAAAATAACTTCTGTGTCGGAATGGGTTTGAAACTGGTGACCTAATGAAATGAGATTTTTCCTTATTTCATTATAGTTATAAATCTCACCATTAAAAATAAGGTGCAACCCATTGTATTGCATGGGTTGGTTAGCCGTTTCGCTTAAATCAATGATTGATAAGCGGCGATGGCCAAA
>JAQBNG010000014.1 GCA_028288675.1 Flavisolibacter sp. | reverse complement strand
GTATGCCAGGCTTCTGTAAAATGTTCCAGTAATAATTCATCTATCACAGAACGGTAATCATATAACACACGGCTGTTCAAATCCGTTGTTGACTTTCCAAAAAGTGCCGGTAAATAATTCTTCAAGTCATAGCCTTTGCGCTTGCTGAATTCTTCAAACAATTGCGGTGTCCAGTTGCTTTGTCCTCTTGCATCATCCACCTCATACGAGTCGTTAAAAAAGGCCCGCAGGTACGACACATCATATCCTTTAAATGCCTCATCAAATTTTTTAAAATAGTTGGCAGATGCTTTAGCTGAAAAATGATCGATAGCATAGCCTTCACCACCCGGTGCAGCACGTTCAACCATCTTGCCATGCAGGCCTACAAACAGCGCATATAAATTCCACTTACCTGTTGGAGCTGTCCAGTTCAACTTGCCTGATGCATCAACATTTTTTGTGAGGTCTAAAGTCTGTCCATCTTCACTATAAGCCATTAAAAATTTTAAAGGCAACTTACCGGGATATATAATTTGGTCTAATGCCAGTGCCTGTAAATTTTTATTTCGGGAAACGGGTGCAAGGATGCTATCAATACCTGCTGGTTTATTATTAGCTGTTCTTATAAAAGCTTCCTGTTTATATTCAACAAGTTCTTTCAAACCCTCACCGCCACTTACTGTATACGCTTTATAATAAACCGTTTTACTTGCATCATCATCGGTTACCCACGGACCGCCAAAAGGCCAGCCGGTTCCGTTGGCTAAATCAACACCTAAGCCCAATCGTTTCGATTCTTTTAGTGTATGATCGAAAAGCTTCATCCACTGTGGAGATAAGAAATCAATGAACTGTTTTTCATATCCATACACACCATAAATTGGCGTTAGCTCCACACCACCTAAACCAGCGGCTTTGTATTGCTCTAAATTCCAGGTAAGGTCTTTCGCGTTTACAGCGCTGCCCTCCCACCACCAACGTGTCCAGGGTTTAGTTTGCTGCGTAACAGCAGGCCATTTAAGTTGTGCATTTGAAGCTAAAGCAAAGAATAAGAAGGGTAAGAGGCCGAAACATTTTTTAAACATATTGCTTCTGAAATTTTATGAAACCTATTAATTCGCAATGATAGCGACATCCTTTATCCGTTCAGGAAACCAAAGCATCATCTCCCCCTTACCCCTGTTGGCCCATGCGTAATAAGGGATAGCGGTAAATTGTTGCTTCACTGTATTTACTTTAGCCTCTTTTGCATCTGTAACAACTACTGTAGCCTCAGCTTTTAAAATGGTAACGCCATTTAGTAAGTCCGAATGATGCTCCGTTGTAAAAACGGTATTGGCAGGCAACACAATATTTGCAGCTCTCCCATTATTATCAACCCACTCCGCACAATACATTACCGGGCCCCGTTGCAAAGCAATTTTTCCGGCATCATCTTTTACTTTGGCAGAGGCTGTAACCCTGCGCACTTCCATTGGCAACAGCACTTCTACCACATCAGCCTTCTTCCATATTTTATTAAGTACGGCATACCCATTTTCCACGTCGTATGGGGTTTCTACACCGTTGATTTTAATAATGACTTTAGTAGCAGGCGCATTTTGGAAGGCATATAGATTTAAAGGAATCGCTTCGCTTTTAGCCCAGCCCGGAATACGGATCATGAGAGTAAAAGGAAGAGAATTTTTTGGCGATACGATGAACTTCAAATTACCGTCCCATGGATAATTATTTTGCTGAACGATAGTAAGTGGCTTACCCGATACATTCAATTTTGCTTCGCTTCCGGCAAAAAGATTCACAAAAATTTTATCATCTTTTTGCGCATACATATAACCCGGTACAGACGGTAACAGCCTTGCTACATTCGTTGGACAGCATGAACATTCAAACCACCCGGAACGGGCCGCTTCTACATTACCGTTTGTGAATCCGTTATCGGTTGCTGCTACATTTATACCAGTGACTTGCATGGCATTGGTATAGAAAAAAGATTTGCCATCCAACCCTACTCCTGATATAAGGCCGTTGTATAAAATCTTCTCAAGTACATCTATATATTTCGACTCGCCATGTAACTGGAACATCCGTTGATTCCAATACACATTGGCGATAGCCGCACATGTTTCGTTATAGGCTGTGGCGTTAGGCAACTCGTAGTTATCGCCGTAACGTTCCCCACTACCGATGGCGCCTGCACCACCTTGCACATAAATCTTTTTCGATACCATATTCGTCCATATCGTATCAATGGCTTTCAATAATTTTTCATCGCCGGTAAGGGCCGCTACATCAGCTATTGCAGCATATAAATAGCCTGCCCTAACAGCATGGCCAATTGCTTCTTTCTGCTCCGTCACCGGGATATGATCCTGCCAGTAAGCGCCGTTCTTCCAGGGGTCTTTGCTTTTAGTATCGTAGCCATTAAAGTGTCCACGTTCCTCTATAAAATAGCTGGCAGTTTGCAGGTATTCTTTTTTACCGGTGATGCGGTATAATTTAACCAGGCCCATTTCAATTACCTGGTGGCCCGGTGCTACGTGTTTTTTATCCTGTCCAAAAACAGAACAAATAAGGTCTGCATTTTTTAAAGCGATGTTCAATAAACTCTTTTTACCTGTTGCCATAAAATGAGCGGCAGCGGCTTCGTATAAGTGTCCTGAATTATAAAGCTCATGGCTCAATTCTCTTTCTTTCATCCAACGTTCAGGACCGGCCCATTTGTGCGGATTAGCAGGATCAATTGTTCGTGCCGTGTACAAATAACCGTCTGCTTCTTGAGCAGCGGCCACTTTTATAATCAGGGAATCTATGTACGCATCCAGCTTCTTATCGGGAAATAAGCTTAACGAAAAAGAGGCGCCTTCAATGGTTTTATAAATGTCGGTATCATCAAACGGAAAGGTGGTGCAAAACTTACCGGTTCGGGCAGCAGCCATTTCAAAATTCTTTATTCGCCCTGTGCTTTCGCAGCGTGCAAAAGATGCGGGTATGGTAACAGTATGATTTGTTCTTATCCGCGGCAGCCAAAAGGCATCGGTAAGTTTTACGCTGGTAAAAGGCAGGGGTTGAAATGCATAGTCTTTACTCTGTGCAAATGCTGTTTGAACAAGGAAAAAAAGTATCGCTGTTAATTTATAGTTCATCATGAAGCTTTTTTTGTACTAAGCAATAGTACTACTATGAATCGCCTGTTGCAATCTCTGATTTGTTCAATTTTATTCTTCCAGTGGATGAATAAAATTGAATCACTCTTCAAGGTTCTGTAATTCTATTCAGCACTTCGTCGCGGCTACAACCCACCCCGGATATTTAAAGTATACCCATTCATTCATTTCACCCCTCCAAGGAGGGGATGCGTCTTAATTGCAAACTAGTGGTCCATCAGGACCTTTGCTCTAAAAGAGATTGTGGTTTATAACAGTTTCTCCAAAAGGCAAGGACTGTGCGTTAGCAAACTTCCCTTTAGGGGGTTTGGGGGATTTCCACCGCATACACATTCTCCACTCCTTCAAAATTGGCTCTGAAAATAACCCATTTGCCATCGGGACTAAAATGAACATTTGGCTCCATCTTATAACCATGATGTTTCATGTTTACTAATCGTGTTGAGATAAGCTTGTCACCTTCCGGTTTAAACAAATAGATCCACATACCGTCTTTTGCTTTGGCAACCTGCCCCGCATCGCCACCATCGCCGCAAAACATTTTCTGGTCTGGTGATATATTGAAATGAATAGACCATTCATCCCTTTGCAAAGAATACTTTTTTTCCTCACCTGTTTTTACATCTGTACCTGCAACAAAAAATGTTTGTCCACGCGGCTGTTGCAGATCGTACCAAATACGTTTACCATCTGGCGCAAACCATTCATGTCCGGCTATCTCCATATCCATGGTTCGCTTATGTATTTTTTTCACTGCTTTTGTATTAATATTAATCGTCCAGATGCGATCTACTTTATGCCAGGGCCCTTCGTGGCAAAACATTAGAAGCGATGGATCGGTAGAGGAAAACTGCACATGATTTAGCCAGGCGCTATCAGTAAATAATTTATTGAGCTGCTTTGTTTTTACGTCAATTGTAAATAATGTTCTTGGCAGCTTTGCTTCGTAAATCAAATTAAAATACTGGCTCTTGTTCGGGTTATTTTTAAAAATCTCTTTCTCTTTATCCTCCGACCAGGCGCCGGCGAGTAAGGTTCCATCAGCATTAACCGTTGTAATGCTTGCCTTGAAGTCTGCAGGGAAAACATATACCAGCTTGTTTGTTTTTGTAGCTGCATTCACCGACCAAATGCTGTCCTTGATCTGGTAGTAAACCTCACCGCTTTTCTTATGAACGATCTCACCGTTCATGGCTGAAGCCTGGAAAGTTAATTGCTCTGATTCCAGAGTTTTGAGGTCAAGCAGGTGCAGTTGTTTATTGTTTGAGGCCGTGCTGTACGTTTCCTGTTTTTGTATGCCGCTCACGTCGTTTTTACTACTGCTGTAATAAACCATTTTGTTGCCAATAAACGGGTTGTTGTGAAAGTAGAAACTCAGGTTACTTCCCTCATTCCTCGTCAGCCTGATCACTTTATGCTTCGTGTCTTTGTCAATCCATTCATCAGGCATTTTTTGTCCGCCGGTTTCTAAAACGGGTTGAGCAGTTGCTGAAATGGATAGCAGCAAAAAGAAGAAGTTAGAAGTTATCTTTTTCATGGCAAACAATCAAGAAACGGAAAGTAAAGGATTGTCGTGATAAGCCATCCTGATGCGTCATGAAACTAAGAGAGTTTTTGTGTATTTAGGTGTAAGCCCGAAGGGCTTGAATGTGAATAGCCGGCGGTCAAACAAACACATTGTTTATGGCAACCCCGAAAGGGGTTGAACATTAGCGAATGATGTTCAACCCCTTTCGGGGTTGTGCTGTACAAGCACCATTTCTTTCCCCGGGTTGCACCCGGGGCTATTCATGTTCAAGCCCTTCAGGCTTTTATAAAAGACCTTGATTTATATCTCACTGTTCACATTAATCCTTTAAATCCCAGTTCAGACAATGCTCAATAGAATTGTTGCAGTATAAGAGTGCGACGCAACAGACGTTTAATAGTAGCACCGTCCGCCGGGTTCAAAAAAAAGACATAATCAAAAGACTGATTATGTTCAATAGGTATACCGTATAAAGCAAGGGTTGCGAGAGAATGGCCTGCCTAACGGGAAGGTCGGGATGGGCCACCTACCCCTTCACTTGTCATCACTACCCTTTTCATTGTTCCATCTTTATTATAAAACAATTCATCGATGCATACCGACCGGTGAAAGCTGCCGGCATCGGGCACCAACGCACCGTTGTGATAAACAAAATACGACCTGCCTTTAAAGTCAATAATAGATTGATGGTTGGTGTTACAGTTGCCGGCGATCTCATTTAAGATCCCTTTATACTCCCACGGACCTTCAATGCTACGGCTCATAGCATAGGCGATCTTCTCCGGAAATTCATACGCATAAGAAAGATAAAACCACCCGTTGCGCTTATGGATATAAGGCGCTTCCGTAAACTTCGGCAGCTCAATTTTTTTGAAAGGTCCATCCATCTCCACCATGTTTTCCTT
>JAQBNG010000125.1 GCA_028288675.1 Flavisolibacter sp. | reverse complement strand
AAGGATTTTTTAAACACGTTACATCTTGTTCCAAACCGTTTAAAAAATCCTTGAATTGCTGCAAGGCCATCACGCCGATCTAACTATAGGACTCGTAGGCGCAGCCCATAACACTATATTATGTTATTTAGGTGTGCGGACGAGACACGGTAAAAGTGTAGATTTCAAAAAGACTTTTGCCGTGTCCGTCCATGTGTGAGAGCCGGCTGTTCCGCGTATTTTTTCAACTGCGGAGCATGGGCTTTGCCCAATCAACACCGGAAGGTGTAAGAGGTTAGCGGCTTTGCCTCCCATTCGTGCAAAGCGGAGGGCGGGCTAATTAACGGAGTAATCCAAAAATGAGAACGCCTAACTCTATGTAGAAACATTGTGTTAGGCGTAATAATGTAGTCACTCAAATATAGTGACAGATATTTTATTGACGGTTATCGTTTTTGAGCTTGCGCTTATTATGTTGCAACTCAGTACAAAAAAGAAAGATTAGTTTTCTCTCTGCCCAATAAATTTACCTCTTGGGTATTGGAACAAACGCTTTGTGTTTTCGAATACTGGCGAAATATCCACGTCGGGTATTGGGATGATATATGATTGACTTTTGTCTCTAGGAGATAATTCTTTAGATGCCTGCGCCAGCGCAAGTCCGTTGCCGTATTTATTAATTAAAATGCCCGATATACTAGCATATCCATCTTTTAAATAAACTTGAAAATATACTTTTCTCACGCCTTGTGTCACCATTTCAAAGCCTGTATCATCGTTATTGTACTCATAATCGCCGTCGAACACAGTCCAAACATTTTCATTAATAACGCCTATTACCTTGTTAGCACTTTCTCTTATTATAGCGTAAACAAATAGTTTCCCGTCTTTAACGTAAAGTTTCAACAGCGGCTCATTGTCAACTTTAAAACCGCCTATGTCTGAAAATTGAAAGTAGGTGTAACTATTGCCGATTCGCAGTTTTGGCACATACGCTCCATGCGGGTCTTTTATTTCACCAATCTTGGCCTCGATTTTTGCAATTAGTTCATCCCTTTTGTGTTGTTTATAAGCATTAATAGCTACCATAATAGCAGTAATGATGACAAAAATTAGTGTCACTTTGACAAGTGTGTTTATTTCTTTCCATTTGGAGGCTGTTAAGCCAGCAAGTATTGCTGCTACACAAACACAGACAATTTCAAGAGTCTTCATTTAGTTAGTTTTGGTTTAGCCACTAATATAAATCCTTTGAACTATATTACGTATTCAACTCTTGCCTAAAGCAAGTAGTTTTGGTATATCGGCCTCTGTTTTTACAGAGGCTTCTTTTATTACAAGACTTGGCTAAATATTTGGTATTTTAAATTGCCCCTAAAATTTAAAAACACCTGTTAAAAATAGTTCGATAAAGCCCTCTGTTTCTACAGGGGGCTTGTTTATGCAAAAAGAGCCGTCAAGGCTATATAGAGTAATGCGATAAAAAGCAGTAAAGCAAATCCTATAAGAATGAACAACAAGAGGGTTAGGATTTGCTTAGACATTTGCGGCAAGATAGCGCGCAGTTTATTTGATAAAAAATTTAATGTGCCCATTTAGGTGTAAACACTGGGGGGGGTACTTATTTATAGATTTTATCTATGAATTAAAATATTTCATAGATTTGGTTTATGGATGATAAAGATTTAAAATTAAAATGCCTGGAAATTGCGAAGCAATTTGCAACAGGCATTGATGATTTACTAGAAAAAGCAAATAAGTTGTATTCTTATTTAAGAAGGCTTCCTTCTTAAATAGCGTAAGAAGGAGATTTGTATATCATTAGAGTGTCTTCAACAAACTCTGCTTTTTGGTATGTGCCGTTGAGGTGCCATACGCATCTGTATTTATCATCAAATGATTTCCCGTTTGAAGTCTGCACGTAAAATATATACTCAATAGTCATTGGCTCAGAATGAGACTTAATACTAACTACATCTCCGACTTTAAATTTAGGTTCTGCCATTTTGTTTGGTTTTGATTTAACCCTCAATATAACCTAAAACTATGGCTCAATGCCGCCGTCAATTATGGCTCCGTACTTCGTACACGCAAGTACGATTAATTCATCAGGTAGGCGAATGGTGAGCGATAACTTTTTGTAGTCTGTTCTGGTGTGCACCAGACGGTTATCTACAATAAAGGATAGAAGATGACTATGAAGTGGGAATACTAAAACAACTTTCTTCATGATAGGAGATTGCAAAGTTATTTATCACTCATAAAATAACCAACTGAGCAGTATCACGTTCTGCGTGTATCACGTCAGGAGAAGCGGGGCAAAAAATACCGGAACAAGCATAGCTCATGGTGCGGCAGCGCCTATTTAACATAATATAAATTATAGGCTAAAAGTTAATTCATTAAACAACTTGAGATCGTATGCCTTAAATTAACGGGCCAACTTGCACAACGCTGGCAACATGGCCACTTAAACCTGATTCTAATTTTTAAAAGGCCCCTTGAATTCTTTACGAAAGTCCAGATAGTCAGGAATGTTCACATTGCGTACATACGAATTTTCAGGATGCAAGGAAATATATTCCTGGTGATAATTTTCACCGGGATAAAACTTTGGGTAAGGTACAACCTGTGTGACAACTTTGATCTTGTACTTACCAGAGGCATTGATTCGTGCTATTTCTTTTTCGATAACAGCCTTTTCCACAGCATTCCGGTAAAATGCTACAGACCGGTATTGGGTTCCAACATCCGGGCCCTGTCGGTTAATTTGGGTTGGATCATGGCTGGCAAAAAATGCAGCCACCAAAGTTTCGTACGTGATTATTGAAGGATCATAGTATACCTGAACGCTTTCCGCATGCCCTGTAGTTCCGCTCACTACTTTTTCATAAGTTGGTGCTTTATCGCTGCCACCGGCGTAGCCCGATACTGCATCTCGTACGCCTTGCAAACTTTGAAAAACGATTTCCGTATGCCAAAAGCACCCTTCGGCAAATGTGGCTATCGCTTCATTTTTTACCGGTGTTGTTTTCTCTGGTGCAGGCGCTTTAAAGTCACCAGCGTTTTTTTGCGCACAAGATGTTATTGTTATTATTGTAGCAAACAGAATGAATAATTTTTTCATGTTCTGGAAATAAATTATTTGGAAGATGTTGGTGGCTTACCACCCTCTGGTACAAAAATTAAAGCTGCTGAATTCATACAATAACGCTTTCCGGTGGGTTTGGGCCCGTCATCAAAAACATGCCCAAGGTGTGAACCGCTTTTGCTATCAACAACAGCAACCCGCTCCATTCCAAAAGTGTTGTCTTTTATAAGTATTACAGCATCTTTATCAATGGGCGCAAAAAAGCTTGGCCAGCCGGTGCCTGAATTAAACTTAGTTTCAGAACTAAAAACAGGCTGTAGCGAAGCAGCCGAATAATACGTTCCTTTTTCATAAAAATGGTCATACTTGCCAGTACCCGCCCTTTCAGTTCCTTCTTCTCTGAGAATATTGTACTGCTCCTTTGTAAGTCTCTTTTTCCATTCTTCTTCTGTAAGATTAATAGAATATTTTGTTGATTTTGTCGCCACCGAAGGCTCTTGGTTAGACTTCTTTTTGGTCTGTGCATTTATGCAAGAGCTATTTAAAAAAAGCGCACTTGCCAATGAAAAGTAAATAATTAAACGCATGGTTTTATTTTAAATATATACGAAATCCGAGAGATGTAGGTTGATTAGGGATTGTTAAAGTACCCCGAGAAGAAACTAACTTTTATCCTGCTATTGATGGAGAATTCAGATCAATAGATGTAAAAGTAAAGGATGTGCAGGCAATTTATTTCTACTTTCAAATAATGAAAAAGTGGAGTAAAAACAGCGTAAGTATGTTCAAACAAAGTCTTGTTACGACTGTCATTCCTACTTCAGTCCCTATTCATCGTATGACAGCATAACACCTATTAACCGGTGGGTTGCAAATCATATTAACGAAGTGAAAAGGCATTTTAATTTCACACTTTAAATCCCGCCCAAAAAAGATGATTATCGATGGGGTGGCTTCAGCCAGGGCTCAACTGTCAAAGTGAAATGCTATCTCTTAAAATCAGCTACCTGTTTTAAATCTTCCGTTTTTTGTGGCGATGCTGACACCGCTACGGGACTCATATTTGCTGCTGGCCCGCCTGATGCAACTACCTGCTGTTTTACTTCTTCGGGCTTTTGCGTAGGCCGGTAAAACTCACGGAAGATCAACCGAAGGCTTTGATCATATGTCAGGTAATTATAAATCCAGTTGATAAAAACCATGATCCGGTTTTTAACACCCAGTATTAAAAACAAGTGTAACCCCATCCAGGTTAACCACGCAAAAAACCCTTTCATGTGGATTTTAGGTTTGGGTATATCCACAACCGCTTTATTGCGCCCCACGGTTGCCATAGAACCTTTATCGTTATATTCAAACTCGTAAAATGTGGTGAGCTTTCGCTCAAAGCGCTTTAAGTTTTGCGCTACTATGTCGGCCTGTTGTATAGCTACCGACGCTACCTGTGGATGCCCGTTCGGCCACCTGGGTGTGGTCATAGCAGCCAAATCGCCCAGCACGTAAATATTGTTACTGCCTTCCATCACATTATACCGGTTCACCTTAATTCTATTGCCCCGGACTACCAGCGTAGGATCAATTCCCTCCGGCACGTTTCCTTTTATGCCGGCCGCCCAAATAACCAAATTTGTAGCAATTGTGGTTCCATCAGCAAGCGTTACATTTTGTCCGTCGTAATCCTTTACGACATTTTTTATGAGAATGGTTACCCCCATTTTTTCTAAATAGTGACCTGAATCTTCGGACGACTTTTCGCTCATGGAAGCAAGGGTTCTGTCGCCGCCTTCAACCAGGTATATATTCATTTTTGAAAAATCGAGTTCGGGATAATCATTAGGCAGAACATACCGCTTCATTTCTGCTAAAGCACCTGCTACTTCTACTCCTGTTGCCCCTCCACCTACAATTATAATATTCATTAAACGCTGCCGTACCTCCGGTGTCTTCGCCTGCAAGGCATCTTCGAAATTTTGAATCAGGCGGTGACGAATCTGTAGCGCTTCCACGGTTGACTTCATTGGGAAGGTTTGCGTGGCCATCGTTTGGTTACCGAAGAAATTGGTATCTGCACCTGTCGCAAGAATTAAAAAATCGTACTCTATTTGCTCTGTGTTTGTAATGATCTTATTCTCTGACGCAAAAATTTGTTTTACTTCTTCGATACGGATGCGTACGTTTTTACTTTTATGAAAAGCCTTGCGGAGTGGAAAAGAAATGTTAGAAGCATCCAGCGCAGCCGTAGCAACCTGGTAAAAGAGGGGCTGAAATTGGTGGTAATTAAATTTATCAATTAACAGCACTTCAAAGCCGGGATGATTGTTGAGCTTACGGGCCAGTCGCAAACCTGCAAAACCAGCTCCGACGATAACAATTTTGTAAGGCATTTTATTGTGTTTATGTCACAGTTGCCAGGCATCTGATAACTGTACGACAAAGGTACTTACAGTCATCCGTCAACCAACAACTTCCGTCGCTTTAATACAATAACCGCACCTTGATAGTACTTGGAACGGCCCTTAATAATTGCTCTGCTTTGCGTGATAACTGCTTGTCTACATCTACCACTACATAGCCGATGTTTTCGTTGGTTTTGAGATATTGGCCAACGATGTTTATTTTATATTTTGATAACTCGCTGTTGATAGCCGACAACACACCTGGAACATTTTTATGAATATGTAAAATACGATGCGATCCTGCCTGCGGCGGTAACGATAAAGCCGGCACCGTATGCGAACCGAAAGTGATTCCTTTCTCCAGATAATTCAACAATTTGTTACTTACATCTTCGCCAATGTTTTGCTGTGCTTCTTCAGTAGAGCCGCCAATATGGGGAGTTAAGATAACATTCGGCAAACCTTGCAGTGGCGATTCAAAACGGTCGCCGTTCTTTTCAGGTTCAACCGGAAATACATCCACTGCAGCACCAGAAATTTGCCCGCTTTCAATCGCTTTACGTAGCGCCTCCAGGTCCATCACCTCGCCCCTTGCATAGTTAATAATTATAGCGCCTTGCTTACAATATTTTAAGTTCGATTTATTGATTAAATTTTTTGTGCTGTCTGTTTCCGGCACATGAAGTGTTACAACATCTGCTTTAGCCAATAAATCTTTCAACGTTCTGCTGTCACTTGCGTTACCTAAGGGAAGTTTAGTTTCCACATCATAAAAAATAACCTTCATCCCCAAGCTTTCTGCCAACACGCTTACCTGTGTACCAATATTGCCATACCCTATTATGCCTAAAGTTTTACCCCTAAGTTCGTAGCTGCCACTTGATTCTTTTAACCAGATGCCTTTATGAGCTGCACTGTTTTTATCAGGTATCCTTCTGATTAACATAATGGCTGCGCCAATAACCAGTTCGGCTACTGAACGGGTGTTTGAATAAGGCGCATTAAAAACAGCGATGCCTCTTTCGGTAGCTGCATCAAGGTTAACCTGGTTTACACCAATACAGAAACAACCAATGGCCTGAAGTTTTTCAGCTGCGGCCAATACCCGCTCTGTAATTTGTGATTTTGACCGTATGCCAAGCAGATGCGTTTTTTGAATGGCTTTAATTAGTTCATCTTCCGGTAAGGCTTTGGAAAGTTTTTCAACTTCCGCATAGCCATTGCGTGTAAAGTTCTTTACTGCTGTTTCGCTAACGTTTTCAAGTAGCAGAATTTTTATTTTCTCTTTGGGGTAGCTTGTTGCGTCCATACCGCAAATATGAGTAAATACTTAAGAGTAAAAGAAATTTCGTGTTGGACGAATTTTTGTGAGAGATAAAAAATATTTTTACCACTTTGCAGAACTATTATAATCAACGTCTTTTGAAAAACAAACTACTATCTATCCTATCCCTGGCCGTTATTTATAGCTGTCAATCGCAGCATAACGAAATGCCTGGTCTTAAAACCGACACTTCTCTCCAAAAAGCCGCAATTGTGCAGGCTTTACCAAAAGAGGAAAAAGAAAAATATCACGCAGCCATTGAACAAGTGCTTACTAAAAACTTGCTACGGGGGTCGTTTAATGGCGCCATTCTGGTGGCTAAAAATGGTGATATTGTCTATGAAACCTATGTAGGCTTACAAGATCCGAGGGTAAAAAAAGGCGACAGCATAACCGCTGAAACTCCCTTCCAAATTGCTTCTACAGGCAAAACAATGACGTCTGCTGCTGTATTAAAATTATGGCAGGATGGAAAGCTTAGCCTGGATGATGAGGTGACGAAGTTTTTTCCGGGTTTCCCTTATCCTGGTGTTACGGTAAAAACATTATTAAACCACAGGAGCGGTCTGCCTAATTATTTGTACTACATGGAAAAGGGCGGGTGGAACAGAAAACAGCAGGCCACGAATACAGATGTATTAAACACCTTAATTAACTGGAAGCCTGCAAAGGCAGCTAATGCCGATAAACGGTTTCAGTATTGTAATACCAATTATATATTGCTGGCGCTGATAGTAGAACAAGTTAGTGGCCTCTCCTTCCCCGAGTATATGAAGCAGGCTATTTTTGAGCCGCTTGGTATGAAGAATACTTTTGTAATCGGGTTGAGCGAACAAGCAGACCACATGCAATCTTTTCAACACAACAATGCTTTATGGAGCCTTGATTTTTCGGATGGCCCTTATGGCGATAAAAACATCTATTCAACACCAAGAGATCTGTTGCTATGGGATAGGGCAATGACCGAAGGAAGAGTGCTGAACGAAAAAACGTTAGAGGCCACCTACACAGCATACAGTAATGAAAAACCGGGCATCCATAATTATGGTTTAGGGTGGCGTATGTTACTTTATCCTTCCGGCAAAAAAGTAATTTATCACAATGGCCACTGGCATGGATTTAACTCCGCATTTGCGCGGCTGCCTGATGAAGAAGCAACTATCATAATCATTTCCAATAGACATAACAACGGCGTGTACAACACGGCTAAAAAGCTGTACGAAGTATTTGGTCATTACGAAGGCAAAGAGGAAGTTGGAGAAGAATAGACTAACCTTTGTAAGGTGAAAATTTTATCTGTTCAGCAAATAAGGGATTGGGATGACTTTACAATCCGGCATGAGCCAATTGCCTCTATAGATTTAATGGAAAGGGCTGCCAAAGCCTGTGTGAATTGGCTGGCTGATAAAGCCTGGACTGAAATAAAATATTACGTTTTTTGTGGCAAGGGCAACAATGGTGGCGACGGATTAGCCATTGCAAGAATGTTGATTTCCTCCGGCTTGCAGGTATCTATCTACATTTTAGAATTCGGAAAATTAGGGTCTGACGATTTTCAGATCAACCTGCAGCGTCTGCATGATTTGCCTGCTGATATTCATTTTATCCAATCCAGAGATAGTCTGCCTGAAATACCAGAAGATGCAATTGTTATTGATTCCCTTTTTGGTTCAGGGTTAAATAAGCCGTTGGATGGATTAGCCGAGGAAATCGTAGCACATATAAATGAAAGCGATACAACGGTTGTTTCAATCGACTTGCCAAGCGGTTTGTTTATTGAGCAATCTTCTGTTGGAAATGCAATCATTAAGGCAGATTATACCCTCACTTTTCAATGTTATAAAACAGGATTATTAGTTCAGGAAAATGCGCCATTTATCGGAGAAGTAGCTATGTTGGATATTGGCCTGCATCCTAAATACTTAGATGGAATAGAGAGTAACGGAGAATTGTTGGGTGAAAGTGTGATTAGAAAAATATTTAAACCCCGAAACCGCTTTTCACACAAAGGAACGTTTGGCCATGCCCTACTAATCGGTGGCAGTTATGGAAAGATGGGTGCAATGATTTTAGCTACTAAAGCTTGTCTGCAAACCGGCGCTGGATTAACCACCGTTTTTGTACCGGGATGTGGTTATGAAATTATGCAGATTAGTGCACCAGAAGCGATGACACTTACCGATAATGACGAAAATTATTTAAGCTCTTTACCCGGTGATATAGAAAAGTTTGGCGCAATTGGCATCGGTCCGGGGATGGATACTAAAGAAGGCCCGCAAAAGGTATTGTCCTTTATTGTCCGGCGTTATCAAAAGCCAATAGTGATTGATGCTGATGGTTTGAATTGTTTATCCCTGCAGAAAGAATTATTGATACAACTTCCTCCCTACTCTATTCTTACACCGCACCCAAAAGAATTTGACAGGTTATTTGGTGAGCACAAAAATGACTTTGACCGCATAGAAACCTCCAAACAAAAAGCCATAGAACTTAAGTTGGTGATTGTTTTAAAAAGCCACTATACATTGATTGCCTTACCTGATGGTAAAACCTTTTTTAATGCTACAGGAAATGCCGGCATGGCAAAAGGTGGCAGCGGCGATGTGCTAACCGGCATCATTACTTCATTTCTAGCGCAAGGCTTTAGCCCGCAGAATGCGGCAATACTTGGCGTTTACATTCATGGCTGGGCGGGAGATTTGGCCGCTGAAAAATACTCTAAACAAGCGATGCTGCCTTCCCATTTGACAGAATGTCTTTCGCAAGTTTTTTTAGCCTTGCTATAGTTTTCAAACCGCATTGGCTTTTAAACAAATCAATACGCTGGAAAAAGTAATTCAGACATCGATTATTGTATTTTAGCGTATGGACAGAAAGAAATTCTTATCAACCACCGGAGTATTAGCTGCCACAAGCGTTCTCCCAACTAATTCTTTATTAGCGCATCATTACGACAATAATGGTTTAGATAAATTAACCGATGACAAAGGAACTTTTATTCATTTGCCACTCCCTTACAACAAAAATTTTTTAGAGCCTTACATGGATGAAGAAACGCTTTACTTACATCATACTTTTCATCATGGTGGGGCAGTAAAAGCGGCCAATAAAGATTCAGAGATGATTCAAAAAGCTATCACTGAAAACAACCTGGAAACAGTTGATTACTGGACAAGAAAATTATCGCATCATTTTTCCAGCCATGTACTACATACAATTTTCTGGACCAACCTTTCTAATAAGAAAACATCACCCCAGGGTGAGTTGCTAAAAAGAATTGAAAAAGATTTTGGAAGTTATGACAGGCTTAAAGTTTACATCGCTAAAACAGCCAAGGATGTTGATGGTAACGGGTGGGGCATTTTAGGCTACCAGCCTTATTCAGATAAGCTTACAGTAATGCAATGCGAAAATCATGAAAAGCTTACGCAATGGGGCGTCATTCCTTTATTGGTGATAGATGTATGGGAACATGCTTATTACCTGAAATATAAAAATAAAAGAACCGATTTTGTTGATACCTTATTCAGCATTATAAATTGGGATAATGTTGGTGACAGGCTCAATACAGCATTAAAACTAAAATGACTATTTCACAATAACACTTCCCAACTTACTCGTCAATTCCATCTCCACCTGTTTTAAGTGCTGGTGCGTTAAGAACAGTGTCATCTGTTGGGTTGGTAAAGCATTTTCCATATCGGCCTGGTTTTGCATAAGCAGCTTCTTTACTTTTTTAAGCTTTAAATAAGTAATGGCAGAAATTACTTCTTCGGAAGTTTTGTCTTCGCCAATTTTTAAATAATGCTCTAACTCAGTTGAATTATTCCGGTCAAGTGTGCGAAGAAAACTTTTATAATCTTGTTTAAAAAGCGATTGCTGGTAACCGGTCGATTGGCTCATATCTCTTTTCCAACGCGGGCTTTGCTCGTACCTGAATTGCATCAGCGAAACTGCAAATGTGCTTAACTTATTATCGGGATGATAGATAAAATAAGCCTTGTCAATTGGTTGCTGTTGCTGCAGATGCGATTTATAATCGTGCAAAATCTGGAGTACGGTTTCGTTTTCAATCAAGTCCTCTTCAGGTAATTCAGCAAAAATATAATCGGCTGTTAACCCGCCATCTTTCCAGGGTTTGTCGCCAAGCTCCAATAAAACCCTTGCTACTTCCCGCTCCTGCAATTCATCTCTATACAGCAGGTTAAAAGTGTTATCATCATAATCTGTTTGCTCGCCCTTCTTCGCATTTTCCTCGTGATATTTTGCGTCATCAAAAGGCAGTTTCTTATCTGATGATAAACGGTTGCGGATAAATTTATTCACCAGTGCAGTAAAGCCGCCTTCATCAATTTTTAAGGTTTGAGCGCATTGGCGTATGTAATCCTGCTGTTTGGTGAAATCTTCTGTTTTATCAATCTTCGAAATGGTTTCAGCAATAAGGTTAACCACTTCAGACTTTTTATTTTGGTCTGGGCCAGCATCCTTCAATAAAACATCTACCTGAAAAAGAATAAAATCTTTCCTGTTCTCATCTACAAATTTCCTGAACCCCGTCTCCCCTACTTTTCTTACATAACTATCCGGGTCTTCGCCATCTGGTATCAGTACCAGTTTTACATTCAGGCTTTCTTCTAATGCAAGGTCTAATCCCCGTAATGCAGCTTTAATACCTGCCGAATCACCATCATAAATTATAGTAAGGTTAGATGTATATTTTTTAATCAATCGAAGCTGGTCTTGCGTTAGCGATGTACCGCCACTGGCCACTACATTTTCTATTCCTGCCTGGTGTAATGAAAGAACATCTGTATAGCCTTCCACTAAAAAACATTCATCGGCTTTGTCAATCGCCTGCCGTGCAAAATAAGTTCCGTAGAGAAGCTTGCTTTTTACATAGAGTTCATTTTCCGGCGTATTGATATACTTCGGTGCTTTGTCATTTTTTTTAATAAGCCTGGCACCAAAGCCAATCACTTTTCCACTATTGTTATGTATAGGAAAAATGATGCGGTCCCGGTAATTATCCTGTAACTGGCCATTGCGTTCAATTACTAAACCAGCCTTCTGTAATAATTCTTTATTGTATTGCTTCGTGATGGCTTCTTTGGCAAGCGCCTCTTTTTTATCAGGAGCATAGCCCAATCCAAATTTTTGAATGATTTCTTTATTAAAACCCCGCTCCTTTAAATAACTCAAACCGTTCTCCTGCCCTTCTTCTGATTCTAGTAGCTGATGCGCATAAAATTGCTGTGCAAATGCGTTGATGATGTAAAGGCTTTCAGCCGTTTGTTGCGCTTCTTTTTGTAAGGGCGAAGATTCGGTTTCTTCTATCTCCACGTTGTACCGATTCGCTAACCATCGCAATGCTTCTACGTACGAAAATTTTTCATGCTCCATGATGAAAGAGATCGTATTGCCGCTCTTGCCGCAGCCGAAGCATTTATAAATTTCTTTTGAAGGCGATACGGTAAACGACGGTGTACGCTCATTATGAAAAGGGCAATTGCCTAAGTAGTTGGCGCCACGCTTTTTAAGCTTTACAAAACTGCCTACCACCTCAATAATATCAAGGCGGGATTGAATCTGTTGTATCGTGTTTTGTGTAATCAAAGGAAGGCAAATATAGTTGAGGCGTTTATAAAATGATGTGCTGATAAGTTGGACGATTTAAGGCAGGTTTTAAATTTTCTATTTCATTAAACTCTTTTCAACCTAACCGCCTTTTTACTGCTCAGCATCAACATAATTTAAACAATACAGGTCAGAAAAAAATGTTTTTTTCTTTTGAAAGTGGATTAAATTTAAAGTACCATCCTACGCCCGGGAAAGTGACGAAAAAATCATTTAATCACCTCAAACTTTATCCCATGGTTCAGACAGACATCTCACAGCTTTCAGCAGAATGTGCAGACTGGCGGCAGATCATTCGCAATTACCGAGACGAGTTTCATGATTGCGAAAAAGCCCTCCTCGAAATGTGTAAAAAATCCCTTACAAAAGACCATCTCGCCCAGGTTGAGCACTTCCAAAATCAATTCGACATCCAGCTCAAAAACATCCACGATCTCAAACAAGTTATTAAAACCCACGAACGAAAACTTCAATTAGAAACAGCCGGTGACGATGTCTACGGACAGCACGAAAACCTGTTAAGCGACTTTATCGCTTTAGAAAACACTTTGCAGGAATTACGCGACGACTTTAAAGATTTTATCAACCAAACAAGTTGTCCATAACAACAATCCTTTTATTCTCTTTCTATACCGCATACAATATGCTATGCACATCAATCCTTTTGCTTCATCTTAAAACAATTTTATGGCAGCAGAATTTGATACCTCACACGTAAAAAATGTTGTTTTGCTGGGCCATGCAGGCTCCGGCAAAACAACATTAGCGGAGTGCATGCTTTTTGAGGCAGGCCTCATTAACCGCCGTGGTACTGTAGAAGAAGCTACTACCGTTGGCGATTATCATCCATTGGAACAGGAACGTGGTAATTCCATTTTTTCAAAACTGATGCATACCAAATGGCGGGGTTATAAAATAAATATTCTGGACACGCCTGGCTATGATGATTTTGTTGGAGAGGTGCTATCGGCTTTACGTGTGGCTGACACAGGTGTGATGGTATTAAATGCTGCAATGGGTGTAGAAGTTGGTACCGATATTATTTGGGAGTACACAGAGAAGTTCAAAACGCCGATGATTTTCGCCGTAAATAAGCTGGATGATGATACAGCGGATTTTGATAAAACGGTACAGCAGGCAAAAGATCATTTTGGAAATAAGATTACGGTGGTTCAATACCCACGTCAGCAAGGCGCAGGCTTTCACGAAATAATCGATGTGTTGCGAATGACCATGTATAAGTTTACCGACACTGGCGGCAAGCCTGAAAAACTAGCAATACCCGGTGATGAAAAAGAGCGGGCTGAAACCCTTCACCGCGAATTGGTAGAAGCAATTGCCAGTAATGATGAAACCCTGATGGAACATTATTTTGATAAAGGCGAACTGGATGAAGATGAAATGAAAGAAGGCATGAAGAAGGCCATGATCAATCATGACATCTTCCCGCTTTTTTGTTTGAGTGCAGTACGTAATATGGGCAGCGGACGGTTAATGGGTTTTATTGATAATGTTTGTCCGAGCACTAATGAAATGCCTGCGCAAAAAACACTTGGCGGCTATACATTGACTTCTGATGCATCTGGCCCTGCCTGTATATTCATTTACAAAACCATTTCGGAGCCTCATGTGGGCGACCTTTCTTTTTTTAAAGTGTATTCAGGAACCATTAAAACAGGAATGGAACTGGTAAATGAAGCCAACGGGGTTATTGAAAAGATAAACCAGTTGTTTTTGTTGGAAGGTAATAAGCGGCTTCCTGTACAGGAGTTGGTTGCAGGTGATATTGGCGCCACACTCAAGCTAAGAAATACTCACGTCAATAATACCTTGCACATAAAAGGTAAAGTGTATGAACTCCCTCCTATTGAATTTCCTACCTCCAACGTTACAGTTTGCATAGAACCGGTAAATAAAGGCGATGAAGAAAAGCTTTCACAAGCCTTACACCAGTTGCGTGAAGAAGATCCAACGCTGATTGTAGAAGTTTCGCAGGAGCTAAAACAAACGCTGATCCATTGTCAGGGCGATATGCACTTAGCCGTTGCTAAATGGAAAATCGAAAATCTCCATAAGGTTCCGGTTAAGTTTGGAAAGCCCCGTATAGCTTACCGCGAAACCATTCGTAAGATGGCGGAATCTAATTACAAGCATAAAAAACAATCAGGTGGGGCCGGGCAGTTTGGTGAAGTCTTTCTTCGTATAGAGCCTTATTACGAAGGTATGCCGGAACCAGCCGGGCTGAATGTTAGAGGAAAGGAAACCTTTGAGCTGGACTGGGGAGGCAAATTAGTTTATTATAACTGCATTGTTGGTGGCGCTATTGATGCCCGTTTTTTGCCATCTATTTTAAAAGGGGTAATGGAAAAAATGCACGAAGGGCCATTAACCGGCTCCTATGTGCGTGATGTAAGAGTTTGTATTTACGATGGCAAAATGCACGCTGTAGATTCCAACGACATCTCATTTAAAATAGCTGGTATCATGGCATTTAAAGATGCTTTTCAAAAAGCCGATCCGCAAATATTGGAACCAATTTATAAAATAGAGGTGCTTTCACCCGAAGAATTGACCGGTGCTGTTATGGGCGATTTGCAAAGCCGCCGCGGAATGGTAGAAGGCATAGATGCGGAAGGGCATTTTCAAAAAATTATTGCGAAAGTCCCTCTGGCCGAGATGCATGGTTTCTCTTCTTCGCTTCGTTCCATTACGCAAGGGAGGGCAAAGTTTAAGATGAGCTTTGATAAATACCAGCCGATGAGTTTTGAACAACAGAGAAAGTTAGCAGAGGAGTACAAGGCGTCAGCTACCGAGATGGTAGCATAAAAATTTCTTTTCAAAATGACGGTGCCTGATAATTCGTCAGGCATTATTCTGTATTGAACGACTTTAATGCGTATTCATCTGTAGCCGCTTGCGTTTTTAAAGTATTTCTATTTTATTTGCCCCAACAAGATCCATTCACATTCACAAGACAATCTTTTACCTATGCATGCTTACTTCCGTAATCACCAGTTGTATCTTGCTGAAAGAAGCGACTGGCTAGACCGACACGTTAATAAAACGAGTTTAAGGGCCCTTATGAAAATTGAAAGCTGGAAACTGATTGCACAGGCTGGCGAAGGTGAGCAACAATTACGTTTAGTAGAAAAGCTTCTTAAAGATTCTTTGCTTACAGCCATTCCCACTCAAACGGTACTACACAAAGAAGGTTTTTTCCTTTCAAATCTTGACAACTAAAACATCTTCAAATAAAAAATGACCACTTGTAAGTGATCATTTTTTATTTATAGCCGGGAGTTTAATTAGGCGGCAACTGCTTTTCTATTCTTTTTTGCAGCTTTTATTTCAACAACTTCTTCAAGAATCTCTTCTTCCCCTTTCTTAAAATTGAACGCCTGCCATACATGATCCAAGGAAACAAGCTCAATGGTTTCATAGTTTAGATCGTGGAGACGTGTCCAACTGCTGTCGCGGTTTAAATCGGTGCTAATTTTAGATGCAACTTTCGGATGGGCCACCCAAAGTTTAGACTCAACTTTAAGAGCCGGCATAATATCACTCAGGATAGCATTCAATTGGGATTCGCTAACTGCAAAAATCAGGGCGAAATCAATTTTTCTTGTACGTAATAAGGGTGTTAAATTTTTAGCGAAGGAAAGCTTGGCAAATTGTTTTTCAATGGATGAGGGTAGACCCTGGATTAGAATGTTCTTTTCGTTTTTAAGATTTAGTTTGTCTAAGATTGTTTGGGACATACTATGTTTTATTGTTTAAAAATCAATTAGAAGCAGATGTTGCAAAGAACTTACTATTGCTAAATGTTTTGCAAAAGTACAGGATTTATTGCCCCGTTCCAACCTTTTATCAATGAAAAATCCCGCCAGTATTGACTTTTGGCGGGATTTTGTGTTTTAAAAGCCGGTATTATTTGCTACCTACAGGCTTATAATATTGTAATGCTTCATCCATATACTTTTGGAGCTGTTCAATTCTTCTTCCCTCTGAAGGGTGCGTACTTAAAAACTCAGGGGGCTTTTGACCACCACTCATTTGTTCCATACGCTGCCAAAGTGCAATGGCTTCTCTTGGATTATACCCTGAAATGGCCGCGAAGATCAAACCGTAACGGTCAGCTTCCAATTCTTGTTTACGTCCAAAAGGTAGCAACGCTCCCACTTGGGAACCAACACCGTAAGCTTGCATAAATATGTTTTGTGTAGCAGCCGGCTTATTAGCTAATGCAACAGAAAGGGCAGTGCCTCCTAATTGTTGCACCAAGCCCTGGCTCATTCTTTCATTACCATGTGCAAGAACCGCATGGGCAATCTCATGGCCTAAAACAGCCGCAAGCGCAGCTTCATTTTGCGTAATAGGTAACAAGCCTGTATAAACAACTACTTTACCACCAGGCATCGCCCAGGCATTGGCTGCGTTATTAGATATCAAATTAAACTGCCATTGATAGCCTTTTAATGCATCGGCTTGTCCTTTAGAGGCAAAGTACTGTTTAATACCATTGGCTATACGGGTACCGATACGGCGCACCATTTCAGCATCGCGGTCTTGAGAGGCATTTACTACTTTGTTCTCGCTTAAAAATTGCTGGTATTCCGTAGTCGCCATTGATTGAAGCTCCTGTTCCGATACCAGTTTTAGTTGATTTCTGCCAGTGATGGCGTTTGTAGAGCAAGCTACTAAGGCGGCTGCAATAAAAAATAGGGCAATGATTCTTCGTACCATGTTTTTGAGATTTATGGGTAAGAATTCAATGATTATACCAAAAGAATGTAAAGGGATGTAAAAGGCAGAGGTAGATATGTAAGTAAGGTCTAATCTTGTTTATTTTTTCTTCTGTCGCGGTGCTTTAAAATAGGCATTTTAGTTTCACTGCCCTTAAGTATGCGTCCTATGTTCTTTTGATGGGTAAGTAAAACCATCAGGGCAACCGTAATGGCAAACACACGATATAGCTTTTCGGGCTCATTAAAAATAAAAAGGATAAAAATAGGAAAAGCAATGCTGGCAAGGATAGAACTTAACGAAACCCAGCGGGTTAGATATAGCACCAATGCAAAAATACCAACGCAACAAAAAGCAACATTAGGCTGGATGCCAAGTACCATTCCAAATAATGTAGCTACTCCTTTACCACCTCTAAAGTCAGCCCAAACAGGAAAGATATGACCCAGAACAGCGGCAAGACCAAGACCTAACTGAATGTTGGTTAAATAAAAATCGCTATGACTTTGATAAGGTAAAAAAAAGGCGAGCTTAACTGCGACAAGAGCTTTGAGAAGATCCACAATCATTACAAATGTTCCCCATTTTGCGCCCAAAACTCTGTAAGTATTTGTAGCCCCTGAGTTACCACTGCCGAAATCGCGAATATCAATGCCAAAGAAGAACCTGCTAGTCCAAACTGCAGTAGGTATACTTCCAATCAAATAAGCTATAATAATCAGAAATACTTCGTTCATAGTACTGGCAAAATATTGGACAGCGAAGATAAGTCAATAAGGCAAGGGCTACAAGTTAAATTAACCTTTGCTTCATGTTCGGTTAATAAACAAGAGTGAGATCCATCCACCTTTCTCCAATTTTTTTTGCAAGGATATATTGTGAGATGCACAGGCTTTACTAATATCAATTTCATCTGCGGCTAATAAGCCGCTAAGCAATAATAAGCTACCATACTTCAATGTTTCTTTCAAATAGGGCATGTATTGAAGAATAACGTTACGGTTGATATTAGCTAAAATAATATCAAATTGTATCGAAGGAATTAGTGTAGACAGCTGGAGATCTATATCGCTGCAATTGTTTCTTTCTAGATTTTCTATTGCATTCTCTATGCTCCATTCATCAACATCAATAGCCGTAACACTTGCTGCGCCTAGCTTTTGTGCAAGGATAGCTAAGATACCAGTACCGGTTCCAAAATCAAATACAGTTTTATTTTGGAAATCAATGCTTCGCATTTGTTCTATCATCATATAAGTTGTAGCATGATGGCCAGTACCAAAACTCATTTTAGGTGTGATGATGATTTCGTGTTCAACTGCTTTAACTGGTTCGTGAAAATGGGCTCGTACCGCACAAAAATCATCCACTATAACCGGGTGGAAGTTTCGCTCCCAGACTTCATTCCAATTTTGTTCTTCTACTTTAGAAATGTCATATTGATATCCTTCCAATATTTTCAACGCTTCATCCTTTATGAAATCTTCTTCAACAAAATAAGCGATCAGCTTTTCATCGGTTTGTTCAAAACCGTTTGCACTGTGATCATCAAACAATGCAATTAGTTCTTCTTGTTGATATTCATTTGCAATGATTTCGATCTTAATATGTTTCATGGTATAAAAATAAAAAAGGCTGTCTCACCGACAGCCTTTAGTTCATAAGTACTTTGATTACTGGTTTTCCTCAGCGGAAGTATTTTCCTGTTGTTTTTGTTCTGCATTGCCAGTACCGTCAGTGTTGCGCTGAATTTTTGGACGTTCGCCTTGAGGACGGTCATCACGTTGTTGGCGATCGTCACGACGATTTTCAAAACGTGGCCTTTCATCACGCTGGCGATCATCTCCTCCCCTTCTATCCTCTGTCATTCCCTCAGGCTTAGGCATTAATACTTTTCTTGATAATTTGAACTTACCAGTTTTAGGATCGGTACCTGTGAGCTTCACCTTAATTTTCTCTCCTTCCGTTAATACTCCTTCCAATGTATCTAAACGCTTCCAGCTTACTTCCGAAATATGCAACAAGCCTTGCTTACCAGGCAGAAATTCTACAAAAGCGCCATAAGGCATAATTGATTTTACAATTGCTTCGTACTCATCACCTTCATTAGGAACAGCAACAATGCCATTTACCCAGGCAAGGGCCCTGTCAACTCCCTCTTTAATATTACCAAAGATGCTAACCTCTCCCTGGTTGTTCTTTTCCTCAAGGTTAATAGTTGTACCTGTTTCACGCTGAATTTCCTGGATGATCTTACCACCTGGCCCTATCACGGCGCCAATAAATTCACGATCAATATAAATCTTTACCATTCTTGGAGCATGTTCTTTCACATCTCCCCGAGAAGCAGGAATACAGTTATACATCGCGTCAAGAATATGCAATCGTCCGCGACGTGCCTGTTCCAAAGCCTGGCGCATTACTTCTATTGGAAGGCCATCTACTTTGATATCCATTTGAATACCGCAGATACCTTCTCTTGTTCCCGTTACTTTAAAGTCCATATCTCCCAGATGATCTTCATCACCAAGTATGTCGGTAAGCACAGCGAATTTTCCTTCTTTAGAAATTAATCCCATTGCCACACCAGCAACGTGTTTTGGAATAGGAATTCCAGCGTCCATTAATGCTAATGAACCGGCACAAACAGTAGCCATTGATGATGAGCCATTGCTTTCTAACACATCACTTACTACACGAACCGTGTAGGCAAAATCTCCCGAAGGCATCATTTGCTTCAGGGAACGTTCGGCTAGTTTTCCATGACCAATTTCTCTGCGGCTTGCACCTCTTAAGAACTTAACTTCCCCTGTTGAAAACGGAGGGAAATTATAGTGTAAATAAAATTTAGAATCAACAGATTTGCCTGCACTTTCAATAAGTAATTCATCTAACGGAGTTCCTAAAGTAACTGTTGTAAGAGATTGAGTTTCACCTCTTGTGAACAAAGCAGCACCATGCGGAGTCGGCAATACATCTATCTCCATATCCAGCGGGCGAACATCCTCGAGGCCTCTTCCGTCCAAGCGAATCTTATCGTTCAGGATCATGTCTCTTACAACATCATATTGCAAATCAGACAAATATTTTTTTACCAGTTTTTGCGTTTCTGTTGGCAATTTTTCTTCTTCGGGAAGATTCGCTTCTTTATGCAATGTTGCTATAATATCTTCCCTGATGGCATCGTATGCTTCTTTGCGGGCCGCCTTTTTTATATTAGCCCTTGCAAGATCATTCATTTTCGGCGTACCAATTTCATATACCCGGTCACGGATGGCATCATTAGTGTCAGGCTTGGGATAGTCACGTTTTTCAGAAACGCCAACCATTTCCCTCAGTTCCACCTGTGCTTTTATTTGAACTCGAATAGCATCATGTGCAATTTGCAAGGCTTGCAAAAGATCTTCTTCGCTACATTCCTGCGCTTCACCCTCCACCATCATAATATTCTTTTCGGTGGCGGCTATGATGAAATCAAGTTCTGATCTTTCCATTTCGGAACGCGTTGGGTTAATCTTGAACTTCCCATCAACACGGCTTACACGAACTTCAGAAATAACTTCCTGGATAGGAATTGTAGAGACGGCCAAGGCCGCAGAAGCTGCAAGGCAAGCCATTGCATCAGGCATAATTTGCTCGTCGCTGGAAATAAGCGTAACAATAACCTGCACTTCACATAAATAATCTTCCGGAAAAAGCGGACGTAATGCGCGGTCAATCAAACGTGACGTCAAAATCTCGTAATCATTTAAACGGGCTTCTCTTTTAAAGAAAGACCCAGGAATACGGCCGGCGGAAGCAAATCTCTCCATATAATCTACCGACAAAGGAAAAAAGTCCTGCCCTTCTTTTGGTTTTTCCGTAGCGCAAACTGTAGCAAGAATAATACAGTTGCCACTGCGTACTGTAACAGAACCATCAGCCTGGCGGGCAAGCCGGCCTGTTTCAATTGTTACTTCGCGACCATCGCCAAGGTCGAATGTTTTGCTTATTTTTTGAGATAACATTTTTTAAGTTTGGAGTTTGAGGTTTGGAGTTTGAGGTTGTTAGCCGCAAACATTCAAACAAAATGTAGTTCTAAGAAATTGCCAAAGACAACAATACGTAAAGCAAAAAGCCCTTCCGGTGTTGGAAGGGTTTCTGGCAAATAGTATAGTTATTTTCTGATGCCCAATTTTTCAATCAGTTCGCGGTAGCCCTGAATGTTGTGCTTTTGCAGGTAGTTTAGCAAGCGGCGGCGCTGGCCTACAAGGTGCATTAAACCACGATGGGTAGAAAAGTCTTTTTTGTTTTGTTGAAGATGACCTGAGATTTGAGTCATTCTTTCAGTAATTAAAGCAATCTGTCCTTCAATAGAACCCGTGTTAGTTGCAGCACCACCAAACTGTGTAAAAATGCCGGCTTTTTTTTCTTTTGTTAATGACATCGCTAACGATTTTTGTTTAATACCCGAATTAGGTACCGTTTTTAATTTACTTATTTTGGCGGCGAAGGTAAGGGAAAATGGGTTTTGTACCAATACGGAATTGATAGCTTTAAGAAGTAGTTAAGTTTTTCTATACGGTGATAGGATAATAACTAGCCAGACCATTTCAGACCTTCTCTTATTTTTGTTTTATGACGCATGATGAACACACAGTATCCGTTGACACCAAAGCTATTCTCGGCTTGCAATTTCCAACTGATCCACGTTGGGTAAACCTTGCACAGCTTTCGTTAGCTGATGTATTATCCGACCATGCTTACTGCGAACAAAAAGCCGCGGCTACTTGTATGTCTCTAATTCAACGCTATAGTCAAAAAGAAGAACTAGTGACTGCCCTTGCTCCTATTGTTACCGAGGAATGGGGACACTTTCGTTTAGTATTAGCTGAGTTGCATAAACGTGGATTAAGCTTAGGCGTGCAGCGCAAAGATGAATACGTGGTAGCACTGATACAGTTTTGCCAAAAAGGTGGCGCAGAAGAAGGCAGGCTTTTGGATCAACTTTTAATGATGGCCATGATTGAAGCCCGCAGTTGTGAACGATTCAAAAGGTTAAGCGAAGGATTGAATGATGAGTACCTGCGCAAATTTTACCGTCGTTTTATGGAAAGCGAAGCAGGCCACTATACATTATTTATTGAGTTAGCTGATACTTACATTAATAAAGAAAAAGTGCGGGCCCGCTGGAATGAATGGCTGGCTTATGAAGCAGAAGTTATGAATGGGTTAGAATTACGTGGCGACAGAATACATTAGTAGATACCCGGATAAACTCTTGGCCTATCCTGACAAAATTTATTCCTGGGAAAAATATTTAAGTTCCCTTTCAAAATTCAAATGTTGATGGGCCTCATATAGAGCATTTACCTTTTGGTAATGTGATTGCAAAAATTTTTTATGTTGTTCTGAAGAAGAATTGAATGGCTTATGCTGATACGCCAGGTTAATAGAATGTATTTCTTCCATTAATATCCTTGTTTTATCATCCATGCAGGAACCTACCAACTTTTCCCAAACATATTGCGTGGCGAAATAATTAGGATGCACCAGGTCTTCTGAATAAAAGCGATAATCACGCAAATCATCAATTACTAATTCATACGCGGGGAAATAATAAAGCTTGTCAAACTTATCTGCCAAATGATGCACGGCATGAATGAGTGTTGCCTTGCTGCGGTTATTTTCCACCACCCCTTCCCGTAAATGGCGTACAGGACTGATTGTGAAAATGATTTTGATTTTTGAATTGAACAAAAACAGGCTATGGATGACCTTGTCCAGAACTTGTATAACTTCTTCGGGTGACATCAACCTTTTGCAAAACCAGTCAGCCGGTGCTTTATGATTGTTAGCTGCAACCGACCCGGTCTTACCCTTGGTTGCCTTATCCGTTAACGTGTAAACCCAGGAAGAACCTAAAGTGATAAAAACATAATCCGCTTCTTTTAAAAAGTTGTGGGCAGTCATAACAGAAGAATTTATTTTTTGTAAAGCTTCTTCTGAAGTGATTCCTGAAAAGCGGCTATGGTGATTCCAGCTATGCCAGCCTTCGTTATAATGAAATAGATCGTCGTGTGAAAATCGTTTCGCTTCAACATATGCTGTTATAGCATCGGCAACACTAACCGGGTTAAACAAAATGCCATTAGGGTTCTGAAGTGTAGTGAACTTGTACTTCTCCAACCTCTCTCCAATATTTTCAGTAAAACACGAACCCATGAGCAATAGTTTATGCTGATGGGTGATTGGCTCGGGCAATTTTTTTATATCGAATTCAAAACGAAATTTCATAACAAGAATTATCAACGACGAACTACACCAATTAATATAAGGTCAATTAAATATTTCGGAGGCTAATTGAAGACTTTTTTGCAACGCATTTTTGTTTAAACCTTTTATCAACCCTTTTTCTTCGAGGTAAGAAATAATTAACTCGGTATTCATATTTCCTACCAAATCATTTCCAGCCATCGGACAGCCGCCGATACCTTTTAAGGCGCCATCAATTCTTTTACAACCTGCTTCCACCGCGGCTTCCAGCTTTTCTTTCCAATTGTTAGGTGTAGAATGCAAATGAACGCCAATTCTCGTTTCAGGATATTTTGGAACTAACGTATTTAACGCAACAGAGATTTGTTCAGGTGTAGCTACACCAACTGTATCAGCCAAAGAAATAATTTTAATTTCTTTCTTCACCATTTCATCAACCCATTTTAAAAGTATTTCCGCATTATATTCATCGCCATACGGATTACCAAAGCCCATGCTTAAATAAATTACCAATTGCTTACGATTCTTCAAACAATGACTTTGAATCTCTTCTACCCTGCTTAAACTTTCTTTAATTGAACTATTGGTATTTCGTTGCTGAAAGGTTTCAGAAATTGAAAAAGGAAAACCTAAATAGGTTATCTCATCGAACGTTACAGCTTCTTCTGCCCCACGAACATTTGCCACAATTGCCAGCAGTTTTGACTTTGAACTTTCAACTTTCAGCTTCTTAATTACTTCCCTAGTGTCTGCCATTTGTGGAATGGCTTTTGGCGAAACAAAGCTCCCAAAATCGATTGTGTCAAATCCAACTTCCAATAAAGAATTAATGTATTCTACTTTTTTTTCGGTGGGGATAAAATCCTTCCATCCCTGCATCGCATCGCGGGGACATTCGATTAGTTGGATGATTGGATTATCCGTTAGGAAACTCATTTTCAGATTTTCGAATTTGCAAATTGACGCTGTTTCATCGCTTCATACAAAATCATTCCGGTTGCAACTGAAACATTCAATGATTCAAATTCTCCTATCATGGGTATTTTGAATTGTTCATCGGTTACTTTTAGCAGTGCAGGATAAATTCCTTTTTCCTCGCTTCCCATAATGATTGCTGCCGGTTCAGTAAAATCCATTTCAAATACCTTTTTTTCTGCCGTCATTTCGCTGGCCAAAACTTTAATTCCATTCAGGTGCAGTTCATCAATTGCTTTCATCAAACTATTTACTCGGCAAACCGGTAGTTTCTCCAAAGCCCCCGCCGAAGTCAGTACTGCGTCTTCATTCAACATGCCGACACCTTTATCGGGTATGATGATGGCATTTACGCCGGTGCAAAAAGCCGTTCTGGCAATACCGCCGATATTTCTAATGTCGGTGATACCGTCCAAAATTAAAAACAGCGGTACCTCTCCTTTTTCAACCACGTAAGAAATTACTTCCTGTAGATCCTGGTACTGAATTAAAGAAATAAGTGCTACGCAACCTTCGTGCGGCCCCACGTTAAATCCATTCAGTTTATCAATAGGAACTTTATTAGTGGGAATTTTTTTTGCAAAGGCAAGGTTTGTGATTTCTGTGATCTCTTTACCACCTACAGTATTTTGCAGGTAAATTCTTTCTAAAGCCTTACCACTTTGAATGGCTTCCAGCACAGCTTTTCTACCTATAATTAATGTACTTTTTTTGGGCCTGCTTTGCGGACGAAAATTTTTCAAAATGGTTATTTTTTGATTCTGTTGTCAAAAGTAAACGATGCGACTTCTTTTATCTGCACCTTTTTAAAATCGGGATGAAGTGGGTTGAGGATGTAATTGAACTCGGAAGGAATGATTACAGAAGGAACACGGATGGCCAGATTTTCCTGCAATTGCTTAGTGCCCCATTCCGCAGTACCCACAGGCGGAGTGTCCGCCCAGTTGCAAGGCAGTTGGCTGGAAGAAAAGAGGCTCCAACTATCAGCAGGGATTTCGTAAGCAGTGAACGATAAATCCTCGGGCATTTGCTCTAGTAAAACATTTGCGGCATACTCCAAAACGCTTAATGCCTTGGATTCAGCTGTATAGATACAAGGACAACCAATTAAGTTCCATCGTCCACCAAATAGCTTTGCACCCTCGCCTGTCAATTGCCGGGCAAACCTCGTCAAGCCCAAATGATAAACTTCCATAATTATTAGCTGTAAACGCCGTAAGCAATCCGGCCAATCAGGTGTTTTACTTCTTCGGTACCGTACAAAGTATCCATCAAACTAACTGGCGTTATACCTCCCAGAGCCCTGTTTTCGGTTTTCATCCAGTCATTAAACTTCTCCCGGTTGCCAAAAACATCGTAACCGAACGAGTACAAATCGGCAATTAGGAATACCCGTTCACTAATGTACTTGTCAAATTTGGCTTTACCTTTTTTATTGTGCAGCGTAGCTTTCGCCACATTCAAGGCCTGCGCTAACGTATCATAATCTAACCCGGCGCCGTTTTTAAGGTTCTCCAGTTCTTCTTTTGAAACACCTTCGCGGATAGCGCTGATTTTTTCAAACGAATTCAATTGGTGCAGCGAAACCACTTTTGCTTTGCCTGCCGCAACCTTGCTCAATGGGTTGCGGGTCTCATAGGCCACGGCCGGTTCTTTTACTTTCATGGTCTAATTTTGTACTAAGGTAAGTACAATTTTTAACTAAACAATCCAAGGCAAAAAAGAGACTGAAAAACTCAGCCTCTTTCTATTCTGTTTAATTACTTAATGCTAAATGCTTTCTTCACTACATCAACATAATCTAACTTCTCCCAGGTAAACAGTTCTACTTCTTTTATTACCACCTTGCCTTCCGGTGAGCGAAATTCTTTTGTTACAGTTTCTGGCTTGCGGCCCATGTGTCCGTAAGCAGCCGTTTCACTGTAAATAGGGTTACGTAATTTCAGACGTTCTTCAATAAAGTAAGGACGCATGTCGAATATAGCTTCCACCTTTTTAGCAATTTCGCCATCATTCATTTCAACTTTTGCAGTACGATACGTATTTACATAGATACCCATCGGCTGTGCAACTCCGATTGCATAAGAAACCTGGACCAGTACTTCATCGCACACACCTGCAGCCACCAGGTTTTTTGCTATATGACGGGTAGCATAAGCTGCCGAGCGGTCAACTTTTGAAGGGTCTTTACCACTGAATGCACCACCACCATGTGCGCCTTTACCGCCGTAAGTATCAACAATAATCTTGCGACCTGTTAAGCCGGTATCGCCATGCGGACCACCAATAACAAACTTACCTGTCGGGTTAATGTGATACTTTATTTCGCTATTGAATAAGTTGGCATACTTGGTATATTTTGCCGTAATCCGTGGAACTAAAATGTTGATAATATCGCTTTTTATTTTTTCCAACATGTCTGCTTCTGTATCAAAATCATCATGCTGCGTGGAAATAACAATAGCGTCTATTCGAACAGGTTGGTTATTATCATCGTACTCTAAAGTAACCTGGCTTTTTGCATCTGGACGCAGGTATTGAATGATATTATTTTCGCGGCGAAGAACAGCTAATTCCTGTAAAAGCTTATGCGCCAGATCAAGAGCCAAAGGCATATAATCTTCTGTTTCAGCAGTTGCATAACCAAACATCATTCCCTGGTCACCGGCACCTTGTTCTTCTTTTGCTGCCCTGTCAACGCCTTGATTAATATCTGCAGACTGTTCGTGAATAGCTGATAATACTCCGCAGGAGTTTGCCTCAAACATGTACTCGCTTTTAGTATATCCAATACGGCGAATGACACCGCGGGCAATTTCCTGTACATCGAGATAGGCTTTTGATTTTACTTCACCCGCCAATATTACCTGGCCTGTTGTAACTAAAGTTTCGCAGGCAACTTTTGAGTCAGGGTCAAAGGCTAAAAAATTATCAATCAGTGCGTCAGAAATCTGGTCAGCGATTTTGTCGGGGTGGCCTTCTGATACACTTTCAGAAGTAAATAAATAAGGCATTAAAAAAAATTTAGGTTGATGTAATTATGATTTTGGTTCTGTGCCGGGAAGAGCGGTCCTCGGGTATAAAGCAAAATCGGGTGCAAATATAGGCACCCGATAATATTATAAGTTGGAATAGATGATACGCAGTCGTAATCGTTTTGATGGATCTGTAAAATTGCCGTTAGCGACAACAACCCGACCACTGGCTATGTTAGTAAGATTAGGGATAGAAATGCTTTGCCCCATGTTTTTTGCAAATAAATTACTTCGATAGGGAGCATACAAGCGAAGGCTATCGTTCCGTTCTTTTCTTGTTACAATTCCCTGTACATACCTGGTAATATTGAAACGGTAAGAATTATCAGGACGAAGGTTACCTCCAAATGATGCAAAGTTTAAAGAGCCGTCAAAACCTGCCTGTAAATCATTTTCAAAAATATAAGCGCTGTCTTTACCGTTACTTGCGCCCTTGTGATCAAGGAGCAATCGTGCTGGCACAGCAAACAAGTTATCTAAAACCGGCGATACTTTGTACGCAATTAATTCCGCACGGTGAATTACTCTATTTGGAAAACTGCTAAGTACAGGAATTGCCATTCCTACATAAGATCCCGTGGGTGATGATTGGATATATAAATTTTGAGATGAAGATTGATTTAGGTTAGCCAAATAATTTCCGCCAGGGGTACGCTTAATTGAGTTTGCCTGGCTGTAAGAACTGTGTACGAAAGTTGCTGTTGCCGTATCTTTTATACCATTATTTGAACTACGGTAGTAAACAATAAGTGCGGACTTTGTAAAATCTACCAGGTTGAAATAGGCAAGCATACCAGGGCCACTTATATTAGTAGTTTTTACAGCAAATCCCCTAAACTTCTCTCGAAAAAAAGAGTCGTTTTTAAATCCACCAGTTGCAGTTGCGTCAAAACTTTTTAATTTATCACCAATAGAATTATTTAGACGAATACGTAAAACATTTGCCACTTTCGTAGTATCACTTTTAAAGCCAATCCTGGTAGAATCTTTGAACTGAGGGCCGGAAAAAGTCTTTGTTCCCAGAACAGAACCCGAGTTAAAACCAGGGTGATCAAATCGATATAATACTGTATCCTGAAATTGAAGGCCTGTATTTATCTCAGAAACCTGTACAGTTACCTGACTGCTTATTGATGTATCGCCATAACCACCTTGATAACCAAGTGATAAAACAACCGAATCAATGAACTTTACAGAATCTTTAAATGGAGATGTGCCATAAACTGTACTGCTTAAATTGAAATACATATCAGCATTAGTGGTCCCAAAAATAGGGTCGTTAATTCTACCCAATGCCATGTTATCTGTAATCAAGTGTTTGCTAGAATCATTGAAAGGGAAATAAGCTGCGGTAATATCTATAGTAGTATCAAATGTATTCACATTATCAACCGCTGGTATAAGGTCGCCGCCCAATTCTGTGGCTTCGTTAATTTTTGTGCAGGAAAAAAATAATACAAGGAAAATAGTAGAAAGCAGTACAGACAAACCTTTTAAATTCACAGCAAATAATTATGGAATGAGTAGATTCTTTTACTTGCTCGCAAGGTCGTTATACAGTTGTAAATAGTCTGTTAAATCAGATTCTGCGTTATAAGGTAAAGTCTTTTTCCCTTTTACTTTAGAGAACTCTTCAAGCAGTTTTTTATCCCCTTTTTCTACACCGAAAGTAACAGCATCCGCATAAGTCGCACCGCCACGCATCATTGCTACATTGGTACCTTCTTTAAAGGGTTCTAAATCTTTTTCCTTGATCAGAGGATGTATAAGTGCTTTCTTTATAAAATCGGCACCGAGCTTCTCTTTAAACGTTGTTTGTCCAATAGTATAAACAATTTTGCTATGCCCAAATACAGGCTCTTTTTTATATACTGTTTTAAGATAAGCAGGCACTAAGCCGGTCATCCAGCCACTGCAATGAATTATGTCGGGAGGCCAGCCAAATTTTTTTACTGTTTCCAAAGCACCTTTACATAAGAAAATAGACCGAAGGCCATTATCGTCATACCATTTTTCAGCTTCGTTTGTAAAAACATATTTGCGCTTAAAGAGGTCTTCGTTATCTAAAAAGTAAACCTGTAATCTTGCATTAGGTAAGGATGCAACTTTGATTTGCAATGGAAAATCTTCATTATCAATTGAAACATTTATACCGGAAAGACGCACTACTTCGTGCAAGCGGTGCCGGCGCTCATTAATAGCGCCAAAGCGGGGCATGATACAACGGACCTCAAAATTATTGTCATTCGACTTGATCGCCAGCCTATTTACCACTTCAGAAAATTCAGTCAGCTCTAAATAAGGCGACATTTCATTGGCAATAAATAAAATTCTTTTCTTTGCTGACATTGTATGTGTTTTATATAAAACGGAAAGTTGGCGAAGGTAAGTATTTATTTTGCAAGTGCAGCACCAGCAATGCTTTAAATCAGTATCATGACGGTTTACAAAAAGGCCAAAGACCTTAGCGATTATCTCTCTGATCAGAAGAAAAAAGGTGTTTCGGCCGGATTTGTTCCAACAATGGGAGCGCTTCACCAAGGTCACCTGGCGCTGATCCGTTCTTCAAAAAATGAAAACAGGATTACCGTATGCAGCATTTTTGTTAACCCTACTCAGTTCAATAACGCCGACGACTTCAGGCATTATCCTGTTACTATTGAAAAAGATATTGAAGCGCTTATCACCAATGGTTGCGATATATTGTTTCTTCCATCGGAAAAAGAAATATATCCTGATAATCAAGCGGTAAAAGAATATGATCTGGATGGCCTCGAAACTGTTTTAGAGGGACACTTCCGGCCAGGTCATTTTCAAGGAGTTTGCCAGGTTGTTGACCGGCTTTTAAACATAATAATGCCTGATAGATTATACCTGGGGCAAAAAGACTACCAGCAATGCAAAGTGATAAATAAATTAATTGAACTTACAGGTAAGCAAAATAATATCAGCCTGACAATTGAGCCAACTATTCGTGAAGAAGATGGTCTTGCAATGAGCAGCCGTAACCTTCGCTTATCGGTTGAACAGAGGGAACTTGCTCCTGCCATTTTTGAAACGCTGCTATTCGTTAAATCCAATTTTCTAAATAGATCAATTCTTCAGGTAAAGGCCGAAGCTTACTCGTTTTTAGAAGGTAAAGGTTTTAATGTAGATTATTTTGAAATTGCTAATGCAGATACTCTCGCACCATCTACAAATATCAATGATCCTCTTGTGGCAGTTGTTGCAGCATATATAGGTACAATCAGGCTGATAGATAACGTCATTTTGAATTAACAAACTGTTAATTGCTAACTCTTTCCTTAGTTCTTGCTTTGTTTAATATTCAATCGTTCATCTCTATCTTCACTCCGTATGAAGAAACCCTTTGTAACCATACTTCAATACCTTTTTTTTCTCGGGCTTGGAATTTTATTCGTCTGGCTTTCTGTGCGGAAAATAGAGCATGAACAGTGGCTTCAGATAAAGGCTGCTCTGCAAAGGGCAAGGGCCTGGCTTATTATCCCTGTTTTCATCATGCTTCTATTAAGCCATTTTATTCGTGCTATTCGCTGGAAGATTTTGATGGAACCCTTAGGTTACAAGCCTTCAACGTTCAACACATTTGCAGCAGTAATGATAGGATACCTGGTAAATGCTGCCGTCCCCCGATTAGGCGAAGTAGTGAAATGTACACTCCTGTCAAAATATGAAAATGTGAGAGCTGATAAACTCATAGGAACGATTGTTATGGAGCGGGCCGTGGATGTTGTATGTCTGGCCCTGGTATTTTGTGCAGCTCTTTTTTTTCAGGGCCACGTCATAGGTGAATATGTTGGGTCGCTGTTTGGAAATTTCTTTCGTGATCAAACGGGTGAAACTTCAGTGACAAAAATTATTTTGTATTCAGGAGGCTTTATAATTTTTGTTGCAGTCATGTACTTACTATTAAAAAGGTTTGGGCATATTGACGCAGTTGGAAAAATCAAAAATGTTTTAAAAGGTATTTTTCATGGCTTGCAAAGTATCCGTTTTATTAAGCATAAAGGATGGTTTATGTTTCATTCCTTGCTTATATGGATTTTATATTTACTAAGCACTACACTTGGCATTTATGCTTTGCAGGAAACCGCCCACTTAGGTATTGGGGGTGGTTTAACTACGCTTGCTGTTGGTAGTGTAGGAATGGTACTAACTCCTGGCGGCATCGGTGCTTATCCTCTTTTAGTTTCAAAATTGATGGGATTATATGGTTTAGATGAAACAACAATTGGTAACGCATTAGGCTGGCTATTATGGGCAGTGCAAACGGTTATTATTGTATTGGGCGGACTGATTTTAATTCCTCTTTTTTCGTATCACAATAAAAATAAAAAAGAAAGTGAAGCCAGAACAAAGCTTACAGAGCAAGATATTGCGCCTCTCTGACCTTCATTTGCAAGTAGCTAAATGGAAAGAAGAAGGACACTCCATTGCATTTACAAATGGTTGTTTCGATATTCTTCACGCCGGTCATATTGCTTCTTTAACACAGGCCGCAACTGAAGGCGATAAACTGATTGTGGCACTTAATGCGGACGCCTCTGTGAAAGGTTTGAAAGGCGCCAACAGGCCGGTGAATAATGAGGCCGCAAGAGCAATTGTAATGTCGGCTTTGGCTATGGTGGATGCTGTGATTATTTTTGCGGAGCCTACACCAAAAGAATTGATAATCGCCTTGCTACCCGACGTTCTGGTTAAAGGCGGTGATTATAAACCAGAAGATATTGCCGGGGCAAAAGAAGTAATTGCCAGCGGAGGACGGGTAGTAATTAACCCTATCGTTGAAGGCTTCTCTACTACATCCATCATTGAAAGAATGAATAAAGCATAACCTGCAGCGATATTTTCTTAGGTATATTTATTGATGTTATGGATACTTACATGCCCCATCAAAAAGCAAAAACAATTCAACGCGATTTAAGCTGGCTTTCCTTCAATGCCCGTGTATTACAGGAAGCTGGTGATGCCTCAGTACCCCTTCGTGAACGCATCCGTTTCCTCGGTATTTTCTCCAATAACCTCGATGAATTTTTCCGGGTGCGGGTGGCTACACTTAAACGTATGATCCAGGTTGGTGCTAAGGATAAAATGCATCTTGAAGACAACCCAGAAAACATTCTTGAGCAAATTCAAATGACAGTGTTAAGTCAGCAAAGTGAATTTAACCGCATTTGGGAGGTGATATTCGGGGAGATGAAGGAGCAAAAAATCTTTCTTATCACTGAAAAAGAATTGAACGAAGAGCAAAGAAATTTTGTGACCACGTATTATGATGAAGAAGTAAGCGCCAACGTGATTCCTTTAATGATTGAAAGTATTCCTGAACTCCCCTACCTCCGCGATAAATCTTTTTATCTCGGGGTAGTAATGTGGAAACGCGAAACCGCCTTAAAAAGAATGTTCTCTATTATTGAAGTGCCTACAAGGGCATTCAACAGGTTTCTTTTATTACCGTCCCCTGATGGTGAGCACCATATTATTTTATTGGAAGATGTGATTCGTTTTAACCTGCCCGAAATCTTTGATTATTTTGGATATGATCAATACCAATCCAGCGTATTTAAAGTTACCAAGGATGCTGAAATTGATATTGATAATGACCTTTCTACAACGTTGATAGAGAAGCTGGAAAAAGGTTTGAAAAACCGTCGTAAAGGAAAGCCGGTACGATTTGTTTACGATAAGGAAATGGACCCCGGCCTGCTTGAATTTTTAATTCGTAAACTTAATCTTACAAAACGGGATAACATCATACCCGGTGGCCGCATTCATAACTTTCGGGAGTTTATGGATTTCCCCCGCCAGGTTTTTAAAAGTCAAAGTGCAAAGCGTAAGCCACTGGACCATCCTGCGCTGGAAGAAAAGCGTGTTACAGATCTGGTTATGCAGCGTGACCTCATGCTTCATTTTCCTTATCATTCCTTCAATCCTGTAATTGATCTTTTACGCGAAGCCGCTATTGACCCGGATGTGACTTCTATAAAAATTACAGCTTATCGCTTAGCCAAGCAATCAAAAATTATTAATGCATTGATTAACGCTGTTCGCAATGGCAAACAGGTAACAGTAATGCTTGAGTTAAAAGCCCGTTTTGATGAAGAAGCTAATCTTGCCTGGAAAAGACGTCTTGAAGAAGACGGTGTAAAAGTTTTAATCGGCATACCTAATATGAAGGTGCATGCAAAGCTTTGTATCATTCGTAAACGGGTGGCAGATAGCATTGTTCAATATGGCTTTATCAGCACCGGTAATTTAAACGAAGCCACTTCCAGGGTGTATGCCGACCATTGCCTGCTTACTTCAAATAAAGCCATCATGACGGATGCGAACCGCATCTTTAATTACATAGAACACCACAAGACCGGAACCCATTTTTTAAAAGCCTGTACTACCCTTCTGCCATCTCCACATTTTGCACGAAGAGAAGTAGTGAAGATGATTCGCGTAGAAGTAAAAAATGCCCAACGTGGTCTTTCGGCAAGCATTTGCGCTAAAATGAATTCTTTGTCTGATGAAGAAATCATTGATGAATTATATGCTGCTGCAAAAGCAGGCGTAGAAGTTTCTTTGATTGTTCGAGGCATCTTTTGCATGCTTACCGAAAATCAAAAATTTATAAAACCGGTTAAGGCAGTAAGCATTGTAGATGAGTACCTGGAACATGCCCGTGTGTGGATCTTTCACAATGGAGGTAAGGAAAAAATTTTTATCTCCTCTGCCGATTGGATGGTGCGCAACCTTGATCATCGGGTTGAAGCTACTTGCCCCATATTAGATCCTGAAATAAGAAAAGAACTAAAGGACATAATTGAAATCCAGCTAAAGGATAACGTAAAAACAAGGGTATTGGATAATGCGCAAAGCAATGCCTACGTGCAAAACCCTGACAGTGAGGAAAAGGTGAGATCACAGTACGAAACCTATTTTTATCTACACAACAAAATAAACCAGCCAATTGAAATTAGCAGCCATTGATATAGGAAGCAACGCCGCCCGGTTATTAATCAGCGATGTAATCACTACGGCGCAGCCAAAGCCGGAATTTGTAAAAATTTCACTGGTAAGGGTGCCATTGAGGTTAGGGTTTGATGTATTTGAAACAGGCACCATCTCCGAGGACAAAGCGGAACGATTCATTACAACTATCAAAGCATATAAGCACCTGATTGATGTATATGAAGTCGAGCATTTGATAACTGCGGCTACATCGGCCATGCGGGATGCAACCAACGCAAAAGAAATTTTAGAAAGAGTAAAAGTGGAAACCGGAATTGATATCAAAGTGATTACGGGGGAAGACGAAGCCAAATACATATACGAAAACCATTTTGCTGATAACCTAAGCAGCCAGGAGTCATATTTGTATATTGACGTAGGCGGCGGCAGTACAGAGCTTACCTTTTTCAGTGATGGAAAATTGGTTACACAGCAGTCGTTCAATATTGGTACCATACGGTTATTAAAAAACCAGGTGGCGCAGGAACATTGGTCGCAAATGCGCAACTTTATCCGTGAGAAATTAAGAGGCCATCACCACATTACAGCCATTGGTTCCGGTGGCAATATCAATAAAATATTTTCGCTTTCCAAGCGCAAAGAAGGTAAGGCATTAAATCTTGAAGCCCTTCGCAACTACTATAAAGAATTTAGTGCGCTGACGGTTCAGCAACGTATCAGTCTTTACCATTTGCGTGAGGACAGGGCCGATGTAATTGTACCAGCCCTACTCATTTATATTAATGTGATGAATTGGGCTGATGCTGATGAAATCTTTGTTCCTAAAATTGGTTTAGCGGATGGGTTAATTCATTTACTATATGACAGGGTAAAGAATGCAGAAGTGGCAACCAGCAGATAGTAAAATTTTTTAAGCCAGCTTTTGTACTACTATCATCGCCTGTTGTGTCACTCCCTTGTACGCTTTGTAATTCTATTGAACATTTTGCAATCGCCTCTTCAAAAATTGAACCTTACTGCTATCATAAACACCTCCCTTGTCATCCCGACGAAGGAGGGATCTGTGGATAATAGCTTGATGAATATTGCCAGCAGTTTTACTTTTTTCAGTGGTCGTTTATAATGTAGTTCAAAGATCCCTCCTTCGTCGGGATGACAAACACCCATAATGCCAATAGAAATTCTATTGATGAACGGAGCGTCGCCAATGTCGCTTCGTAGCAGTACAAAAGCTGGTCACCAATAATAAAAAAGACGCAAATTTTGCGTCTGATAGATGGTTTGTATTTACAGTGTTACTCTGTTCCACTCACTAATACATCCGCAATATGCATCGTCTTTAAATTGTACTGCTTGTTATCGATATAACCCTGAATATGCATCAGGCAGGAAAGGTCGGTGGAGATAATAAATTGTGCGCCGGTGGCTAATGCATGCTCTACTTTTTGTTCGGCCATGGCCATAGAAATGGGTTCAAACTTAACCGCAAAAGTGCCACCGAAACCACAGCAGGTTTCTACATCTTCCATTTCAACAATTTCTAAACCCTTCACATTCTGCAATAGCTTTCTTGGCTCACCTTTTATTTTACACTCACGTAAACCGGCACACGAATCATGATAAGTGGCTTTACCATTCAGCTCTGCGCCAAATTTTGTTTGTCCTAATTTATTGACGAGGAATTCCGAGAATTCAAAAATGTTTTCAGAGATTGCTTTTACATCATTATGACGGGAAGAGTTTTCAAACAGCTTGCTGTAATAATTGCGGACAAAGCCAACACAACTGGCGCTCGGTGCAACAATAACACTGGAACCACTAAAATCATCTAAGAACTTTGTGCAAACCTTTCTTGCTTCATCCCAAAAACCAGCGTTAAATGCTGGCTGTCCGCAACAGGTTTGCTTAGGATTGTAGGTAACATTGCAACCAGCCTTCTCTAAAACAGCAACCATATTAAATGCGGACTGTGGATAGAGCTGATCTACAAAGCAGGGAATAAATAATTGTATATCCATTAAATGCTACCTTCTTTTAGTTGTTGGTTGAGTACCATCATTTTGATGGAAGTAACTGCGGCTTCTTCGCCCTTGTGCCCATGAATACCACCAATGCGTTCTTTTGCCTGTTCCATGGTATCAACGGTAAGCACGCCGAAAATTACGGGTACTTGCATTGATAAATTTAAAGCTGTAATTCCCTGTGTTACCGACTGGCAAACATACTCAAAATGAGGTGTTCCGCCGCGGATTATACACCCAAGTGCAATAAATGCAGTAGGCGTATTATTGCCGGCCCAGCATTGCTGAATGGCAAACGGAATTTCCACCGCACCTGGAACAACAATTGTTTTTGAAGTGATTTCGTGCTGTTTAAAAATATCCAGACAGCCTCTTTCCAATTCATCTACTACCTCGCTATTCCATTCTGTTTTCACTAAAACAACAAAGGCATTCGCCAATTGGCGAATGCCTTCAATATCGTTTAGCAATTTGCTATTCGCAATATCTGCCATGAAGAAGTTTCAAATTTTATCGTTCAATTTCAATTGGTGAAACCAGTCTTGATCTCAATCCTAACTCCAGTGTTACTCCACATTATATTCACCTTTTGCTGCTAAATACTTTTCAGCTTCAAAGCTCCATTGCGTTTGACTGTACTTCGTTTTTACTTCTTTATATAATTCAACCGCCTGCGATTTATCATTTAATACTTTATCAGCAAGATAAGCGGCTAAGAAAAGCGCTTCAGAAGAAGCTACATCATCTTCTATAAAATGATTTGCTGCTTTTTTGTAATAATCAATGGCTTCTTTTCCTTTGCCACTTTCTGCAAGTGCGTCACCCAAAAGCTTATAAGCTCTTGCCTGTACTTGCGGAGCGTTCGTATCAAAATCCTTGAGATATTTTATCGCTTTGTCAAAAGATCCTTTTTTTAAGTAGATGCTGCCTGCATAAAAATTTGCAAGTTCGCCTGCATCCGTTCCACTAAACTGACTGGCTATTTTTTCAAAGCCGGGATATTGTCCATCACCGTTTAAAGCTTTGTCCAAAGAATCCTGGCCATAATATTCCTGAGCCTTAAAAATCGCATCGTATCCCTTTTTCTCTTTAGGCTCTTTAATAAATTTTTTGTAGAGAAGGAAACCGCCAACTAAAACAATTACTGCACCTAAGGCGATGGTTATTGTTTTACCGAACCTTTCCCAAAAATTCTTTGCACGTTCAACCACTACTTCACTATCGGTTCTAGGTCGTGCGCCTTTTACTTCTGCCATTTATTGAATTGTTTATTTGGTGGAAAAAATTAATCGGTGATGAACGGATAGTTTTGATCAACATACACATCCTTCAACACCTCGCTGTCATCCGGCCAAGGGGATTCTTCTGCAAATTTTACGCATTCCGTCACAGCTATATCCACTCTTTCGTTTATTGCTTTAATTTCTTCTTCGGTCGCCATGTTATTATCGTACAACGTTTTCAAAAGCGAAGAAATTGGGTCTTTGCCTTTGTACTCTTCCACTTCTTCTTTTGTTCTGTACTTCTGCGGATCAGAGATAGAGTGACCCTTATACCGGTAAGTTTTTATCTCGAGTAAAGTTGGTCCGCCACCTTCCCTTGCTCTTTTAACAGCTCTTGTTACACCTTCATGTACTGCTTCGGTACTCATTCCATCTATAACATCGGCTGGCATTTCGTATGCATCCGCCAGCTTATAAATGTCAACAATGTTTGACGTTCTTTGAATGGAAGTTCCCATGGCGTAATTGTTATTCTCGCAAATAAAAATCACGGGCAGCTTCCAGGTCATGGCCAGGTTAAAGGTCTCATGCAACATTCCCTGCCGGGCGGCACCATCACCAAAATAGGTAAGACAAACATTGTCAGTGCCACGGTATTGCTCTGCGAAGGCAAGTCCGGCACCTGTGCCAATCTGCGCTCCTACAATACCATGACCACCATAAAAGTTTTCTTTTTTCCCGAAGAAGTGCATGCTGCCTCCTTTGCCCTTTGCACAGCCTGTTGCTTTACCATAGAGTTCGGCCATACAGGAATTTACTGAAATTCCTTTAGCAATGGCAAGACCATGGTCGCGGTAAGCGGTAATAAAAAGGTCTTCGGGACGGGTGGCTGTCATACATCCGGCAGCAATTGCTTCCTGCCCGATATAGGCATGAAAAAAGCCGCGGATCTTTCCTTCCATCTTATACTTTTCTTCGGCCATCAGTTCAAACTGGCGAATGAGCTGCATAAGCTCGTACCAATACAGATATGTTTCTTTTGTGAATTTAGTAGCCAAGGCTGCAAATTTGAGCCGCAAAAATAAGGGAAACGATGTTTAGTTTGGAGTTTAGGGTTTGGAGTTTGGCGTTACCGGGTTCTTATTGGCGATTTACCCTTTAGGGAATCAGGTTGAAAGCGGTTGAAAAGAAAATTTAGGCAACTGTTTAGAAATTTTATACCGGTAAACTGTCTTTCGCTTGGTAGGCTGCGGCTGCCTCACGGAGCAGATAATTACCTACAGAGCAATCAAGACATTTTCGGGGACTGCAATATTCATTCTTTAATTCTATCAGCGCCTGTGAATCGAAAGCTGTTTCCATTTTAACGCCTAAGTTTAAAAATTCTTTTGTAATTAAATTCGATTCTGCACTAAGACTTTCCAGCCAGCGAATCGCTTTTTCTTTATACTTCTCTTCGTTATGATGAAGGCCATAAGCGAATAAAACGGGTACAACAGTATTGATGATAAGGTTGTTGATAGTAGTGCTTCCAAGCATTTTCTTTTTAAAAGATGAAGCCTCATGAAGGGTATAGTGGTAATGCCAGAAGTCGTTAGCAGTTACTGCGAATAATACCTTTATATCAGCCACGTCTTGCGCCTCGATAATCTTAGAAAAAAGATGACAGCCTGTATGAACCACCATTGCCAATTGCGCTAAGCGGATAGTAGGAAAATTACCCGGCCTCATACGCAGGAATAAAAGAGGTATCGCTGATGGAAGAAGGCTATATTTCTTTTTTAAGAAATTGTATTCGCGTTGCAGCAGCTTTGGATAATCATCGTCAAAGTCATCATTTAATAAGCCTGCCTGTCCAAATAATATCGCTTCAATTTGATGAATGGATGTTTTGTGTTTTGCTAATATCTTAGTTGAAACCGATTGTGCCATCACTTCAAAAGCATCGCCATTAATTTTACTTCCGAAGTTTTTAGCAAGTAGCCACCATAGGGTTTCTTCCCAATGATCGTTGCTTTTACTTAATAACTGTAGCACCCTGATAGATTTTCTTTGAAGCCGTTCTGCCAGGAGTCTTTCCTTCCAAGAAACCCAGGTTAATTCCCGCACTTCCGTTATACTGTTGCTACAGGCTATAAAAGAAATATTATCCATAAAGGATGCATACTTCCTAAGTAAAAGGCTTGATATTCTTGATTCGAGCTCCAATACAGGTATGCCGTTCACATCCGCATCGTGGCTGAAGACAACGTGTAAGATCACGTTCTTGTATTGCGCATCTGTTTCGTGGCCATGTTTTCTCCACTCGCTTGTTTTGGTATGCAGTTCTAGTGTTCCTGCCAATATTGTGTCGCCAATTTTAATTTTAGCCGCTGTAAAATCGGGCCCCTGGTTAGTATTAAGTGTGCCCGGAAAAATAACCGTTAGGGATTCGCCATCAACCGTTGTTAAGTTGGAATTATTATAGTACCCAAATTGCCAAATGAATTGCAGCAGTTTTTCGGTCATGACAACAAGTTAGCAAATTCTATAATCTGAAATTAAATTTCCGACTCAGAAATTACTAAGTGCCTGCACTACCCTGCTCACCGGCAATCCCATCACATTATAAAAATCGCCGGTAATTTTTTTGATACCTACCACCCCTATCCATTCCTGGATGGCATAGGCACCCGCTTTATCATAAGGCTTGTACTTATCAACATAAAATGTGATTTGCTCCGTGGTTAACGGATGAAATTCTACATCGGTAACATCAGCAAATGAAATTTCTTTACCTGCACCTTTTATAACAACGCCGGTAATTACTTTATGATGTTGCCCGCTTAATTTATGTAAGATATGGATGGCGTCATCCCGGTCTTTTGGCTTGCCAATAATTTCGGTACCCAATACAACAATTGTATCGGCAGCGATAATAATGTGAGTTGTTTTGTTTCTTACCGCATCCGCTTTTTGCAGCGCAATGTGTATGGCAACCTCCTCGGGAGGGAGGCCATCGGGATAGGTTTCTTCTGTTGGCACAACCATAATTTCAAAATCTATTTCCGCCCATTCTAAAAGCTGTTTTCGCCTTGGAGATTGAGAAGCCAGGATATATTTCGCCATAACTTAAAAATAAAAAGAGAAAAAGATCATTGATAAAATGCCTGCCAGCATTATCAATTTGGTATAGCTGCTCAGTTGTGCAAAGTCTTTTGTGTAAGTGGCTTTTCTAAGTTTAGCCAGCGAATATAACAGAGGAACAATAACTAATAGTACGCTATACAGTACAGCAGGCCACCAGCCAAATTGCAATACATACACCTGTAAAATTCCAAGAGTGGCTATTAAGACAACTAGCCAGGTGGCGCAGTAAATTTTCGTGGCTTTTACCCCCGCAACTATTGGCAACGTTCTGCACCCATAGCGGGCATCACCTTCCATATCTTCCATGTCTTTCACTGCCTCTCTTATCAAGGAAATAATAAAAGCAAATCCGGCATACAAAAATGCAAGGCGAAAGAATTTTACCGATACGGGGTCATCCGTATTAAACGCGTTACTTGGCGATGAGAAAGCAAAAAACAGTATCAGGATTGTCCAGGCTGTAAGTATAGAGATGATAATATTACCAACAAGCAATTGCCGTTTAAATGATGTAGAATAGAACCAAAGAAGCGCTATGCAGAAAACGTTCGCCAACATTAAATACCAATGGTGCAAGCCAACTGCAAAAGCAGTAATTACAATGCCTGCAAAGCTTAATATTAAATGCCATATAATAGCTCCGCGGCGATGAATAACTTTGTCAACCACGTTTTTTTGCGGCTTATTGATTTGGTCGATATTCAGATCAAAATAATCGTTAATGATATAACCTGCAGCCGCGATAAAGACGGATGCAGTCATTAACAAAACCAGCTTGCCGGTTTTGTGCTGATGGTACAATGGTAAATAAATGCAGAAGTAAAAAAGCGTCTGGGTAAGTAAAATAAAGACAAGGTTAGGCCAGCGGATCAAGCGAAAAAAAGCGCTTACTAAATTCATTAAAAAAATTTATCGTGATGCAATTTCGGGAACATAATTCCAATGACCGTTCAACCTCAGTACTTTCTCTATAACGTCCCTGACACAGCCTTTTCCACCTTGTAAATGGGAAATATATTTAGAGATGTTTTTTACTTCCTGCACAGCGTCTTCAGGGCAAGATGAAAGTCCGGCTTTCTCTAAAACAGGAATGTCGGGTAAATCATCGCCCATGTATAAAACTTCGCTCCAGCTAAGGCCATATTGCGTCCTGATACCTTCAAAAAATTTCAGTTTATCTTTTAAACCCAGGTGAATTTCTTCTATCCCTAAATATTGTAACCGGTTGATCACCGGCTCTGAAGTCCCGCCTGAAATAATCATTACGCGGTAGCCGGCTTTTATCGCCATCTGCAAGGCCAGCCCGTCTTTTACATTCATTTGTCTTGCCTGCAAACCATTTTCCAAAAGCAGCACAGTGCCATCGGTTAACACGCCGTCTATATCAAACACAAAGGTGGTAATGGACCTGAAGAGTTCTAATACGTTCATTAAATATGCTAATGTGCTAATTGGCCAATGTGCTAATTATTGGAGCGACCTTATTAGCAAAATAGCACATTAGCTGATTATCGAATTATTTCTGGTTATCTCTCCACTCATACACCCATGAGCTCTGGATCATTTCCAGATGCCCTTCTGTGCTTTGTTCCCGGGTGCCTGCAAAACCCGGGATCTGTAATACCCATTCTAGTAAATCGGTAAATCGCAGGCGATAAATTTTGGCTTCAGGAAAGTCAGGGCCGAAGCGTTCATAAAGCTTTAACGCGATGTCTTCATAATCATTCCAATATATCGGCGGTTCAAACTGGTTCATAATGCAAATGTGAAAATGTGAAAATTAGCAAATGTGAAAATGAAGAATACCTGGTACTGTCTCAAAACCCCTTTTCACATTTGCGTATTGGCTAATTAACTACTCTCCTAAAAATTGCGTTTGGTCGGGCAATGTAACTACCACTTCGCCGCCATCTTCTAACAAAAGGCATTGGCAACCTAACCGGGAATTTAACCGTGGATTTACTGCCCGGTCAATAAAATCTTCTTCCTTATCAGATAATTCTTCTAAAAACTCTTCGCCTTTATTTATATAGATATGGCAGGTGCTGCAGGCGCATACTCCGCCGCAGTTGTGATGCAATTCAATATCATGCTTCAGGCAAACTTCCAGCAAGCTTTGCCCATCTTCAATGCCTTCTAAGGTGACAGGCGGTAATCCGGCTTGTTCAAAATTAATTTTAATCGTGTACATCATTTGGGTTTCGGCGCAAATGTAACAGAAAAGCAGTGAGCTATTGGCCCCAAGTAACGAGAATCAAAAACTGCATTAAGAGGCTCACAGCTCAAAACCTTTTCTTATCTACTTTGCCTGATGCTTTTTGTAAACAATTCGTACATCTTTTGCAATTGCGGGTACTGTTGAAGCAACTCTAAATGCTTTTCTATAGTTGGTTGATCATTTCTTATCGCAGGACCGGTTTGTGTTTTTGACGGTGAAATTTCATTCAGCCTTGACGTGGTTTCTTTAATAAGCGGAAGCAATAAATTGAAATCAAGCCCTTCTGCCTTGCAATAGGCTTCCACTAATGCAAAAAGATGGTTAGTAAAATTATTGACCACTACGGCAGCAAGATGGAGCCTGGCCCGCTTTTCATCACCGGCCTCTACTACTTTATCAGAAATGGAATGTGCCAGCACGTCCAGCATATCCAAAGTGGCCTTATCACTGGCGTCTATAATAACAGGTATTTCGGGAAGATGGTCAATCTCTTTTTTTAAGCTTTGCAATGGATAAAAAACACCAAAATGTTCGCTGCCTTCTTTTAATATATTTTTCGACACCGATGCCGCTGTATGCACGATTGTCTTATCCGGGAGGCGCAGCTCCTGTAAAATTTCTTCGATAGCTATATCCGATACCGCCAGGATATAGAGGTCGGCATTGCGGTTAACAACATTCCAGTAATTGGTTGAGTCGGTGTTTAGCTCATAGGCCAGTTCACTTGCTTCCTTATTATCTCTGCCGTACACCTGCACGATGCGGTGACCGGCGTTACGCAGCTTTCTACCTAATACCGTAGCGGTGTTTCCGGTGCCAATGATTACAATATCCATGCAATAGTGTTTATATAAAAGTTTGGTTGAAAGATTAAAGTTCGTTTCAAACCGCTGAACTTTGTTCACCACACCATTCTTTTCTATGACGTTTGTACAAAAGCTCGGATTAAAATATATCAGAACAAAGTTTGCCCTGCTTAGTGGGATCTCAAAAAAAAGCGCAGCTCAAAAAGCATTTGAACTTTTTACAACGCCGCAGTCGAGAGTGAAACAAGAGCTTCCCTTGCTTTTTCAAAAAGCAGAAAAGCTGCAATTCACTTTAGAGGGTGAAACGATTAACGGCTTTCGATTTAACCATCCTTCGCAAAAAAAGGTTTTGATACTTCATGGCTTTGAATCCAGTGTCATTAATTTTTATAAATACATTGGCCCCCTGCAAAAAAAAGGATACGAGATATTAGCTTTTGATGCACCGGCGCATGGGGGTAGTAGCGGCAAACGAATTCATGCAGTGGATTACAAAAATTTTATTCTTCACATTCTCCAAACCTATGGACCGGTTACTTCGTTTATTACTCATTCATTTGGTGGGCTGGCCCTAAGCCTGGGGCTTGAACAAATACCGCATGATGAAAGCTGGAAGGTTGTTCTTATGGCTCCTGCCACTGAATCAACAACTGCGATGAATAATTTTTTTAGTCTTTTAAAACTGGATAACGAAGTGAGAAAAGAATTTGACCGGTTAATTACAGAAGCCAATAACAAGCCACCCGAATGGTACTCCGTTGCCCGTGCGGCTGCTCATATAAAAGCGCAGGTGTTGTTTTTGCAGGATAAGGACGATACCTTAACGCCGTTGGCAGATGTGGCGCCCATCATGGCAAAGAGTTATCCTAATTTTAAATTTGTCATTAGCGAAGGCTTAGGACATAGCAGGATTTACCGTGACCAGGGTACCATTAATTCCGTAATCGGTTTTCTATGAAATGGCTGGCTATCTTATTCCTGCCGCTTTTTTCCCTATCACAAAGCAATGACACTATGCACTACACTTGTAATTGCAAACCACTTTATACTTACCTGGCGCTTGGCGATTCCTATACCATTGGTGAAGGTGTTCTACTTACTAAAAATTTTCCTTACCAAACGGTTTCATTATTACGTAAAGAAGGCTATCATTTTGCAGGGCCTGAGATCATTGCAAAAACAGGCTGGACCGGAGATGAGTTAGAATCAGGCATCAACAAACATAATTTGTTAGCCAAGTACGATTATGTCTCACTTTTGATTGGGGTGAATAACCAATATCGTGGCCGCAGCATAATCGAATACAAAGAACAGTTGGAGCGTTTGCTGAAAAAAAGCATTGAATTAGCCAACAATAAACCTGAGAATGTGTTTATGATATCAATCCCGGATTATGGATATACGCCTTTCGGCCAGGCCCTTAATGCAGAAAAAATAAGTATAGAAATTGATGCATACAACGCATTGAACAAAGCCTTATCAATACAATATAACGTGCAGTATATTGAAATTACAAAGGGCAGCCGTATGGCTAAAAAAAATGCCTCATTAGTTACCGGCGATGGATTGCACCCCTCGGCAAAAGAGTATGCCAGGTGGGCCAAAAAACTGGTGAGTGCAATGCGGCCGGTGATTAAAAAACAGAAGGCAACCACTACGCCTTAAAAATCCTCTTATAAAAATAATAAGCACATTTCCCTTATACTTGCATGTTCGCAAGCAGAAAAAATACGAACGTAAATAAGAGCTATGCCGAAGAATTTGTTGATTGTTGAGTCACCAGCGAAAGCGAAAACCATTGAAAAAATACTGGGGTCGGATTTTGAAGTGAGAAGTTGTTTCGGGCACATTCGTGACCTGAAAAAAGACGACATGGGTATTGATATAAAAAATAATTATAAGCCTACTTATATTGTATCCGATGAAAAGATAAAAGTGGTGAATGAGTTAAAATCTGCAGCCAAAAAAAGTACAGAGGTTTGGCTGGCAACGGATGAGGATCGTGAGGGTGAAGCCATAAGCTGGCACCTGTGCGAAGTGCTTGGCCTCGATCCTTACAAAACAAAACGAATCGTCTTTCACGAGATCACAAAGCCTGCTATCCAGGCTGCTGTTGCTAACCCAAGAACCGTAAATATGAACCTCGTAAATGCCCAGCAGGCACGTAGGATATTAGACAGGATCGTAGGTTTTGAGCTTAGCCCTGTTTTATGGCGAAAAATCAGTGTAAAGAATAACCTAAGCGCTGGCCGTGTACAAAGCGTGGCGGTGCGGTTGATCGCAGAAAGGGAGAGAGAAATCAATGCTTTTGTTTCGCAAAGCTCTTATAAAGTAGAAGCTATTTTTACTGCTCCTGATGCTGCAGCACGCCAAATTTCTTTTAAGGCGGAAGGGACAAAGTTTTCGAAAGCAGAGGATGCCGAAAGATTTCTAACAGAATGTATCGGTGCAAATTATACTGTAAAGGACGTGACGGTAAAGCCAACCAAACGTACGCCGGCTGCACCTTTTACTACCTCTACCCTTCAGCAGGAAGCAAGCCGCAAACTTGGTTATGGTGTTAGTAAAACAATGCTTGTAGCGCAAAAGCTTTACGAAAGCGGTAACATAACCTACATGCGTACCGATAGTGTGAACCTAAGCGAGACGGCAATGGGAGATATCCAGGCAGCTATCACAAAATCTTATGGCGATAAGTATCATAAAGCAAGGCAATTCAAAACAAAAAGCAGTTCTGCACAGGAAGCTCACGAAGCTATTCGCCCAACTTATATGTCAACCACCAGCGTTGAAGATGCTGATGGAAGACGTTTGTATGAACTGATATGGAAGAGGACCATGGCCTCTCAAATGGCCGACGCGGAGTTAGAAAAAACGGTTGCGAAGATTGGCATCTCTACTAATAATGCAGAGTTAACCGCGCAAGGTGAAGTGCTGAAGTTTGAAGGATTTTTAAAAGTTTACCGGGAGGATGTTGATGATGAAGACAGAGATGGAGAAGAAAACGGTGAAGCCATTCTGCCACCGTTGCGTTCCGGACAACGTCTTGGATTTAGAGAGATGAAAGCCATTGAACGTTATACCCGTGCCTTGCCTAGATATACGGAAGCTTCACTGGTAAAAAAGCTGGAAGAATTAGGTATTGGGCGACCATCAACTTATGCGCCTACTATCTCTACCATTCAAAAAAGAACTTATGTTGAAAGAAGGGATAAGGAAGGGATGCAACGCAATTACAATGTGTTTACACTAAGCGATGATAAGATCACCAAAAAAACAGAAACCGAAAATACCGGCGCTGAAAAGTCAAAGTTGTTTCCGACCGATTTAGGCCTGGTGGTAACCGATTTTTTAAAGCAGCATTTTGACGATATCATGGACTACACCTTTACTGCACGTATTGAAGGTGAGTTTGATGAAGTAGCCCAAGGGAAGATTCTTTGGAATAAAATGATTGACGACTTCTACAATCCTTTTAAGAAAGATGTAGATAACACCATAGAAAACGCACAACGCATCAGCGGCGAAAGAGAAATTGGTACTGACCCCACCAGCAAAAAACCCATCATCGCCCGCATGGGTAAATATGGTGCGATGGTACAGATCGGTACATCGGAAGACGAAGAAAAGCCACGCTATGCCAAATTAAAAGCATCGCAAAGCATCGAAACTATTTCTTTAGATGAAGCATTAGCGCTTTTTCAATTACCGAAAACCTTAGGTGAATATGAAGGACAGGAAGTAGCTGTAAATAATGGCCGCTTTGGCCCTTATGTAAAATGGGGTGAGGCCTTTGTATCGTTACCAAAGGGTGAAGAACCAACAGATGTGGACCTGGAAAGAGCCATTCAATTGATAAAAGATAAGCAGATCGTTGATGCACCCATCGCCCATTATAATGAACAGCCGGTAACAAAAGGCAAAGGACGTTTTGGCCCTTTTATCAAGTATGGCGATCTGTATATTAATGTACCGAGGGCTTATAACTTCGACAACCTCTCGCAAAGCGACATTAATGAATTAATTGCGAAGAAAGTTGAGAAGGAATCAAATCGTTATATACAACAATGGCCAACCGAAAAGATCAGTATTGAAAATGGCCGCTGGGGTCCCTTCCTCAGGTTTGGTAAAAAAATGCTGAAGCTGGATAGAAAGGAAGGTGGTGAAAAATACAGTGCTGAAGAAATAGCTTCTGTGCCATTGGATGATGTGAAAAAAATGATTGAGCGGCAGGTACCGGGAGCATTTAGCAAAAAGGCTGCGGCAAAGAAAGCACCAGCTAAGAGAGCTGCTTCAAAAAAAACAGCCGCAAGAAAAAAGGCATAAATTTTTTAGTGTTGAGTGAATGGAAGAAAACAGAGAAATATCGGCCCTTTTAAAATTAATTGACGACCCTGACCGGGAAGTGTTTGGCGCGGTAACGAATAAGATAATGGACCTTGGCCGTACTATTATTCCCAACCTTGAACACCTGTGGGAAACAACGCCTGATGAAGAGATACAGGAGCGGATTGAAATGATCATTCACAGGCTGCATTATAAAGATCTTTCCGAAGATTTTCGTCAATGGAATCACTCCGGACATCATGATATGCTGGTAGGCGCCCTGCTGGTTTCAAAGTTTCAATACCCCGAACTATCTACCGGCCCTGTTTTGCTGGAGATGGAAAAGATGCGTCGCAATATCTGGCTCGAATTAAATTCTTATCTAACTCCATTGGAACAGGTAAGAATTGTCAGCGGCATTTTATACAGTTATT
>JAQBNG010000105.1 GCA_028288675.1 Flavisolibacter sp. | reverse complement strand
TTTGATGATAGCCTGCGACAAGTAATGGAACCCCGCACCACAACAGGCAAACAACGCTTACGTGTGATTGAAGAATTAAGCAAAGTGGGAGTTCGTATGGGCATCATGATGGGGCCAATGATACCGGGTTTGAACGAACACGAAATGCAACACATCATGAAGTCGGCCAAGGATGCCGGCGCCACGTTTACAGCATACACTTTCATTCGATTGAATGGCGCTATCAAACTTTTATTTCATGACTGGCTCTATAAAAACTTTCCTGATCGTGCCGATAAAGTATGGCACCTGATAGAAGCTGGCCATGACGGAAAAGTGAATGATAGTCGCTGGGGAGTACGCATGCGTGGCGAAGGAGCGATGGCGCAAATAGTAGCGCAGCAATATAAAAAATACGGAAAGCTATATGGCATGAATGCAGAACGGTGGGACCTGGACGGAAGCAATTTTAGAAGGCCAGGAGGGCAGGGGAAGTTGTTTTAGAGGAGAAAACTATGAATGAGAAACAAGAAATATTCCGCAGTTTAAAAAAGCAAATCCTCACACTCGAAGGATTCAGAGAGCCATTGCTAAATGAAGAAAAAAAGTTAGGTCGTATTAATGAAGCATTTCCAAACAATGTCTTTCCTTTTGCTGCTTTGCATGAATTTTTTTGTTCTAGCCAAGAAGAAGCTACTGCTTCATCTGCATTCATTGCAGGAATTCTTTCTTCCCGTATTTATAAAGGTGGTACTGTAGTATGGATTAGTTCATCATGCAAACTATTTCCACCATCGTTAAAGTGGTTTGGCCTTCAACCAAGCCAGGTTTTATTCCTGCATGTAAAGAAAGAGAAAGACATTTCATGGGCTATTAATGAAGCTTTGAAGTGCTCGTCGCTATCGGCTGTAATAGGCGAGATGCCGGAGATGAGCCTTACAGCCAGCCGGCGTTTTCAACTGGCGATTGAAGATGCTGGTGTTGGTTGTTTTATTCTTCGAAACAATCCTAAAAATTTACTAACCACTGCTGTTTCCCGTTGGCATATTAAGCCATTGCATACAAAAGTGGAAGATGGTTTTCCTGGACTTGGCCATCCCCGCTGGCAGGTGAAACTTTTAAAAGCCCGCAACGGCATACCCGGCACCTGGGATATCGAATGGTCGAATGGTGACTTTCATTATGTTTCCAAACTTGCTCTTATTCATAAAGCGGTACAAACACAAACAGGTTGATATGAGCAAACGATTTATATCAATCTGGTTTCCCTATTTGACTACTGATTGGCATGTGCGCAAACAACCCTTCCTGAAAGACAAACCTTTTGTTTTAAAAGCTATTGTCCGCAACCGTGTCGTCATCACTGCTGCTAATTCGTTGGCACTTTCACAAGGTATTCGCAAGAACATGGTGCTTGCTGATGCAAAGGCTTTGTATCCCTCGCTGCATGTGATTGATGACAAGCCAACACTAACAACCCAACTGCCTGATAGAATTGCTGAATGGTGTATTCGTTTTACACCATCTGCTGCTGCCGATTATCCGAACGGAATAATATTAGATGCCACAGGATGCACACATCTTTGGGGTAGTGAAGAAGCCTACTTAAAAGATATAACCAGTCGGTTATCTCAAAGAGGTTATACCGTTCGGGCTGCCATGGCCGATACTATTGGATGTGCCTGGGCAGTAGCACGATACGGTAATCAGATGATTGTTGAGAAAGGGGCCCAGGTAGAAACTTTATTACCCTTGCCCATAACTGCCTTACGATTAAGCGAGGAAACAATCTCGGTTTTACAGAAGCTTGGCTTACGGCAGATAAAAGATGTGATCAGTATCCCACATACATCATTGCGTCGCCGTTTTGGTACTACACTATTGCAACGATTGCGACAGGCCATTGGTGAAGAGGAAGAGGTCATTGTGCCCGTGTATCCTATCGAACCTTACAACGAACGTCTGCCATGTATTGAACCAATTAAAACAAGAGTAGGAATTGAAATAGCGCTTCAACATCTGTTAACGAATTTGTGCTCACGTTTATGTAAAGAAGGCAAGGGATTACGAACCGCTATTTTTCGTGCCTATAGAATGGATGGAGGCACATCCGGTATTGAGATCAGCACTAACCAGCCATCACAAAATGCTGAGCATCTTTTTCAACTTTTCAGTATAAAAATTTCTACAATTGAACCCAAAGAAGGTATTGAATTATTTCTGTTGGAAGCTACTGTAGTTGAAGAGGCTGTAGTAAAACAAGAGGGCTTGTGGCAAACAAATAGCAGCTCACTTGATACACAAGTATTGGACTTAATGGACCGCTATGCGGCCAGGTTTGGGCAAGACGCCGTTCAACGATTTTTACCAACGGAACATTATTGGCCGGAGCGATCTTTCAAGGGTACTTCTATCTTAACTGAAGAACCAACCACTGACTGGAAGCTTGATAGACCACGACCCTTGCAGGTACTAACTCCGCCAGAGGTAGTTGATGTAACCGCACCTATTCCAGATTATCCTCCTATGAGTTTTAGATATAGAGATCAATTGCACAAGATTGTGAAAGCAGATGGGCCGGAACGCATTGAACAGGAGTGGTGGATACAGGAAGGTGAGCACAGAGATTATTATGCGGTGGAAGATGAAGAAGGCCGGCGTTACTGGCTTTTTCGTTCCGGACATTATAATGAAACAACATCGCCAAAATGGTTCTTGCATGGATTTTTTGCATGATGAGTTTTGTAAATAGCTCATTCATTTCTCGTATTGATCATTGAAGGATATGCAGTACACAGAATTACAAACCACTACTAATTTTAGTTTTCTTCGAGGAGCATCTCACCCGGATGAACTGGTTGAGCAAGCTGCTTTGCTTGGATATAGCATCCTTGCAATTACAGATCGAAATACAGTTGCCGGTGTTGTTCGTGCACATGTTGCCGGAAAGAAGGCCGGCGTTCGTGTTATTCCGGGTTGCCGGCTGGACTTGCTCGATGGTCCAAGTCTCTTAGCGTATCCAACAAATAGTAAAGCCTGGGCAAATCTTTGTGCCTTACTGTCAACAGGAAACCTTCGTGCGGAAAAAGGCGAATGCTATTTATATAAGGCTGATGTTTTCCAATACAGTCAGGGCCTCCATTTTATTGTGCTGGCACCTGAAACATTAAACGAAAACTTTCAGTTTGATTCTTCTTTCTTACAAGAATTATCAACGTATAAAGAAGTGCTGGGCGATTATCTTTCATTGGCAATCACCCGTCGTTATAATGGCGATGACAGCAAGCAGCTTTATCGTTTATCGCAGCTTTCAAAGCAATTCTTTATTCCTCTTGTTGCAACAAATGATGTGCATTATCACTGTGCCCAACGACGGCAACTGCAGGATGTACTGACCTGCATTCGGGAAAAGTGCACAATACAAAA
>JAQBNG010000094.1 GCA_028288675.1 Flavisolibacter sp. | reverse complement strand
ATCTAACCTTGGAAAATCAGATAGGTCGCCTGGGTTTTGCCATGATTTTAAAACATCTGCATGTAGAGAAGCACCATATGATGGTGTGAGTAAACCTGCATAGTTACCGTCATAAAACTTACCGCCAATCTGGTAGTTCAGCAAAAAAGATAATCCAATGCCTTTAAATTCAAAAGTGCTTCCAACAGACCCGAAAAATTCTGGAATAGCAGAACCTGAGTAGTCAAATCTTGCATTGGTTGGATTTGTTACAACAGTGTCCCCTGTCTTTGATATTCTATAACCTGTAGCAATTCCGGGAACCGCATAATAAAGACCTGCGCCATCAGTTGGATCTACACCATACCATTGTCTAAGGTAGAAAGCATATAAATCTTTTCCTTCTTCCAACCTTTTAGTTCCGCTTGTAATTGGTTTGCCGCCCGGTAGTTTGGTAATTTCATTTTTAAGACTGGTTCCATTAATCTGTACACTCCAATTGATGCTTTTTGCCCGCACTATATCGGCATTTAATTGTAGCTCTATCCCTTTATTGGACATGGTGCCTATGTTCTCCGTACGTGTTGTTACTACAGATGATAAGCCTTGGGGCACATCAAATAACAAGTCAGAGGATGTTCTGTTAAAGAGTTCAATCGTACCGGAAATCCTATTTTTGAATAACCCGAAATCAATGCCTAAGCTCAATGTCTTATTCACTTCCCATGTTAAGTCAACATTATTCAATTTAGTAGCAATAGCACCAGGCTCTGCAGCATTATTAAAACCTAACCCGTAAAGTGCCTGGTACTCATAATAGGTACTTAAGGCATCATTACCAACTGTACCGTAAGCAGCTCTAACTTTCAATTCGTTGAGCCACTCCGCATTTTTCATAAAAGATTCACGCTTTATAAACCAGGAAGCTCCCACGGAATAAAAATTACCCCAGCGGGCTGTTGGAGAAAAGCGGGACGATCCGTCTCTCCTATAAGAAAGTTCAACAAAATATTTGTTGTCTAAATCGTAGCCCACCCGGCTAAAATAGGCGTCTCTCCGAAGATTATCAAAGCTTCCAGTAACACCACCTAGTGTTACAAAATTCACGAGCTGCTGATTACCATCCAAATTCATACCTCTCCGGTTTCCACTGAAATAAGTTTCATCTACCCACTGATTTTCATGTCCCAGCAATACACTTACATCGTGGCGACCGAAACTTCTTTTGTAATTAAGAAGTTGGTTCATAGAAACTGTTCTATACTCATTCGAAGAAGTGGATGATGTGCCTCCAGCAGTTACACCATCACCAACTATTTTATTCTGAAATCCTTTTGTGCGAACGTTATTTAAATCCAATCCTACATTAGCCATAATTGTAAAATCCCGAAGAAATTTACCTTCGAGAAATGTGCGGGCAATCATACTATTTCTAGAGGATATCGACTCATTTAGCTCTGTTTCGTAAATCACATGCCGGCCTGGAAATGCCCCTTGAGGCCGGTTAACAGCACCTGTATGCTGGCCATAGTCATACATAGGTGCTCCAAAGGCATCCATGATGGGAACCCCGGTATTACTATAAGCATGAACTGGGTAAATTGGACCTATACGTCTTGCAAACACAAAAGGATTAACGATACTTGAAGTATTATCATCGCCTGCACTGGCCTGGTTAGATTTAACAATAATGCCACTAATATTAATACCTGTCCGTAACCAATTTTTAACTTGAGAATTCAGGCTTACACGGGCAGATGCTCTCTCGTAGTCAGACTTTAGTACAAAACCCTCATCCTTAAGATAGTTAAGGGATATATAATAATCCGATTTGTTCATTTTAGCGGATGTATTTAAGGCAACCTCATTTCTGCTCCCGTTATTGGATATTGGTTTAAACCAATCGAAATCATTGTATAATAAAGATGCACTGGGATTGAGTTTACCATCTGTTCCTACGATGCTATTGTTCGACACATTGTAGGGATTATAAATTAGCTGGTTTGCAATGGTTGATGAAGCTTGTGCAGCTGCGGCTGACTGAGAAATCCCAGTGCCGGATGCCGGATATACCAAGCTGTTTTTCAATGCTTGCCACATTACAGGGTAATATTCATTAGTTTTTACCTGATCATACTCAGGTATTCCTCTTTGCGAAAATCCACTGGTAATATTGATATTCACTTTTGGCTCAGCTGTTTTACCCTTTTTAGTGGTAATCAATACAACGCCATTAGCGGCACGGGCTCCATATAATGCTGTAGACGAAGCATCTTTTAAAAGCGAGATACTTTCAACATCATTTGTATTTAAGTCTCCTATAAAACCTTCATAAGGAAAGCCATCTACGACATATAAAGGGGCACTGCTGGCATTAATAGAACCAAAACCTCTTATTCTAATGGCAGCACTACTACCGGGTTGACCATTTCCGGAAGTAGCAGATATACCGGGTGCTGCTCCGGCAAGAGCCTGAGTGATGTTGGTTGTCAAACGCGTTTCTAACTGTTTTGCCCCAACAGTAGCGACAGAGCCAGTAATCGATCCTCTTTTCTGCGTGCCATAAGCTACCACAACCATTTCCTCCATCGCATTTTCGCCTGCATTTAAAGCAACTACCACGTTGTTTGAAGTCCCGATTGCCATCTCCTGAGCTTGAAATCCAACAGAAGAAACAACTAGCGTCTTAACAGATGCAGGAATCGTAAGCGTAAAAGATCCATCACTACTTGTATTAGTGCCGATGCTGCTTCCTTTTGCGAGCACAGAAGCATTTGGCACAGCTGCTCCATTTTGGTCAGTTATTTTACCCGTGATCGTACGGTTTTGAGCATAGAGCGATGCAGACAGCATCAGCATGCCCATCATGAGGAACAGAACTTTTCTCATTTGTGTCTTTTAATTTTTAAAAATGGATAAATAATAGTTATCAGTATTACTGTTTATGTAACTGTAAAACAGGCTTCGGATCAATTCGAAAATAAGGTTTTACATAGATTAATGTTAAACTTTGTTAACACATTATCTGGTGCAAGGCATTCCAAAATTTGGAAACGCTGCATGAAAATGTTGAATTAATGGATAAGGTGTAAATCCTATTTTTGTTTGAATGAATAGCAGCGATCAATATGAAACCGTCATTGGACTAGAAGTACACGCCCAGTTACTCACCGCTTCAAAACTTTTTTGCAGCGATACTACTGCTTTTGGTCTGCCATCAAATACTCAGGTAAGCGCTATTTCATTAGCACATCCTGGTACCTTGCCCAAACTAAACAAAGAAGCTATCCGCTTAGCCATAACTCTCGGGCTTGCTACCCATTCGCAAATTGTTCAGCATAATTATTTTGCCCGCAAAAATTATTTCTATCCCGACCTCCCAAAAGGCTACCAAATAACCCAGCATACTACACCTATTTGTAAGGGAGGTTATGTAGAGATAACAGTTGGTAAGCAAAAAAAAGCGGTGCAGTTAAACAGGATTCATATAGAAGAAGATGCGGGAAAAAGCATACATGAAGGGGAAAGTGATTTTACACAATTAGACTTTAACCGTGCCGGAATGCCGCTGGTAGAAATTGTAACGGAACCCGATTTACGGAGTGCCGAAGAAGCGGCGGCGTACGTAACTACCTTACGAAAATTAGTGAGGCATTTAGGTGTTTGCGATGGCAACATGGAAGAGGGAAGCTTTAGGTGCGATGTAAACATTTCCGTTCGCAAGAAAGGCGATGAGAAGTTAGGCACCAAAGTGGAAATAAAAAATCTCAATTCCATTCGCTTCATAAAAAAAGCAATAGAGGCCGAAAGTGCACAACTGATTGAAAAGCTTGAAAATGGCGAGTCCATTTTACAACAAACAAAAGGATTAAATGAAACCGATTTTACAACCTATGTCATTCGAACAAAAGAAGATGAAGATGACTACCGTTATTTTCCTGAACCCGACCTCCCTCCTTTTATAATTACGGAAGAACAAATTGAAAGTATTCGCCAGGCAACGCCCCCACTGCAGAGCGAGATAAAAGAACGGCTAATCAGGCAATTTTCTTTATCGGATTATGATAGTTCTCAATTAGCCGAAGACACTGAGCTGGCAGCGTATTTTACTAAACTTACAAAAGAAACCACCAGTTATAAAGCGGCTGCAAACTGGGTGATAGGACCTATCAAAAACTATTTGGCAGATGCGGATAAAGGCGCAGATGAAATAGAGATACCGCCTTCATACATAGCCCAACTCATTAGTTTGATAGATGAGGGCATAATCAGCTATGGTATTGCTATACAAAAAATATTTACGCATCTTATTAAACATCCGCAAACAAATATCTTACAATATATACAACAGGAAAATCTGCAATTGCAATCGGGCAACGAAACGGATGCCTTTATTGATGCGGCTTTAACAAAGTATGCCCAAAAAATAACAGACTATAAAAAGGGAAAGAAGGGTTTACTTAGTTTATTTGTGGGCGAAGTAATGAGGCTGTCGAAAGGCAAAGCCAATGCTGAAGAAGTAACAAAAAAACTGGAAGAAAAATTAAATCAATAACCGGAATGAAGAAGATCACTTATATAGTTTTGATAGGAAGCTTTTTATCGTGCAACAATAAAACAGCAGGAAAGATTTTTGAAGTAGAGGGCACTGTAAAAAACAGTAGCTCCAAAATGGTTTACCTCGAAGAAAATGTACCCAATGGTCGGCCTACCATTATGGATTCAGCACAACTGAAAGAGAGCGGCAGCTTTAGCTTAAAAGCGCCCATTAAAGAAGAATCATTATACCAGTTGCGATTAGAAGGAAAGTTAGTCCCCTTTGCTTTGTTTATTAATGATGTAGCCAAAGTAAAGGTAAATGCCGATGTAAATAATGCTGCTCAACCCTATACGGTAGAAGGTTCACCTGCTTCGCAGGCATTGATCAACTTTGATAAACTGACTTATGAACAAGGCCTCAAACTATTTACCGCTGGCAGTAAAGTAGATAGCCTGATGAAAGCAAAAGCTGCCGACAGCATAACCAACGCTGAATATGCAAAGGTGGAAGCAACGGCTACAGAATTAAAAAGCTTTGTAACTGATTTTTTACAGAAAAGCGCCAGCCCCATTCTTACATTATATGCTTTAAGTTCCTTTCAAAATACAGCTACCAATTTAGGTATCCAGGGATTTAGCGCTCCTGAAAGAAGCGAAATAATTTCGGCTGCAGCTGCAAAATTTCCATCACATACCGGCTTGCAAACTGTTAGCAAAAGCCTGCCTTCTGCTAAAGCGCCGGACTTTACACAACCGGGTGTAAATGGCCAGCCTGTTTCGCTTTCGTCATTTAAAGGAAAGTATGTATTGCTCGATTTTTGGGCGAGTTGGTGCAGGCCCTGTCGGCAGGATAACCCTAATGTTGTAAAAGC
>JAQBNG010000088.1 GCA_028288675.1 Flavisolibacter sp. | reverse complement strand
TAATTTTCCGAAGGCTGAAGCTTCAACGCTTCATGAATAATAAGATTTATATAGTTGCGTATGAGGACGTCTTTAAAGGTATAATCCGTCTTTTGCTCATCCATCATCTTCACAAAGATGGTATTTAAAAACTGTCGCTGCTCCTCTGTTATCTTTAAAACCGGTGTACCACCAATCTTAAAAAGGGTTGACTGTTGCAGGCTTTCAGTGCGGTCAGATGCCTTAAAGAACTCTTCAGAAAAGAGGCAGGTATAGCCTACATAACTTATCGAAACCGTCTCCCACGAATAGGGAATATGCGGATTACCAAAAAACAAAACAGTGCCTTCAGTTTCAAAACTTCTGTCGGCATAATGAATGATGCTTTTACCGGTGGTCAGGCAGATCTTATAAAAATCCTTCCTGCTGTACGTTCGTGTAGCATTACCATCACTCTCTATCTGAAACACATTAAACCCTTTCAGTTTTAGTTCATTGTTAAACTCTGAAACCGGTCGCTCCTTCTTATTTTGCATCATACAAAGTTAAGAATTTCAATCTTCCAAGACAGTTAAGAAACGGTCTTTGAAGATTGATGGACGAACTACGGACTGTTTACTGTGTGGCGATTGCAGCTCCTTTGTAAGGTTAGCTTTTGTGCGTTGGGTTTTTGTGTGCTTTGTAAATTTCCTGTAATAGGCGTTAGGCTTTTTGGAGGGCTTGTTTCGCAAATCACTTCTTAGGAATGTATTCCGGAATAGGTTTATATACAAAGCTTTTTGGCTTAGCGATGGTGAGGGTTACTTGTACTAAAGTTGATAAGAATCTTTAAAATTGAATTTAGCACAAATGTTTATAGATGTAAGTCAGCCGCCATAACATCAACTATGTAAGCGGTAGGGCATTCCTGCCTGTTTTAGTTTTGGCTAATTAAAGAGCACTGTCCATCAACTATCTCGTCATACTCAATCTTTCGGTTCCCACAATTGAATTTTGTTTCCTTCTAAGTCAAGGATATGGATGAATTTACCGTAGTCGTAAGCTTCAATAGTGTCCACGATAGTCACGCCTTCTTTTTTCAATTCTTCCACAAGTGCTTCCAGGTTTTCAACCCTATAGTTTATCATAAACTCCTTTGTTGAAGGTTCAAAGTATTTTGTCGTTTCAAGAAATGGAGTCCATTGTGTTTGTCCTTTCTTTGTGCTGTCTGCACCTTCATACCACTCAAAAGTCGCCCCATATGGGTTTGTGTCTAACCCAAGATGTTTTTGATACCACTCAGTCGTTTTTTTGGGGTCTTTGCATTTGAAAAAGACGCCACCAATGCCTGTTACTTTTTTCATTTTTGTAGTTTTTTTATTTTGGTTTGTAATTATTGTCTTAAATGCAAAACCTGAAAGAAAAGATGCTGCAATAACTAAGATTAATAATGATGTCTTTTTCATTTTGTCTGAATGTTAGTCGTTTAGTATGTCGTTCGTTACGCTTACTGCTAACGCAACAAGAGTTGTTGGCAGTATTAGGATTTGCAATACTAAAGCTTCACTTACTTTATGTTGAGGATTAAAGATAATTGGTTGAAAAGATATCTACGGCCAGTATTATAGCAACACCATATTACAAGCCGTCTTTCGTCAGTGCAAGCTGCTTGCGAAGGTCAAGGGTAAAGTTGAATAGTTCTTCAACTTGAATAGCTTTTCTGGATACTTTATCAATGTTGCTTCCTTCTTTTGTCCAGAGGTAAGGAAAAAAATTGTAAGCCATGTTGCCGTCAAGTTTTGCAACTTCAGCTTTCCAATCCTTCCAGCGGAGTTCCTTGTTCAACTTCTAAACTTCCATCTTGTCTTTCCTTAAATCCGGTGGGTTCAACGTTCGGATTTATCTCATTCCATTGTCTGGTCCAGTATTGTTTAATTTCATCGTGCCCACTTATATAACCACCTTCCCAGGCTTTTGACCATTTCACATTTGATTGCCTTGTTGATAGTGCCTTGTCAATGTCCCTGGCGTTGAAAGCTGAATAAGCTTTCTCAATTAAATCCTGGAATTGAGTCGTCATAACTTCTACTTTTTTAAATACTGTGACAAAATTTTATTTGAAGTACTTATGTTCGCATTGTCGTTAGGCATCTGATAGCCTTGCCACCACGATTAAAATGTTTATGTAGTTGGGGCAACTGAAAAACTTCAGCTTCATTTATGCTTTGCCGGTGCTTATAGTTGCAAAGTTGAAAGATAGATATGTCGCCACTATTTTACAAAGGCAATGTTGTTCGCTTCATCATTTTAAACTTCTACTAAAATCAATCACCTTGCTTCAACCAACGCTTCAGTTCTGTTCAACTTTCGCTTAAACATGAAATGGTTATTGTATGTTATGTAGCCATGCTTTTAAAAAGCTACTATTAGTTGCCGCTTACTTCTCTTTTGATACGTCATCAACTCCTATTTCAACAACATTTTTCCATGATCCATTAGCATCTTTTTTCCAAATTGTTACCCCTGTGCCATATTTAGTTACAGGTTTGCCTAATGAGTCATTCCCTGTTACTTGATTTTGCTCTATCATTTAGGCCATATCACCACTCTGGGATACACTTACACTTATTGGCTCCCAACTTATCTTAAACCCTGGTATTTTGCCACTACGTTCCACCATGCCCCGTATTTCATTCCTGCCATTTAATATTGGTTGTCCGGCCGATAAGAAAACTGCGCTATCTGCCCAATAACTCATCGTTTTTTCAATACTATCGGCAGACGCTGATTGGGACCATTCTCTACTCACTTGCATTAGTTTTTCAGCTTCAGCTTTGGTATCGATTTTCTTTTCATAACAGCCTAAAAGGATTGTAAGAAGCATCGGAGCAGATAGTTGGTAAATCATTTATTGAAGTTTTGGGTTGAAGAAGAAAGTTGTAATACAATGTGCGATAATGACAGCTAACGGCTGCTGCTTGCCGAAGGAGCGGCATTGGCAGCACCATTGTTCGTTAACGGTATACAGTTTGCAAAATATTATTGAGCCTCACAGATGTTCGTCGCGCCGCTGTTATGGAGCGAATTACAGCCGAAGCAAACGATGTCTTACCCCAATAATGCCAAAACTGATGTTAGCAGTTCATTGTTGTCCTGTCGTCAGTCTGAAAGCTTGTAGATATATTCTTCAATTTCTGTTTGCCGGGCATTAGCAAATCCTTTTTCATTTCCGGTTTTTACAAAACCGCATTTCTCTAAAACTATTTGTGAGCCAAGATTGTCAAATGCAACACGTCCATAAATTGGCCTGATTTGTTCAATTTTTAGAAAGTCTTTAAGTGCAGTTGTGGCAATACCCTGTCCCCAAAATCTTCTGTCAATCCAATAAGTGATTTCTGCGTCATTTTCCCTTACAAACTTTGCGACACTACCTGCGATTTCATCATTAACTTTTATTGTCCGCATATTTATTGTCGGGTCACTTAAAAACTTTGTGTACTTCTCAATGTACGCAGTTCTGTCGTTTGGGTCTTTAGATGTGAACGCTGCTAAATAATTTGCTTCCTTGTCAAGTTGAAATTGAAAAAATGTATTTAAATCATCTTGTTCTGTTTCGGCCAATGTGATAGTAGTGTTTGTCATTATTTTGAAATCCTGGAAGGTGTTGTTGTTTTAAAGGCAGCGTCTTACGGTAACCTCTAACGTAGAGAAGCTTTATGCAGTACAGGAATTTATGTTCTGCTGTCTCACTTATTTTCTGAAGCAAAATAAGAATTCTTTTGTTAGGCACATTTGTTATTGCCTGTATTGTATGAGGCCTCTGTTAGCGATAATTGCTCACTACACTTTATATCAGTTGTGTTTGCTAAAGTCAACTACTCAGGTTTACTTAGTTTTTGAATAAAACGCTCCGCTGCCTCATTTGCTTCTGTGTGTCTTTCCAGCAAGGCCTGGTGATTACCCGGCACCAGCGTTACTAATTCCGCATTAGGAATGTGTTCCTTCATATATGCACTTGCATCCGGCCTCGTGAGACAGTCTTTATTAGCGGCAATGATAAGGGTTGGTACCTGAATAGCTGGAAGTTCCTTAGTTACATCATAACGGAACATACCCAAACAGCCCCTGGCCATAACAGCTGGCGGTGTCATCGTTGAAATAAGGGTACTAAAGTCCAGCTGCCTGGAAGTTTGTGTTCCTGCGAAAGTGAGCAAACGGGTCATGATATGGGAGTTGCCATTGATATAGCTCATCCAGCGAAAGAGCCAAATAATGGGAGATAGAAAGATGATCAGGTAACAAAGCGGTGTCAGTACAGGTTTTTGAATGGCAGTCATAATTCTCCGGAATATTATGGTACGAACCGGGTTAGTATAAGTTGTATGCTCCAGGATAGCGCCTTTGATGGCAGGGCGGTTCGCATCTCTGTCCTTTGCCAGCAGCGTCAGGATGGCCATGCCGCCCATGCTGTGCCCCCATAGAATAGGATTTTTTGCACCTGAATGTTCAATAACTGCCCTAAGATCAGCGGCCATTTTGGTCATCGAAAAATCTTTGTTGGAAGGACGTGTTGACTTGCCCATGCCCGGAAGGTCCATCATGATAAGGCGATAGTCCTTTTCAAAATACTTCCGTTGGTAATACCAGTTTTTAATATTTGCATTCAAGCCGTGAACAAAGATGATGGGCTGGCCATTTTCTTTTCCGTAATACTCTACATTAATGGTGCTACCGTCCGGACGTTTGATAGCGTCCCGTTTATTGGTGTCAAACATACGCGGCTCGTCTTCGCCTTTCCGGCTTTTGCTGAGTAAGGCTTTGATCAAAAATCTTCCCAGCAGGATAAGTAACAATAACGCGATGGCGCCGTAAATGCATCGCTGTGCGTAGTCCTCATTGATGGTATTACGGTGTTTGTCCCATTCGCGGTACAGGTAATAAGCAATAAAAGGATAAGCGATGGCCAAAAGGTCTGCAATGAGAAAGGCAAGAATTAAAAATGGCATACCACATGATTTAGAGAAACTAGCAATTAAAATTTATGCCATAACAAAGCGGATAATTGGCAGTCCGATGAACGTATCAACTATAGTTTTACGAATGCATAGCCCGGGCAGGTAATGCAGAGTCTTGTACAATGGATTGAATTTACAATAGAAGGAAGGTGGTCAAACAAAATAAACACTTAATAGAAGTTAGTTAAGTTGCAAAGCTGATAGTAATCGTCGGCCCGAACTGAAGCTGGAATTTGCAATTAGCTGATGTTAAAATGTCGTGCGCAACTTGCATAAAGCTCAATGTTGGCTGCTGCCTTTCGCTATTTAATTATTTCTGCTGGCAACAATTCTTCTTTTATTTTTCCGTCCACTAAGGAAATCAAGTAATTATTATTCTCAGCATTCTGTGACACTGATTTATTTACTACTCCATTTATAAATAAAAGCCCTGCTAAGTCATCACAGGCATAACCTGCCTTAAGCTTACTATTTGAAATTGCCTGATGATATAATGGTCTCCTGGTAGGCTCGCTGTGATAATGTGGGCAATTGCTGAAGTTTATAAAGCCTAATCCTTCCACTAAAGATAATTCCTTTGGTCTTGAGTCAGTATAGCCGCCGGTAAACCAGCATAAAGAACCTGCACTTCCACCAGCTAAAATGATACCTTTTTCATAAGCTTTCCTTAATACCGTATCAATTCCATGTGCTTTCCAAATGGCAAGCATGTTTAATGTATTACCACCGCCAACAATAATCGCATCCATACTCATAATGCTTTCTTCAAACGTTTTTGAAGTTGACGATGAACCTATAAAGGTTCGTAATACATAGGGTTGGAGAGGAAGTTCCTCACACAAGTTGTACCATAAGTTTATAAAATTAGGATTGTCACCAGATGCTGTGGGTATATAGCAAACTTTTGGTTCTGGCTTATTTGTCAAATTTGCAACATACTTAATGAATACCCTGCTAAGACCACCTCCATAGATAAAAAGCATTTTGTCTACAGAAGGTTTGACAAAGGAATCATTTGTAAATGCCTTTTGACCTGAAGAGTTTTTTAAAACAAGGATTGCAATAACAATCAGAAAATATTTTTTCATGCTTCATGAGTTGTATTAAGGTTGCAGCCTAATGTTTTTCAGCTTTATGCAGTAGTGGTATTCGTTGTTCTGTTGCCTTACTACTGTTCCAAAGCTCATTAAAGATATTCTGTTTGGTTTTTATTCTCAAGCCAGTATTGCATAGAAGCTGTTATTAGCTGTGGTTTTTCCTCTTTGCATAAGTACTTTCAAACTGAAGGAAAGCATTATTTAGAAAGGTTCTGTCTTGCAATGAAATATCAGAAGTCGTGTCGTCTAATACTTCCTTTATGATGTAGTATTCTTCCAAGTTTCTAACTTTTCCTCGTTTCAAGACTTTTGCAGGTGTATCTTTTACAGCAGATGTAAGTTTATACAAAGCAGGAAAACTCTCATCAATCAGCTTTTTATCAATCTGCTCTTTTAACTCTGCTGGAAAATGTGATAACATTTGTAAGCTATCAAGTAAGCCTGCTTTTAACCCTCGCCTTGCTATCGACATGCTTTTTTGTTCCCACTCTTTTAAAACATGGATTGGTGAAATGTCAGCATTTACATCAATACCTAAAAGGGGAGCTTGGCAAGTCCAAATAATCTCATAAATCCTTTTATAATAAACGTAGTTCTCTTTATTTATATTAAGCATTAAGATGAAGGTGTATAAAATTTCTGCTAACGGAACGGAGCTTTACGCAGCAGGGTATTCAGGTTCTACTGCTTCAGCCTTATTCCAGTTGTAAAATAGAAATTGTTTGTTGCAAATATGCACTTCTCCTGCCATTATCATTACAACTGCATACCATCAGTATGCAGTGGAAGGATTTGAACTTAATGTAACCGATTACCTTTTGAAGCCGTTTGACTTTAACCGTTTTTTTTGTTGCTGTCAATTAAGTCAAAACGGCACAAGATGAAAAATCGCATAATGAGGAAAGCGACTTTATCTTCCTAAGGTCAGAAAGGAAAAAAGTGAAAGTTTTATTTTCAGAAATTGTATATATCGAAAGTCAGCGGGAATACATCAAAATAGTCACAACAGAAAGAGAATACATTTCAAGAATGAGTACACATGAAATTGAAAAGCTTTTACCAACTAATCTTTTCAAACGTAATCACCGGTCTTATATTATTTCTGTGAGTAAAGTCAAATCCTACACCGCAGAAATAATTGATGTCAATGGCATATCAATTCCCATCGGCAAAGGCTACCGCGATAGTATAGAAAATCTGTAGCTAGTAAAATTTGGAATAATAAAACAGTTTACTTCAGCTCTCTGGTTGATTTATGTTTATAGATGAGATCAGTACTTAAGCACCACTTCTACAAAGCCGGCGTGCTTTTTACACAACCGGAGTAACGCTTTTGCTTGACGTACTAGGCTCATCCGATGAGTCAGTAGCCTTCCTACGTTTTTGGGAGTGGTTTTTTACTATTCTAGTAAGCATAAACAACTTGTAAAATAGTGAGGGTAATAAATCTTAGCGAGTAAACACGTTTTTAGTTAGAAACTCATTCCTAAATTTTCCATTCGGATCGTGCCTGGCAACAAGCTCCTTAAAATCGTTCAATTTTTCAAATCTTGACTGTCTTACTGTGGGGGACATAGTGGACATCTTGGCCCAATGTGGTATGGGCTTGAACGGTGCCAGTTGCGCTTCCATCAGCGGCAACAAGCCCATAACAGTATCTACTTCCTGTTTCCAGGTAGTATGAAGAGAGACGCAGGTTTTTTTATAACACGGGCTCATCCAAAAATTATCCGCATTTATCGTTCTGATTTCAGAAATAAATAAATGAGCACCTATTTTATCATGCAATTTCTCGATAGCCATCATGGCATCAAAGGCATGCTCAATCGGGACAAAATATTCACTTTGCAGCTCCTTACCGGTGCTGGGAGTAAAGCCCATTTTAAAATGAGGCATTCTTTCGTACCAGGGTCCGGGTTTGCCCATTTGATCGGTCACGTTTTCTGATGATTGATCTTCTACCGGGTGCATATTTTGTGTTGCTGGCTTGGCACCATACAGTTCCGGATCCTCTGGGGTAATAGCTCCTTTTTCAATGCGGCTTTTAATCCATACTTCATTAATATTCTTGTTTTGCCAATTGGTAAACAAACTTACGCTATAGCCTTTCGACTGAATGTCATCAAAATGATTCTTAAGTTCCTGCATCGGCAGGTTGCGATACACCACCTGTTTCATATCGAAGGCAGGAAGCAGATCGAGGGTAATTTTTGTAACCACCCCAAGTGCACCCAGGCCTACCACGGCCCCAAAAAACTCAGCCTCATCTTTTTGTTTTGATATGGTAACCACATCGCCGGAAGCATTTACAAATTCTATAGCTGATACCGCTGTAGATAAATTGCCATTTTTAACACCCGAACCATGTGTGGCAGTCGCACAGGCGCCGGCAACCGAAATGTGAGGTAAGGATGCAAGGTTCGGCAAAGCATAGCCATTTTTATGCAGGTACTCTGCAAATTCACCATACCTGGCTCCGCTTTCCACAGTTATGGTATTAGCTTTTCTATCAAGAGTCACCACTTTGTTCATCTCTTTCAACGATAGCTGGTTTTTATCGCTATCCGCTATTTTATTAAATGAATGTCTTGAACCCAGGGCCCTTAGCTGATCACACTTTTTTACAACTGCCTGCACTTCTTCAACTGTTTTGGGATAATGCACATTGCCTGTGCTGTATTCTAAGTTGCCTGCCCAGTTTTTTAAAGGCTCCGCACCTCCCTGTGATACACTTTGATTGCCGGTTGGGCTTTGGCAACCTGGAAAAGGTAATAAGACTGCGCCGCCTAATAAAAGAGATGAGGTTTTTAAGAAGGTTCTTTTATCCATGATTAAGGATTCTTTTGCACTTAAGTTAAAGTATTATAAGCTGCAAGGCCCTTAAAAATTATCTTATCGGCTTTTCTTTTAAATTTTCATCAGAGAGTTTAACTACTTAGTTTTTCATCTACAATAAACGACATAGGCTAATGAAGGTTTTGCAGTTTATCTGTTCAAATATTAATCTCTATAGTCATTTAAATCGTCTTTCATGGCTTACCACTATCGGAGGTGGGCTTGGGTTGTAGCGGTATTTGAAAATCGTTAGCCTGTAACTGCTGCTGAACAAGGTTACAAAAGTTGATATTAAGACCTTTAACCTGTGTCCATTGGCAACTGCAATTCTCAATTATAAAAGCCCTCAGTAAATTACTGAGGGCTTTTATAATACCCCTAAGACGGATTTGAAACAAAGGAAAACAGAATGAAGCTTTCGCCGAACCAGAGATGCTGAATTGTAATAGCGAAAGCCTATTTATTACATGTTCGCATTGGAAGGCATACTACTCATTGTGCTGCTATAATTTCCAACTCCCGATTCTGCTTGTTGATTGACTTTGCCAACGGCCAGCGCTGTTAAAAGGTCATCGGCATCATGCTCTTCAATCAGGGTTTGTTGTAACAATTGTGCAATATCTATCAAGCCCAGCTGCTCTGCATATGTACGAGCTGTACCATAACCACAGATTTCAAAATGCTCTATCTTTTGCGAACAGCCGATTATGGCAGCATCCATAACAGCAGGAGCCATATCAATAGCCATGATCTTTTCTCCATCGGTTATTAAACCTTCAATGCCTTTGCTTTTCGTTCCGGGATTGAATAAGCTGGCGAAAATTCCAGTTCCTCCCGTGTTATCATCACTGCTGATGCCCATCATTTCCTTTACACGATCGAGGCGTTCCCGTTGCAGTTCTGTTACACGGAGATGTTGTTGCAATGCCTGCTTTAATTCAGGGCTGCTTGCTTTTGCTGTCATCGCTGGTAATGCCTCAATGATTTGCACTTCGGCGGAGTAAAGGTGTTGAATATCGAACATCAACAGGTCTCTTAAATGATTCATGTTATCCATATTATAATGTTTTATGGGGATGAATGCCACATAAACTATGCCTGCCAATACTCAGCTATTTGAAATAGTTTAAAATAAATCAAACCACGGTTACTTTGCTAACATGCAAGATTTTTGCAGCTATTACGTTCTCACCAGCCACCTGTTGGCAATCACTAACTGGTCCTTTATTCCTTTGGCTCCCAAGCTTGCCAGATCAGTTCTGATTTTTTTATATCACCGCTCGGTTCCTGTGCAATTAAATGATGCTTTCCTGAGCCACTGCATTTAAGTTGGATATTTCATTACCACGCCGTCAACGGCTTGCTTCAGCAAATGCTCACCATCTAAAGTAGCCGGAGAAATTACAATTTGGTTGATGGTTTGTTTTACCCCGGATAACCACAAAAGAAATTAAACATTTCGTTCACCACTAAGCGCCAATGGAGCACCTCATCCTTCAGTGTGTCGTGGGTCTGTACTAGTTATTTAAGCTGCCTTATTAAGTGGATATAAAATAAAATAGACGAGGGACAAAACTCATTTCATCATGTTCTTAATTCGTACTAGCTTAATAATCCATCACCTTCTTCAATCTTCTGCCTACAAGTTCAAACTCACCTCAGTCCAAAGCACGATACCCACTGCCTTTATAGTGTGAATTTAATTTTCTTCAATAACAGGGCTCTTGATAAAAGTGTTTTTATAGAATACTACAAACAGCAGTTTTACGCAATAAGTTGTATAGTGACATGATATTTTTCTTACATAGGATAGTGCCGATCAAACATCAGTAGGTTGCCTTTTTTCACCATAAAACCAACAACAATGTTACTTATGTCAATCATCCAGGATTTCTGGGATACCGCCAGTGGTAAAACCAAAACAAGAGAACTGGTAGCCCTTATGTTTCAGAGGAGGCCATATTCCTGCATGTAGAAACGTTTGAAAAAGGCTTTCCGCAGTACCGCATTAAGGCAGAGGATATGATAGAAGAAGGGGCAGGGTAGTGGTGCAGTAGAAGAACTAAAAATATACTTTCCCTTATAATTGAGTACTGGACGGTGTGTAAGCGCCCCAATTCGAAGGGATAGCTACTTTCCAAAAGGATTAAATCCCAAAGCCTTCTTCTTTGCAGGAAAAAACCTAAGCTTTTGTTGTCCCCTTAACCTAATAAACGACTAAATAAAAATAGTTAAGGTATCGGGCTGTAAGCAAAGAAATAATGCAAAGTCCATCGCGGCACTAATATTGAATTGTAGAGTAAGCCATATAGAACTAAGAATGACGATAGCGGGTAAGTTGGTTGATTCCATAGAAATTAATGCCTCTAGAGTTAGAGAGGAAACATACCTTAAGGGATTAGAAGATCATCTCCGGTGTAAATACCACGGTGCCATTATAAAGCTAAAAAGAAATCCCTGTTTCTGCATTATTGTTCCCACCAAGAATGCTTTTCAACTTCAAAAAACAAATCAGTTACTGAAAAGGGGAGCCACTAATTTATCAGTGTGGTCCTGCTGAGAAATCTTAATGTAATTCAGTGAAAGGGGTGGTATTTGCCGTCTTGAGTTACTATGATGGGCTTGGGACATTCACACGGCACCATAGATCCATGCTACTTTTCCCGATTGGAGCGGTACGGTAAGTCGTTTATAATTATCCGGTTCATATTTATCCGGTAATAAAAGTTTTTTTTCTGTCACCTCATAAACAGTTCCTCTAATGCGATCCTTTTTGCAGAAAATAAATGTCGAACCTCAAAAATCAATGAAGCAACTCTGCTAATAACTGCTCCAGACAAAAGGGTTTCGGCGGAAATAAAAAAGGACAACCCTTCAAAAATTTAGGGTTGTCCCGTGAGGTGGAGGTGACGGGAGTCGAACCCGTGTCCAAACATGACACTCAAAAGCCTTCTACATGCTTAGCCTCTTATTAATTGTCGGAAGATGACCGGGAAGTGGCAAACCAATCATCATCGTAGCTGGATGTTCTTAAGCAACCGGCACAGCCTTCGGTTGCAGCAACCTGTATTTGATTTGAGTCGGCGGCGGCACTGGTAACAGACAAACCTATGCGGCGGCCCTAATGACTACTTAATCTCTGATTAAGCGGCCATGGCATACTGAGTATTGCCATTTGAGTTTTGGGTATTCAGATTTAAGTGCTAATTATCCAACGCACTGCATGCTTATACTTTCAAAGACCTATGCTGTCAAAACCAAACACCCCCAAAAACTATCACCGGCGTACTACTTCTAACTCTTTTGTTCAAAGCAGTAAAACCAGCCAACAAATTTAATGAAACCATGCCATTAAATCACCTTAGATTTTCTTAAAAACGGTCTAAGATTCAAAATCCATTTTTTCACTTTTTTCATAACACTAATTTGGAAACTAAATAAGCAGCTCACATGATCAGTTTATTGATATGAGTAAAGTCATGTGATTCTATGGCACAAGTCAATTTCGATCTACTTGGGTTAATTGACATTTACATCACAAAATCAAATGAACATGGAAGCAATATTGAATCCGACAATAGCAGCAAATTATCAGCAACACGTTTTCAGACCTTCATTTTTTACGACGTTTTTCCAGTGGTGTACCGCCCAAAATGAGAACCGACTTTTATGGCTCGGCATCATCGTCGCAGCACACGGTTGCATACTTACTCCATTAACAGCAATAGCAGTTTATTTTGGAGGCAGCAGCCTGGTCCTTTTCATGATGACTTTTATTGCAATGGGTATAGCGTTAGTCACTAACCTGGCTGCTATGCCTACAAAATATACACTGCCCGCTTTTACTCTAAGTGTAATTATTGATTTGGGCGTTGTTGTTTCCAGCCTTTTTATGGCCTCGTTATAATTTCTAAATCCTATTGAAAACAAGCGCAAGCAAAGCCACTGATCTGTGGCTTTTTTATTGTTTAATTTTACTTGTATGCCCCTAAATTATATATCCGCTGCAGAAGCGGTACAACTTGTTCAATCGGGCCACCGTGTATTTTTACACGGAAGCGCAGCTACGCCAATACATTTAATAGAGGCACTTGTTAAAAGACATGAATTAAGGGATGTTGAGTTGGTCAGCATTACCACACTGGGTGATCTTAATTTTACTACGCCTGAATTCGACAATAGCTTTTTCTTTAATTCCTTGTTCGTATCGGCTAACACACGGGCTGTAGTAAACAGCAGCAGTGGCGATTACGTCCCGGTATTTCTTAGTCAGATACCGCAATTGTTCCGCAAAAATATTTTGCCTATCGATGTTGCTATCATCCATGTTTCGCCACCTGACAAGCATGGCTATTGCACGCTGGGCACTTCCGTTGATATTGCAAAAGCCGCCGTAGAAAAAGCAAAGCTTATTATCGCACAGGTAAATCCCCGTATGCCGCGTACGCATGGCGATGGCTTTATTCATGTAGATAAGATTGGCGCAATGGTATGGCATGAAGAGGAATTGCCCGAAGTGAATTACGGCGATAACGTTAACGATAGCGTTATACAAATAGGCAGGAACGTCGCTTCGCTGATTGAAGACAACGCTACCCTCCAAATGGGCATTGGCACCATTCCCGACCAGGTGTTGAAAAACCTCGGGCACCTTAAAAACTTAGGTATTCATACGGAGATGTTATCGGATGGTGTGATACCGCTGATACAGAATGGGGTAATTAACAACAGTCGTAAAAAGCTAAACAGGGGACGTACTGTAACTGGCTTTATGGCTGGCACACGAACCTTGTACGATTTTGTAGATGATAATCCTTCGGTAAGAGTAATGGATATTGCCTATGTAAATGATACCAGCATCATTCGCCAAAATCCTAAGGTGACCGCTATCAACAGCGCTCTTGAGTTAGACCTCACGGGCCAGGTTTGCGCCGACTCTATCGGCACCTATCAATACTCCGGCATTGGCGGGCAAATGGATTTTATGAGAGGCGCTTCGCTTTCAGAAGGAGGCCTTCCAATTATCGCATTGCCATCAGTTACATCAAAAGGTGCAACCCGCATTGTACCTTTTTTAAAAGAAGGTGCCGGTGTGGTTACTACAAGAGGTCATGTACATTGGGTAGTAACAGAATATGGTATTGTGAATTTATTTGGCCAGAGTTTAAAACAAAGGGCAAGGGCATTGATCAGTATATCGCATCCTGATCATAAAGAAAGTTTGGAAGAAGCTTATTTTAAACGGTTTGGTGTACTTGCATAAACCGGTAATAAATTCCGTTAGTGGTTTAGTAAAAAAGTCAAAGCAGAAACACTTTGACTTTTTATTTCTAATATGAAAATTATTATTTCTAAACAACTTCGGTTTTGTTTATGACAGCACCATTCAGGTAGAGATCTAACGAACTGCACACAACGCAGATGAAACAATGCCCCTGCGCTTTTAATTTTACACCTGATGTATTCCACTCCAACAGGCCTGCTTCAGCTAAGTCTTCCAGCTTTGAAAAAGTATACGTTCGCAGCAGCTACAAATCTTCTTCTTTAAATGTTGGAGTTCCTTTACAGCTAATGTCAAGAATATACTTTTTGAAGGCGATGTTCTCTTCACTTAAAATACAATTCGCTCACTTCCAGCTTATCACTCCAGGATGGAACTGTAGGATAACTGGTATAGCGCGGCAAAGCCTGATTATACTTCCGCACTAATAAAGGGTTAACTGCTTCCACCTGCATCATTAACCAAAAATAAATTACTGCAGCATGGTAAAACATGATGGAGGTTAGAAAGGAAAACGAGGCTTGTCAGGTTGATGGTCTTTGCTTCATTTGCTGTTGATAATGAATTATGTTTGGAGCAAGAAGTTGCACCAATGCAGCTGTTAGGCGCAAACTATGCAACCAAAGTGTTTCTTCATATTGATCCTATTGTTTAGCAATAACCTTGTCAGGGGTCAGTTCTTAAAGAACTTACGCTACGAGCTCGGCGCTGGAATCGGCTGCTCGATAGGTGAATCAACACTTGCTATAAAAGAATCAAAGATCAATCCCTGGACCGTTCAATACTATAGTTCCGAACGATACAAGTACCCTTCTTTTCGGATGCGCAGTGCTGCCTTGCATCCCTTGGGTTCAAGATTGAGTATCGGCGTAAGATCTGGTGTAGACATATTTTATTTTGAACGAAATGCTTATGGTCAATTGGAAACCTATTTTGCAGTTCCTGTTGAGCTCATCTGGCAACTAAAGGCGATTCGGCTAAATGTAGATAAATCTGTTTTTCTGGGAACTGGAATTGGCTACAAACCCAGAAAGAAGTACCAGAGCTTTTCAACCAAACAAGGTGGTTTAATGGCGTCAGCAGAACTATTCATAGGCGCAACTACTTTAAAAAAATCGCTCTATTATAAACTTGGTTTAGAATATGCGAACGAGAACAGCTATTCTAGTTTCAATCCGCCTCCTGATTATGGTTTAACAAATGAAACCATGCATATGATCACCACTCGGAAATTGTTATTTGTAGGTATTGGCTATAACTTTTAGTCCCATTCGCCTAACAGTGCGTTTATAAAATTTTGGCTCGACGTTAAGCATTCAACTTTAAGCGCTATTTTGCTTTTGTGGTTAATTGAATTCACGTTTTTAAATGCCACAACTTCATAAACACTTTAACGTTATGTACAACATATGAGACACTCGATTATTAAGCTTCTTATTTTATTCAATTTCTTACTGGTTGACAGCTATGGACAAGAAATTATTGCAAACACATGCGACAGCACATTACTAACGAAGAAGGAATATGAAAAGTGTAAGTCAGACACAGCTTGGACAGCTGACATTCTAATTAAGACAAATTACATTATCAAGTTTAAATCTGACTTGCTGCCTAAATATCGTTTGATAAGAAGAAACTTTAATGTTCCGCCTACACTTCAAAAATCATTGCTCCAGCTTAAAATAATTTATGACACAGTTCTGAATAAAAAACTTTCCGTATTTCAAACAGAGATGGACAGAAATCAAAAATATGTACAACCAAAAGCCTACCTGTCTTCATTACTGTCTTTTCATGTATTAAAGTTCTACCCTGACATTTATGCAATCTTACTAAATGAGATACACCTACAATTGACGCCAAAAACCACTAGTGAAGAACAAAAGAAATATAAGAATCTTTTCAACAAGACTATAAAATCTATTCCAACTGGGTTATATCAAAAGCTTTTTAAAATCACAGACGAATTAAATGCAGACAATAATAAAATTATGCAGCAAGGTGTTACTAAAATGTTTCAGGGTTCAATTCAGGAAGGATACAAAAGCCAGTGTGATATTATTAATTTCCTGTTGTGGGCAGAGTAAATACATCACAATACCTGAACGATATTTGCTAAATAGAATTATAAAGCGTACAAGAGTGCGACGCAACAAAAGCTAAATAGTAGCACTTCCGTTAAGTACAAAAACATCAGTACAACAAATTCTTCAGCTTCTCTAAATTGACGATTGATATCTTACCGCTTTTAATTTCAATCAACCCTTCGCTTTTAAAATCACTCAACGTTCTAATAAGCGATTCAGTGGCGGTACCAACATAATGCGCAATGTCATCTCTTGAAAATTCAATCAGGCTGGCCTGCCCGTCGTTGTTGAATTTTTGGTGAATATCCACCAACGCTTTAGCTACTCTTTTGCGTAAAGAACTGTAGGCAAGGCTGAGTAGTCGTTCCTCTTTTTCCTTTACGTTTTGGGTAACGATGCGGATAAATTTTGTGGCAATAGTA
>JAQBNG010000056.1 GCA_028288675.1 Flavisolibacter sp. | reverse complement strand
TAAGACAATTCCTGTAAACAATGCAGCTTTTCTGCAAGGACTAAAAAGCGGGTAATAGCGCAGAGAGGAAATATATTCTGTCAGGTATAAACTTCCAATATTAGCATATTTAGTTATAGTGGGTTTTACTTTGAACCCTACTTCTAAATAGTTGATCGGGAAATAATTAATACCAACAGATATACTATGCCACCTGTACATTTTTTTGTCTTTTTCAGTTGATGCAGTTCCCAATCCAGCTAAAAAATTCATGTTCTTCTTTTGGAAATATTTAAATGTAACAGAAACAGGTTCGCAAACTTTTTGTTTCCCTGATTGACCATGAGCAATGGTAGAAATAAGTGATAACTGAAAGAGCGTTAAAACATAAATAAAAATTTTGCTCGCAGATTTTTTTGCAGTCATAAATTATGGTTGTCTGAATAAAGCTATCTGATTAACACAATAGTTCCCTTTTTCTCCACAACCTGCCCATTCGTTTTCTTCACCTTTACCACATACACATACGTTCCTGCAGGTTGCAGCACGCCGGCAATTTTTCCATCCCAACCCTTGCCTTTATCTTTTGTATAAAAGATCATCTGGCCCCAGCGGTTAAATATTTTAAAATCCAGTTCCTTAATGCCAGTACCAAAAACCCTCACCACTTCATTCTTTCCATCGCCATTAGGTGTAAAGCCTGATGGTATATACACATCATCTAATGGTATAACAATAATGGCAGCAAGTGCCGTGTCTCTACAACCAAAGGCTGTTTCGCCTGCAACTATTATTTGTAACGAAGAATCGGCAATGAAGCTTTGTGTTTTACTTGTTTGATTAATAAATATAGTAGTGGGCTGCCACGATGTAACGCGGTAGGGAAATACAGAAACAGTTTGTAAAAAAACCGGCCTGCCAGAAAGTACAGAAGACGGTGTAGCAAAGAGTTCCAAATTGAATTCCTGCACAAAAACTGTTACACTGGCGCTATTCGTGCAGCCATTAGCATCGGTTACAATTGCTGTGTAGGAAGTTGTAATCACGGGCTGCACAGTAATGCTATCCATTTGTCCGAAACCAATCCAATCAAAGTTTCCACCAGGTGATGAAGCACCTAAACGAATGTTTTCGCCTTTGCAAATAGTTGCATTGCTGCTTATCTGCATAGAAGGTTTTTTATTGATCTGGATAGTTACTACATTAATAATACTATCGCAGGAGGTAGTGGTGCTGCGTATTGTGTCACTAAGAACGGTTGAAGAAGTATAAGTTGTTCCATTATAAAAAACGGAATCGCAACCTGCTATGCTTTGAGACTGCCTTCTGCTTACAACCAAATATAATTTTACTGTGCTATCACATCCACCGGGCTGCAGATAGACAGTAGAATAATTTCCTGTAGCAATTAACGACTGCCCGTTAAATTCAAAGACATGGCCCTGAGTGATGCAGGCCCATACATTACTCACCGGCTTAGGCCTGATAATGACATTGGTAACCTGGTGAATGCTGTCGCAGGAAGCAACCATACTTCTCACTGTATCTGTGATTGTTATTGTAGATGTATAGCTAATGCCATTGAATATAATTGCACTACAGCCGGACAGTGTTTGTTCCTGTTGCCTGCTCACTAAAAGATAGAGGTAAACAGTGCTATCACACTGGCCGGATTGCAAATAAGTGGTGCTATAATTTCCAGTTACCAATAAAAGTTGCCCATTAAAATTAAAAGTTTCGCCTTCTTTAATGCAAACGGTTTTAGATGAAGAAGGCAAGGGCTTGATAACAATACGTATAAGTTTATAAATGCTGTCACAGCTTGTAACAACACTTTTTACTGTATCTCTTATAATTGTAGATGATGTATAAAGGATCCCATTGTTAATTACTGCTCCGCAGCCTTGAATCGTTTGAAGTTGTTCTGTTACAACAGTCAAATTCAAATGCACAATACTATCGCAGGCAGAGGTTGAATATGTGGTGGTATAGGTACCCGAAACAAAAATTTGCTGCCCGTTAAAATTATAAACCTGGCCTAAGGCTGAACAAGCAAATGCATAAGTATGCTTGAGTGGGTTTATTGTGATGCTGGTAATAGTCACAATGCTATCGCAGTTGCTCACAACACTTCGTAAAGTGTCTTCCAGGTTTGTGGCTGTATAATAGATAATTCCATTATGTACAACCGAATCACAACCACTTATATTTTGCGTCACTGTCTTTTTAAAAATAATATAAAGCTTTACAATGCTATCACAACCGGTAGTTGTATTTAATGTAGTTATATATAAACCCGGCGTTGTAATTGGCTGGCTGTTAAATAAGTATGTATCACCCTCATTGGCACAGGCGGTAAGGTTAGTTGTTTTATTAGTATGAACCTGGATGTTTACTTGCCTGATAACGCTGTCGCAATTTAGTACCTGACTTTTTACAGTATCATAAACAATGGTTGAAGATGTGTAGGTGTAGCCATTGTAAATAACCGCTCCGCAGCCACTCAAGGCGCTTGTTTGCAAGATGGTAACAAGCAAAAATAATTTGGCAATACTGTCGCATCCTTTTGCATTGGTAAGTGTTACCGCATAATTACCTGATGTTGTTAAGGCAAGTGAATTAAATATATAAGTCTGGTAAACACCGACGCATGCCTGTGATACCGATGAAGAACTTTCTTTTATGCTAATATTTACCGTCCGAACAAGAGAATCGCAGTTAATAAGCGTACTTAAAATGTTATCGACCATTGTCGTATCATTTAAGTATTTGATCCCTTTGTAAATGAGGGAATCGCAGCCGGCTGTATCAATCACTTCGGCTTTCTTAATCACTATATAAAGCCTGTTTGTGTCCACGCATGCATTAACGTTATTGGTAAGAACCGTATAAGCGCCAGTGTTCGTAAAAGTCTGGCTGAAAAAAGTATATGGGCCGTTGCTGCAGGCCATAGTGTAAGTTGCAACCGGCTTTGGTGTGATGCGCATAGCCTGTATCCATAAAGTGTTGATGCCGTCGTTTGGAAAGCCCGGAGTTTCATTAACCGGTACAGCGGCAATTATCCAGCTTGCCGCTGTTGTATAATTACTGTCGGTTAGATAGCAACTGTTGGCGGCGTTAACCGCTGCTACAGCTACAGAAGGACTTCTGAATCCAGGTAAAATTGGATAGCCGTAGCCAATAGAAAAATAATGTTTTGTTCTGTCTTGCGGGCTTATTGTACAAATTACATCGCTGCCATTATTTAAGGCGATGTGCTGGATCCATAGGTTAGAAGTGCCTGTATAACCTAATGTTGTAGTTGCAGGCGGATAAACATAAACCGGGCCGGTTAGGGAAGATGGCTCGTTATCGTATTCTTCCAAAAAAGCGCTGCTATTAATAGGAACCACATAAATAAAATCTTTATTGGCATCGGTTGGGTCATCGGATAAAGTGATAGAATTGTTCTTGCCATTGGCAGCAGAATTATATAAAAGGATTAGGGAGCCAATAGGCACTGCAGCCCAATTGAGAATGTCACTGAAGCGATAATGACCCTGCGTTAAACTTACTGTTCCATACCATCCATTCTGGTCATCAACAATCCAGCCTCTAATATCAGCGGTGCTATCATTACAGGTTCTTTTTCCTGAAACAAGAAGTTCTATATATTCTTTTGAACCTTGGTCGCCTTGCGAAAATTCGTTAACAAGAAGTCCCTGAAACTGTGCAGCTACAGGAATATATAAGAGAAGGAATATGGAGATGAATCCATAGCGCATAACCCGGCAGTAAGATTTGGTAGTTGCACTACTTAGTTTCTAAGGCTGGATTATGAAATTGAATATAAACTAAAAAACGAAATTTTTGTTTTATCGCAGCCGGTCAAGGCCTTTGATCAACTTTTGGTCATTAAGAATTCCTTTTATAGCAAGAATATAAAAGGTGGCTATTGCAAAATGAAAAATGCACCACAGTGCTATACTGCCGCTGCTGAAATTCTTCAATTCTAAAAAATAAATCACCAATAAGCCTATTGATAAAATAAGACCGGCATAAGCAAGCTTTAATTGAAGCGACCTGTTGCCAAACAAAAAGATAGCGGCAAAAGCAAGGGCGCCGGTTAGCACGGTTACAATGGTAAGCCAGACTGTAGTTTGCGCATTCAAATCAACCGGGGCCTGCACCAGGTCTTTTAGCCAGTCGCCATTATAAAAAGGAAAGCGGAAAGTGATGGCTGAGAATAAAGCAGCTAAAAGAAGCCAGACCGATTGTATGCGTTGAATCATGAAGGTTATTTGCTGTAAAAATAAGGAGGAAAGGAAAACATGGAATGTAGAATATAAAATGCATAATGTAAAAAAAGAGTAGCCAAGGCTATGGGATAGGTCGCTCTACTTCTACATACACAATAAGATGAATTCCTACTTAATTTTTGCGAATAATAACAGAGCAGGCTAATTTATTTTCGATTATCAAACTTTAATAATCTAGCCGTCCATCTGCATTATATTCCGCATCATTAGGATTAGCCAAACTAAAATATCCGCTGTAGTCAAATTCGCCGATAGCATGTTTGAACTTTCCTCTTCCACCAACAATTATTCCTTTGCCATTGAAGCCTACAACTGTTTCTGAAACAGGAAACGTGCTGCCGGTCCCGGTAAGCGCCGAAGTAAATATGGCATCGCCTTTTTTGTTGTACAGAACCGAATTAATAATTTGATTATAAACACTGGCAGGTGCATGCAATGAATTATTGGCCGTGCCAAATGGTGTAAAATCACCTGGCTGAATTAGGGGTAAGGGGCCACCGGTATGCTTGAAAAAACAAAACTGATACTGGCCGGGCAAACTGATGACTTCATTATGTTGATAAAAAAGTGATGCAATTCTACGCTTCTATTAATGGGCAAATGATAGAAACCGATTATGGCTTAACGAACAAGGAAAGAGAAATTTTAAAAGCAATGCGGGAAGGGGCTCACTTAAAGTTGATTGCCTACAATACCGGAACTGCTTATGATACTGCGGGCACATGTCAAACATATTTATAAAAAGATCGGTGTTATGTCGGCATCAGAAGCAGTGATTAAAGCCATGAAGATGAATTTATAGATACGATTTCAATTGAGGGAAATTTGATGCAGTAGGATTAGATAGGATTAGGGAAAATACAAAATGCCATAAACCTGGTGTTTATAGGAAAGCCGCTTTTATAAAGCGGCTTTAATCTTATCGTTTAAATGAAATGACTTACTGCAGTTCTGCCTTCAGTTTTACCTGCTGTTTAATTTCAGGCAACCCATCTTCCTTCAAATATTTCGTTACTCCAAGGCCCATTTGTTCCATTCCATTTGCCCAATCCTCTTCATTACCACCACCGCTGCTTACCCAATCTTCATCTGGTGTTGAGTTGCGCCATTGTAACAAACCTGCGGCATCCGGGCCGGCAGGATTGCGTAATGATTTACTTTCTCCCGATACGATGCCGTTTATAACATCTGCAACAACGGAAGGGGGTATATGATTTTCCAGTGATGCAGAAAAAATAGAAAGAAACCTTTTAATATTCGGGTAGTTTGTACCGGCAGGAACAGTATTGACTTTATTAAAAATCGGTGTTTCAATAACCCCTGGTTCTACGATAGAAACCTGGATATTAAAGGGCTTTAATTCCTGGGCCAGCGATTCACTGAGTGCCTCAACGGCTGCTTTTGAAGCACAGTAAGATCCATGAAAATTTGAAAACACTTTGCCGGCAACAGATGTTACATTAATAATGGTACCGCTTTTTCTTTTTCGCATACCAGGTAGTACGGCCTTGATGCAACGAAGTGTTCCAAAATAGTTTGTTTCCATATCCGCTTTAAAAGATCCCATCGGCAATTCCTCCACTGCACCCCATGAGCCAATACCCGCATTGTTTATCAGCACATCAATTTTTCCCTCTTTCGAGATGACTTTGCTGATTGCATCTTCTACCGAATGATCGTCCAAAACATCCAATGTCAATATGGTTATAGAAAGATCATTATCAGTAGCAAGCTGTTGCAATTCGGGAGAGCGTTCAGGGCTCCGCATAGTTGCATAAACGGTATGACCATTTCGCGAAAGTGTTTCTGCAGTAGCAAAGCCGATACCGGTGCTGCAGCCGGTAATTAAAATGACAGACATAATAAATTAATTTTTGTTAGTGAAATGAAATAATATATGAAAGCGCGGTTTATCGATTCTTATAACGACTTCCCTAAAAATTATGCAGGAAGAATGTTATTATTCATTCTGAAAAAGTTATCAGGGTCATACTTTTTCTTGATGGTTTTTAGCTTTTCGAAATTTTCTCCATAAGCGTTTTTTATTTTTGCGCTATCGTCACTGTCAAGATGATTAACGTACACACCTTTGGATAACGGTTCAATGGCGTTCCAAAATTCTCTCGTCCATTGCAAATTTTTTTCATCTTCATCTGTAGTTAACCACTGGCTTATAAGGCTGAAGTCCCAATGGTCTTTACGGTGAACGAATGCTGTGCCAGATGAATCAATCTTTACGGCAGCACCACGCACATGGAAAAATAAAACAGGCGTAAATGGCGATGGCCGTGTAGCTACATACTGTAAACAGCGGTCAAGCAATTCATCTGAGAGTTCGGTAAAATGGCCCGACTTCCAATATCGCCTGATTCCCGGGGGAGCTGCCGCATCAAGGATAGATTGTAATTGTGTATATGATATCTCTGCTACAAGGTCTGCCAGTGGTGAACCAAAAGAACGTAATGGTGCAAGATGTTTTTCCGCATCTTCCAATGCGCCCATCCAGGCAGGCAGAATAGCTGTTACCGGTAAGCCATCAGGTGTAACAATAAATCCGGAATACGCCATTAATTCGTCAGGCGCTGTTCGGGTATAGTCCCTGTAATTCTGCATCACTTCTTTTGCCTGGTCCATTGGATACAGGATCATGCCGGCCATAACTGTAGGGCCAACACGGTGCAACTGGTATTTAAACAAGGTAACAATACCAAAGTTGCCGCCACCGCCCCTGATGGCCCAGAATAAATCTGGGTTATTGTCTTTGTCTGCCTGTAGGAACTCACCTTTTGCTGTAACTATTTCGGCCGATATAAGATTGTCGCTTGCTGTGCCGTGTTTACACATAAGCCACCCCAAACCGCCTCCAAGCGTAAGACCCGCAATTCCGGTATCCGATATAGTACCGCCAGTTGTAGCCAGGCCATGTTTTTGGGTAGCTTCATCAAATTCTTTCCATAGCACGCCGGGTTGGGCAGTAGCTGTAGATTTTAAAACATCAACATTAATTTCTTTCATCTTCGAAAACTCTATCATCAAACCTCCATCGCATACGGCATTGCCCGCCACATTATGCCCTCCGCCTTTAATCGAAACAACGAGATTGTTTTTGCCTGCAAACTTTACAGCTTGTATTACATCGCTTGTATTGATGCAACGTACAATCACAGCAGGCCGTTTATCAATCATTCCATTCCAAACGATTCGTGCTTCATCATAACCTGCGTCTCCAGGTAAAAGCACATCACCTTTTATAACTAATTTGAGTATTTCAATCGTTGCAATTGCAGGTTGTGTATCGGGTGTTGCGGTAGTTGGAGTATCCATGATTTTTAATTTTTTAATTTCAAAACACAAATGTGAATTCAAATGTTATGGAGTTGTTTTCGGGATACTATAGTTAGTCTAAGGATTTTGACAAATAACAGGGACAAGCAAAAACATTTTCAATAGATAGTCCTTCTCCTGTTGCTTCTATTTTCTTCTGGTGCCGTTAACCAAGTGGCAATAAGAGTGGAACTGAAGGTGCCCTGATTACCGAACGATACTTTCGCATAACATTATTTTTAAGCAGTCAGGCAATGTAGGGCTACAGATGGCAGTTATCTGGGGAGGTATTCTAGATCAAAAATATATTTAAATTAATTTATAACTGTACCGCAAATGGGGTATTTATTAAAAAGGCCGCTCGGGAGGGAGCGGCCTTTTTAATATTACTGTAGTTATTCTACAATTCAGGATACAATGGAAAACTATTCATCAACTCATGAACTTCATCTGCAACACTTCGCACCGTTCCGGCATCATCGATATTCATCAACACCTTATCCACTAAATCTACGACGGTCTGCATGTGTTCCTCTTTCATTCCTCTTGTAGTAATGGCCGGCACACCAACACGAATACCTGATGTAACAAACGGGCTTTTATCATCGTAAGGCACCGCGTTTTTATTTAAGGTGATGTGCGCCCTATCTAATGTTTCCTGTGCTTTTTTACCTGTAATATTTTTATTGCGAAGGTCAATCAGCATTAAATGATTGTCGGTTCCCCCACTGATCAGGTTATAATCTTTTGCAACAAATGCTTTCGCCATAGCCTGGGCATTTACCTGGACCTGCTTTGCATACGTGGTAAATTCATCGGACAAAATTTCGCCAAAGGCAATGGCTTTTGCCGCGATGATGTGTTCCAGCGGACCACCCTGCGTTCCCGGAAACACAGCCATATCAATCACATTGCTCATCATCCTAAGATTGCCTTTCAAATCTTTAGCGCCAAATGTGTTTTCAAAATCTTTCCCCATCATAATAGCGCCGCCGCGGGGGCCACGCAATGTTTTATGTGTAGTGGTAGTTACAAAATGGCAATGCTCAAATGGGTCAGCCAGCAATCCTTTTGCAATCAGCCCGGCCGGGTGAGCAATGTCGGCCATAAAAAAAGCGCCTACTTCATCAGCCACTTTTCTTATGCGGGCATAATCCCAGTCGCGGCTATAAGCAGAAGCGCCGCAAATGATCATCCTTGGCTTTTCGGCTCTTGCTTTTTGTTCCAGTTCTTCATAATTCACAAGGCCGGTTTCTCTATCAACCGTATAAAAACTTGCATTATATAGTTTACCGCTGAAGTTTACCGGGGAGCCATGTGTGAGGTGGCCGCCCATGCTCAGGTCTAACCCTAAAATTTTATCGCCGGGTTTTAGCACTGCCAGCAACAACGCTGCATTAGCCTGCGCCCCGCTGTGTGGTTGCACATTGGCATATTCGCAATTAAAGATTTGTTTTAAACGATCAATCGCTAATTGTTCTACCTCATCTACAAACTCGCAGCCGCCGTAATAACGTTTGCCCGGATAACCTTCAGCATATTTGTTTGTCATTACATTACCCATAGCCCGGATCACCTGGAGCGAGGCAAAGTTTTCCGAAGCGATTAGTTCTATTCCATTGCGCTGACGTTCTAACTCCTTTTGAATGATGTCGAATACCTGTGTATCTCTTTGCATAATTGATTTCTGATTTTTCGCCGCAGAGAACATGAGAAAGCGGAAATTTTTGCTGAGATAAGTTTTTCTCTGCACGTAACTCCATGTTCTCGTGTTCTCCGCGGTTAACGGAAAGCAAAAATAAGCCCCTGCCTTCAAGTTCAATCATCTTCTGCTGTTGAATTAAAAAGCCCTAATTTCGACCGCTTAATTATTTCAATAATTGTACATGATGGTGCGTTAAAAGAACTGCGTGTTGATCCATCAAAACAACCACAAATGAAAGCGATTATTCCTGTAGCTGGTGCCGGTACCAAACTTCGTCCACATACTTATACTCAACCCAAGGCTTTAATTCCATTAGCGGGCAAAACTGTTTTAAGCATTATTGTTGACCAACTTAGGGAGGGAGGCATTACTGAATTTATTTTTATCGTGGGTTATTTGGGCGATAAAATTCAGGATTATGTCCGGGCCCAGTACCCAACTATTACGTCACATTTTATTTTTCAAAATGACAGGCAGGGCATTGGACATGCTATTAAACTTGCCCGCAATGTAGTGGATGGTGATGAAGCAATGATTGTATTGGGCGATACCATTTGCGAGTATGATGTTAAGAGTGTGATAGAAAGCCAGGTGAGTATGATTGGTGTAAAAAAGGTAGATGATCCAAGAACTTTTGGCGTAGCTGAAATTTGCAACAATACCGAAATAGCGCATGTGGTGGAGAAGCCTCATATTCCAAAGAGCAACATGGCGCTTGTGGGTATCTACAAAATAAAAGAAACAGATATGCTCTTTGAATGTTTGGAAGCAAATATTTCGCAGGGCTTAAAAACTCATGGTGAGTACAGCATTACCGATGCACTGGACTGCATGATAAAAAAAGGCGCAGAGTTCAAAGCTTTTAAAGTAGATAGCTGGTTCGATTGTGGCCGCCGTGATACGCTTTTGGAAAGCAACGCCACCTTGCTTAAAAAATTTGGAGCCAAGCCGGAATCTTCGGCAGATTATGAAAACACGGTTTTAATACATCCGGTAAGTATCGGCAAAGGATGTGTTATAAAAAATTCCATTATTGGTCCAAATGCTTCTATTGGCGACAGCACCAATATTGATTTTTCTATTATAAAAAATTCTATCATCGGTTCTTTCTCTAACCTTTTCGATATTGTTTTAGATGACTCCCTCATTGGCAGCGATACTGTTATCCGAGGCGAAACAAGAACGCTGAATATTGGTGATAATACTGATATAGATTTGGGATAGAAGATTGATTTGTTGACTGGTTGATCAATAGAACTCACAAATCAACTAGTCAACAAATCAACTAGTCAACAACTTTTACTTCATGTTTTCCAATAGAATTACAGAACTCTTTAAGATAGAATACCCCATCATACAGGCCGGCATGATATGGGCCAGCGGATGGAAGCTGGCCAGCGCTGTTAGCAATGCCGGTGGCTTGGGAATGATTGGCGCCGGAAGTATGTATCCAGATATTTTAAGAGAGCATATAAAAAAATGCAAGGCGGCTACAAGTAAACCTTTTGCCGTTAACATACCGCTGCTTTATCCCGATTTAGATAAGCACATACAAATCATTATTGAAGAAGGTGTGAAGACCGTTTTTACATCGGCTGGTAACCCTAAAACATGGACGCAACATTTTAAGGGCCATGGTATAACTGTAGTACATGTGGTAAGCAGCAGCAAGTTTGCTTTGAAAGCCCAGGATGCTGGCTGCGACGCCGTTGTAGCGGAAGGATTTGAAGCTGGCGGGCACAATGGGAGAGAGGAAACAACCACGATGGTTTTAGTGCCAGCTGTTGTAGATGCCGTTAGCATTCCGGTGATGGCAGCAGGTGGCATTGCCACTGGCAGACAAATGTTAGCCGCCATGATTTTAGGTGCAGAAGGCGTGCAGGTAGGAACCCGTTTTGTTGCCAGCCATGAAGCATCATCTCACGCCGCATTTAAAGATGCTGTTATCAATTCTGCCGAAGGCGATACACAACTTTCCTTAAAAAAACTAACGCCTGTACGTTTATTGAAAAATAGCTTTTTTAGAGAAGTCCAGGAAGCTGAAGCCCGTGGCGCTGACGAAACAGAATTGAAAAAAATATTGGGAAGGGCAAGAGCCAAAATCGGTATGTACGACGGAAATCTTACTGAAGGCGAATTAGAAATTGGCCAGGTAGGTGCGTTGGTAAATGATATTTTACCCGCAAGTGAAATTGTACAAAATATTTGGAAAGAATTTTCGGAAGCGCTGCAAAATCCAATCCGCATCCACTAGACCTTCGAGGTTTTTATCAGGCACATTAAATTAAAAGACAATAACAAAACCTGAAGGTCTGTTTAAACCTTTAATTTCTTTAAGCAGCAGCAAACTTCGCCAGGTAAGTTACATCCCATGTTTTACCATTATGCTTTAAAAGGGAAAGCCCTTCAGCTATAAATTCTTCCCGAAAAGTCTTGTCTTTGAAATATTCCCACGCTTCCCAAAAATCTTTTTTTCTAAGGTCTCTTGTGGCAATTGTTATATGCGGATGGAAGCGGCGTGTTTCTATTTTCATCCCATAATTGGTGTTCCGAAAGAATGTGTCTGAGAGCCTTTTTAGGCCATTGAGTTTCTCAGCCTCTTCTGCTGCAATAAATAAAGTTCTTGGTGGGAATGATGAAAAGTTATTCGTTGTAATGCCAAACGAAACAGTTTCGTTGCTGATTTTTTCTATGTCACTAATCAAGGTTTGCTCCATTTCTTCTTCCATCCAATACGGGGGTACAATTGTAATATGCGCCGGGGATTTCAATCCTACTTTACAGCCATACTTTTCCGCCATCCATTTTTTGTACTGAAGAATTTTCTCATCCAGGGTTTGGGGTAATACAACCGCTATAAAATACATCTGCATGAAGAAAGTTTATTGCAAAATAAAACCTATAAGGTGAAACACCTTATAGGTTAGTATGGATGAACTCCAGTTTTTGCAAGTTTGTGGAAACACAAGCCAAGACTACAGCTGTGGTCAGTGGAAACACTGACACAACTTCCACAGGAATTGCTTTATTTATGATTGATATTAAAATCGTCCTCTTCTTTTTGAACTGTGAAGTCCTCTTTGTCAGCCAGAAACTCACTGTATTTTTTAACAGCATCTGCCGAAAGCTTTTTGCCATTAACGGTCAGCTCATTATTCTTGTATTCAATTTTATAGTTACCTTTTTTGTTCAACCAACCATCCTTATCCAGGGCATTCACAAGGTTCTTGTAAGACGTAATTTCAGCCCTTGCTTTTTCTATCTCCTTCTTGGCTTCTTTCATGGACTTTTCTATTTCCGGACGAATGTTTTCCAACTCTTTTTTCATCTTGGATAAATCAATTTTTTCCACTTTATCCAACTCCAGTTGTATCTTTTTCATATCTACCTGCGCAAGCGCTTCCTGCACCTGTAATTTCATTTTCTCCCCATCAATCTCTTTGAAAACCTTTTGAACATCGGCATTTGCTTTTGCCATATCCACTTTAGCAAGCTCCTGTTGCATTTCGATATTTAATTTCTTAAAATCAATATCCTTCAGGGCTTTCTGTACATCGGCATTAATTTTCTGCATATCTATCTCTTTCAAGGCCTTTACAACATCTTCTTTCATTTTTGCCATATCAATGTCTAAACCTTTAAGAGATGCACGGATGTCCCTTTCCAACTTTTCGCCATCAAGCTCCTTCATAGCTTTACTTAGCTCAAGTTCGCCACGGTCTAACTCTAATAATGCCTCATCAAGGTCTCTAACTTTTTTTTCTTTTTTAGGAACTGTATCGGTGGCTCTACGTGTGGCGTTACCTGGATTCGTTTGTGCAATTGCTACGGTTACTACCAGTCCGCTAACAAGAAGGAGAAGCGGTAATTTCTTTAGAAGGAATGTCTTTTTCATAACGTTTTTTTTAGTGTCAGGGTTGTTGAAAACAAATCTACGATGGCTTTCGTAAAATACATTTACCGCTTATCAAATTATAGGGCCGGATGTATTTATATCTAAACAAAAACTTGCGTTTTTAAATGGGCTATATTTGTTTTTATGGAGGTAGATGATGCACTGATTGATAAATTATCGCGGCTTTCCATGCTGGAATTTAGCGAAGCCGAGCGGCCCCAGATAAAAAGCGACCTGGAAAAAATGATCAGCTTTATCGACAAACTGAAGGAACTTGATACCACAGGCGTAGAGCCTTTACTGCATATCAGCGGAGAAATAAATGTGTTGCGCGATGATGTTCCAGACAACATGCTTACCAAAGAAGAAGCCCTGCAAAATGCGCCACTGCATAACAACAATTTTTTCCTCGTTCCTAAGGTTATTAAAAAGGGAGAAGCCTGATGCAGCCAGTGATTCTTCTGCAGGATATAAAGAAATCGTATTTTCTTGGTAAGGTAACTATCGAGGTTTTGAAAGGCATTTCGCTTTCCATCAACAAGAATGAATATGTAGCCCTTATGGGCCCCTCCGGTTCTGGTAAAAGCACATTAATGAATCTTATTGGTTGCCTTGATACTCCAACTGCCGGCAACTATATTCTGGCCGGACAACAGGTAGGCCGGATGACCGATAACAGCCTCGCGGATGTACGCAACAAAGAAATTGGTTTTGTATTTCAGCAGTTTAATTTACTGCCACGACTGAGTGCATTAGAAAACGTAGCCTTGCCTTTGGTGTATGCAGGTGTTTCTAAAAAAGAAAGAAGCAGGCGGGCAATGGAAGTTTTAGACATGGTAAACCTGTCGGATAGAAGCCATCACAAACCAAATGAATTAAGCGGCGGGCAGGCCCAAAGGGTAGCTATTGCAAGAGCGTTGGTTAACAACCCTTCCATCATATTAGCCGATGAACCAACAGGTAATCTTGATTCAAAAACATCGGGTGAGATCATGGATATTTTCGGGCAAATTCATGCGGCAGGCAACACGGTAGTTTTAGTAACGCATGAAGAAGATATTGCAGCGCATGCATTACGAATGATACGGTTGCGGGATGGAGTGATAGAGATGGATAGAGTAACGATAACAAGAGCTGCTCAAGCCTCCTAAATGTAGCTGGGCAGTAAAAACTTTATACAAACAGTTCTTTGTTCTTAGATTTTTATGTACCAAACGGACGGTATTGCTATAAAGCTTTCATTGCGTCGCACTCTTGTACGTTCTGTAATTATATGCAGCTTATAAAACCACAGAGACACGGAGCATACAGAGTTGCACAGAGAGCCTCGGTGTTACTCCGTGCCTTTGTGTCTTTGTGGTTCAAAAAAGATGATAGGTGTTATGGTTTCAAAACGGAGCGTCGCCAATGTCGCTTCATAGTACTACAAATGCTGGTAACCTAAGAAATAATAATATAAACTATATGGTGAGACCACATTTTTCACGGCTTGCAGGCCATGGCTCACATTTCTAAATTTTCTACTATGGCATTCAAAATTTATACAAAAACAGGCGATGGGGGTGCCACATCTTTGATTGGTGGTACTAAGGTTCCTAAGAATGATATACGTATTGAGACCTATGGAACCGTTGATGAATTAAACTCGTGGATAGGATTGGTAAGCGACCAATTAAATCATGATTCATTGCAGATTGAATTAAAAGAGATACAAGATCGCTTGTTCACCATTGGTTCATCGCTTGCTACTGATGCCAGCAAAGACTCCAAAATGAAATTACCTGATTTGCATCAAAGCGATATCGAGTTTTTAGAAAAGCGAATTGATGAAATGACGGCGCTGCTGCCACCCATGAAATCATTCATACTTCCGGGAGGGCATCAAACTGTTTCTTCTATTCACATCACCCGTTGTGTATGCCGCCGTGCAGAAAGGCTTGCAGTTAACATGCAACAAAATGAATTGCATGTTGATCAAAAAATTATTCAATACTTAAACCGGTTGAGCGATTATCTTTTTACACTGGCCCGCTATGCTGCACTAAAATTAGGTGCTAAAGAAATTCCCTGGAAGCCACGGTTAAACTCTTAAAATTCGCCATTGGCCGAAAGCTCAGCAGGTTTTGGACTTTGTTAAGAAATTTTCTTTTTCCCTTTTCGTTATTTAGGGTATGAAATCCTTCCACCTGTTACCCTTGTTTTTATTAGCTGTCAACTTCTCCGGAAGTCCGGCGCCTGCAAAGCCCGAAGCCTTTGTTAGTGCCCGTACCGAAACAGTAAAGAAAGTAGTTGCGGAAACCGACGAAGACATTATTCCATGGAAGCCGGAAAGATTGCTGGCGTGGGATGATTTTTTATGTGCCCCGCAAAAGCAGGGTGATGCTGTGGCTTCTACAAGCACTTCGCTTGGCATTGCTTACCAATTAAAGAATAACAAGCTTTCTTATAATATTACCTGTCATTTTTCGAAGCATAAATCGTGGGGCTCATTAAAAACAGAATACATACTGGCACATGAACAGGCGCATTTTGATATAACTGAGTTGCATGCCCGCAAGTTATATGAGGCTTTGTATAATTACGAGTATAACCCTGGCACTTTTAAAAAAGATATAGCCGCTATTTATGAACAAATTGTAAAAGAAAAAGAAGCCATGCAGGAAGCGTATGATGGCGAAAGTGACCATAGCCGTAAAAGAAGAATACAATATGAGTGGCTGGATAAGATTGATACGATGTTAGAAGAGACAGAGATGTTTGCGGTGTATCCTTAATTACTTCGCTTCCCAATAGGTATTGATACAACTTATTAATAAAGAACTTATAAATGTTTTTGACCGAGTCTGCGTCTTAAATCTTCAAGTACGTATTCATGTTCTGCTTCTATTGCTTTTTCTTCCCAAAATTTCCAATAGAAACGTGGCTTAAGTTCCGTCTTGTACGATGTGATGCGAGTTATGATTGTTCCCTTGTCCTTCGGTTCAAATAAATAAATTGCTTCTTGGAATTTTAACCATTTACGTCCGGGTAGCCCGTATTTTATCACGTCCATTCTAAGTATTTCGCCTCGTTTGATTTCTGTAACCTTTTCTTCAATCGTTCCTTCTTTAAAATAACATGTCCTTTTAGCTCCTACAGTCTCGTTTTCCAGAATACATTTTTGAGGAACCGAAAGTCCAAGTTTGAATAGTAATGGCCTATTGGAATCTAATGTGTCAACCGATTTTATATAGTCAAACACTATTTCTTTAGAATAGGGCAAGAACATTTGGCTATCAACTTTATTATAGTCATACTTTTCACTGAAATAATGCTCAATTGTTCCAGAAAACAAAAGAATCAATAGCGGATACATTGCCAGCTTAAGCTCATTGTTTTTTGAATCTTTGTTTTTCAGTCCTTCTCTTATTCCCCAGCCTAACCATGCACCCAAAAAAATGAGCACCATGATTAGAGGTAAGAGTGTTACTATGCAAAAAAGCCCTTCAAGTTGAGCGGTAATCACCAAATAAAAGAAGGCAACGAGACCTAGTAAAACGGCAAATATTGAGCTGGTTTTCCATGTGGGTTTTTTCCCAAGAAAATAGCCAATGCAAAGAGGCACTAACAGGAAGAAAGTATAGCCATAACCAATTAAATTAAAATGAAGTAAGGCAAATCCACTTGAAGAAAGACTAATTGTAAGTAGTGCTGTAACAAAGAAATTAGTAGTGTTTGATTGTGCCATACTCAATGAACATTATAAATTACCATCAGCTATGATAGTAAAGAAAGCACATTTTAATTGTGCTTATGGTTGTTTACTGTAAGTTTATCTTGTAGCAGTAAATAGTTCAAAAAGTAGCAGGTGAAACTTCAAAACAACCCATACAACTGCGCATCCACCATATTAATCACTTTACCTAAATCTTCTTCCCTCTCGCCAAACTTATTTTCATCGCCATTAATAATCAGCAGCGGGCCTTCTTTATAACTCTCGATCCAGCGGTTGTAATACTCGTTCAGCTTCTTCAAATAATCAAGGCGGATATTCTCTTCATACTCCCGACCACGCTTTTGAATTTGCCCAACAAGGTTAGGCACTGAAGACTGGATATAAATCAGCAAATCCGGTGGTTGCACCATCGCCTTTAGCTTTTCAAAAAAAGAAAAGTAATTATCAAAGTCACGCTTTGTCATCAGGCCCATCTCGTGAAGGTTGGGAGCAAAAATGTGCGCATCCTCGTAGATAGTTCTATCCTGTATAATGGTTTCGGTGCCTTTATGAATTTCCAGTAATTGACCTAAGCGGCTTTGTAAAAAATAGATCTGCAATTGAAAACTCCATCGTGGCATATCCTCGTAAAAGTCGTTGAGATAAGGGTTGTTTTCTACATCCTCAAAATTCGGGATCCATTTATAATGTTTGCTTAGTTGCTGCGTTAGCGTGGTTTTGCCGGCACCTATGTTACCTGCAATAGCGATGTGTTTTGGCTTTTTTGTTTTCATGATATGGCGGCGCCGATTATGATATGTAAAAGAATTAAGGCTTTAAAAGTAGAGTTTTCTTTTCGACAGCCAACACGCTTAAAAATAATTCAGCCCAATTAATTCCCTTGTTTGTTCAATAGTTTTGCGGGCACTTTCTCTTGCTTTTTCCGCACCGTATTTAATTACTTTTTGCAAATAAGCTTCATCGCTTCTTATGGCTTGTGCCTTTTCACGAATAGGTGTTATAAATTTCACCATGTCTTCAGCTAATGCTTTTTTCATATCACCATAGCGTATAGAAGCTGCATTAAAATCATCTCTAAACTTTTGCACGGTGCTGTCTTCACTTACCAGGCTCATTAGCTGAAAGATGTTTTGAATGTAACCAGGCATTTCAGAATTAGTTTCAGTTGGGCCTGCATCTGTTTTCGCCTTCATTACTTTTTTACGAATTAATTCATCGTCATCAGCTAAATAAAGCGTGGCTAATTGGTTTTCGCTTTTACTCATTTTGCCGGCACCATCAAGGCTTGGAACTTTAATTAAAGCAGCGCCGAAGTTGAAGGCTTGTGGCTCAGGAAATAATTCGCCATAGCGATGGTTAAACCGTTGCGCAAAATTGCGGGCCATCTCCAGGTGCTGCTCCTGGTCTTTACCTACCGGAACATATAAGGCACGATGAATTAAAATGTCAGCAGTCATCAATACAGGATAAGTAAGCAATCCCGCATTGGCATTATCAGGTTGCAGACGCACTTTATCTTTGAATGTTGCTGTCTTTTCCAGTTCACCTTTATACGCCATCATATTTAAGTAGAGATACAATTCAGCAATTTCGGGGATGCTGCTTTGCAGGTACAGGCAAACTTTTTCAGGGTCTAATCCGGCAGCGATATTTTCTGCCAATGCATCCAGAACGCTGTTGCGTAATTCTTTTGTATCAGGATGGGTAGTAAGTGAATGCCAATCGGCCACAAAAAAATAGCAGTTGTACTCTTCCTGCATCCGCACATAGTTGCGCATGGCGCCAAAATAATTTCCGAGGTGAAGATTTCCTGTGGGTCGTATGCCGCTGACAACAATTTCTTTTTGCATAAGGCTGCAAATATAAGCGCCTGCTATCTTTGCCGCTTATGCCCGCACTATCATTTGAGCTTCTGAAGACCGATACACAATCCGCCGCCCGTGCCGGAACAATTACTACTGATCACGGCCAGATACAAACGCCAATCTTTATGCCCGTGGGCACAATCGGCAGCGTGAAAGCTGTAACCCAACAAAGCCTGAAAGAACAGGTAAAAGCACAGATCATTTTAGGCAATACCTACCATCTTTATTTACGTCCCGGTATGGAAACAATGGAAGCAGCAGGCGGCCTTCATCAATTCATGAATTGGGACAGACCTATATTAACCGACAGCGGTGGTTACCAGGTTTTTTCATTGGCTGCTAATAGAAAAATAACTGAGGAAGGTGTTTTGTTTCAAAGCCATATTGATGGTAGCAGGCACCTTTTTACACCAGAAAAAGTAATGGACATTGAACGCACCATCGGCGCTGATATTATGATGGCTTTTGATGAATGCCCACCTGCTAAATCAGAATATAAGTATGCGCTTGATTCCATGAACCTTACGCATCGCTGGTTAGACAGGTGCTTTACGCAGTTTAATAACACACCAGACAAATGGGGGCATACGCAAAATCTTTTTCCTATTGTGCAGGGAGCGGTGCATCATGATCTACGTAAGGCTTCCTGCCAATACATTGCTTCAAAAGACGCAACAGGAAACGCCATCGGTGGCTTAAGTGTAGGGGAGCCTGAGCCGGTGATGTATGAGATCTGCCAGCTCTGTTGTGAGAATCTTCCGCAGAACAAGCCACGTTATTTAATGGGCGTTGGTACACCCTGGAATATTTTAGAATGTATCGCTTTAGGTATAGATATGTTCGATTGTGTGATGCCTACCCGCAATGGCCGCAATGCAATGCTGTTTACAACCAAAGGCGTTATTAATATTGATAATAAAAGATGGGAGAAAGATTTTTCGTGCATTGATGATGGATTGGATTGTGAGTGGAGCCACTATTATAGCAAAGCTTATGTGCGGCATCTTTTTAAGGCTGGCGAATTGTTAGGATTAACCATTGCATCCGTTCAAAACCTCGCCTTTTATTTATGGCTGGTTAAAGAGGCGAGGAGGCATATTATAGCAGGTGATTTTTTAAGCTGGAAGAATGAAATGATACCGGTATTAAAAACAAGATTGTAGAACTATGCCATTCAATGGTTAATTGATAATTGAATGTAATAGCTATTAACATTTTTATGACCAGAATAGTGTAGAGGCGTAGCCTCGGATTTATATTGTAACAACGGATTTTAATCCGTTGAAAAAAGCAAAAGGACAGCAAGAGGAACCGTAGGTTCGGTGCATTTAAGCAGCACGTTTTATGGATATGAACCGTGCCTACGGCACTCTATCTTTTGCCGGGATTATCTGCAACGGATTAAAATCCGTTGTTACAAAATGTTTCGAGCCTATGGCTCTATTTGAACCCTTAATTCTCATATTTGTTGAATAGCGATAAGAACGTAAAAGGGAGTGACACAACAGAAGCTAGATAGTGGTACCGTCCGCCGGTTCAAAAAAGCGCCTCATTTTATTCTTGTGCAAATTCGTTTATCTCAATGAAGTTTTCAATTCCTGTTAATCCTTTGCCGCCTGCGAAGCATAGTTCTTAAATTCGCCCCAATGATCAAAAAGCTGGACTGGTACATACTCCGTAAATTTTTTAACACGTTTATTTTCTGCATGCTGGCCTTTACTATATTGGCGGTGGCAGTAGATAGCAGTGAAAAGGCGGACGATTTTGTAAAAACCGGGCTTACTACTGCACAGATCTGGAAGCAATATTACCTGGGTTTCATTCCTTTCATCTGGGGACTGATGTACCCGCTTTTTGTTTTTATTGCCGTTATTTTTTTTACATCTAAAATGGCGCTACGCTCCGAGGTGATCGCTATTTTAGCAAGCGGGGTTACTTACAATCGCTGGCTGCGTCCGTACTTTATCGGTGGTATCGTATTTGGTCTTATCCTTTGGGCGGCTAATAGCTTTACCATACCAAAAGCAAATGAAGTCCGCAGCGACTTTCAAATAAAATATATAGATAACAACGGGCAGCCAAATAACCAGCAAAGCGGCTGCTGGAACTGCTTTTATAAACGTATTGACGCTGTTACTTACGCTGGCATTAAATACTTTGACGCTACCACTAAATCGGCCAGTGGATTTTTTATGGAGAAAGTCCGCGGCAATAAAGTCTATTATAATCTTCGCGCCGACCGTATTGAATGGGACTCTACAAAAAAAAGCTGGAAGCTGCAAAATGTAGTAGAACGCACCATTGACAGTATGAAAGAAACCGTAGTGGTAACACCGGTAAAAAGTATGATGCTCAACCTTAAGCCTTCGGAATTACTTAAAGATGATTACCTGAAAGACAAGCTGACCTCACCCGATCTGCAACGTTTTATTAAGGTAGAAGAGCAGCGTGCCTCTGAAGGTTTATCGCCATTACAGGTAGAGCTGGCCCGGCGCAGTTCAACTCCTTTTACTGTTTTGTTGCTTACAATAATAGGCGCTATCCTTGCCGGTCGCCGAACCCGTGGAGGGAGTGGCCTGCATTTAGCAATCGGTATTGGCATTGCGGCCGTTTTTATTTTAGCTGATCGCTTTTCTACCGTGTTTGCAGTAAAAAGTAATTTCCCTCCTGTGCTGGCGGCCTGGGTTCCTAATATACTTTTTGTGTTTGTGGCCTTTTATCTATATCGCAGAGCGCCAAAATAGCCTGCCCATCCTGACCTTCCCGCTGGAAGGCCACCAGCCGCACAGTTACTGGCTTAAGTAAAATTCACTATCATGGATTGCATCGTAACATAAGCAGGATGTAACAGAAAACACAGCATCATCGTTAAGCAAGGGTCTGTGAAAGGAAGGCCTTACCAGCGGGAGGGTCGGGATGGGCCGGCTGCTTATATTTGCCCATGCTTATGAGTTCCGGCGTTATTGTGTTTTTAGCATTTGCTGCTATTACTTTTATACAACTATTTTACTATGTCTATTTTTTTGGCAGGGTCGCTTTTTATAAGCAGCCAATAAAAGAGGCTTCTCAGCAACACCCTGTTTCCATTATTATTTGTGCAAGGGATGAAGATGAAGCGATTGCCCGCAATCTTCCCGGTATACTGGTGCAGGAGTATCCTTCCACACACGAAGTAATTGTAGTGAACGACAATTCGTTTGACGACACGAAGTATGTTTTGGAAGACTTGCAAAAAACATTTAAAAAACTACAGGTAATTCATTTAACACAGGAGGCTAAACTGATCGCCGGCAAAAAATATCCTTTATCCATCGGCATTAAAGAAGCGAAGCATGAGGTGGTTTTGCTTACCGATGCGGATTGTGTTCCGGCTACAGAACATTGGTTGTATAAAATGCAGGATGCATTTACAAACGGAGTAGAAGTGGCATTGGGTTATGGCGCCTATAAAAAGGCGCCGGGCTTTTTAAACAAGGCCATCCGGTTCGAAACCTTTCATACAGCCCTGCAATATTTTGGGTATGCCTTAGCCGGTAAACCTTATATGGGCGTAGGCAGAAACCTGGCGTATAGAAAAGGAATATTTTTTCGTAATAAAGGCTTTTCATCTATCAATCATATACCCAGCGGCGATGATGATTTGTTCATTAACCAGGTGGCTACAAAACATAATACAACCGTTGTTTTAGACCCGGATGCATTTACATTGTCTGCGCCTAAGACCACCTGGCAGGATTGGCGGCGGCAGAAAAGCAGGCATTACTCCACCGGCAAGTTTTATAAGGCTTCGCACCAGGTGTTATTAGGATTGTACACGGCCAGCTTTTTCTTTTTTTATCCTTTACTGATCGCTTCTCTGCTGCTTTTCGATTGGCGTTTTGCGCTATTACCATTTGCTGTGCGCTTAATTGTTCAGGGTTTTATATGGAACAAAGCCATGAAGAAGTTTGGAGAAGAAGATTTGTTTTCTCTTTTTCTTTTTTGGGATCTGTGGCAATTTTTTTATTACATCATCTTTGCACCATCGTTGTGGAAGAAGCCACGGAAGACGTGGAATTGAACCTTACTTAACCTCCCCAAAAGGAGGGGAACCTAAGGCGCACAAAGGCCAGATTTACAGGCCTTACTTGTTCAAACTGTATTGAACGTTGAAGTGCGCACTGCAACAAAAGCCAATAGCGATTCATTTCCTGGTTAACAAAAAGTCAATAATTTAAGGCGAAATAGAATTTGCCAGTTTCCTTAAAAAGCAAGGACCTGAGCTAGGTCCCCCTCTCCTTGAGGAGAGGGTCAGGAGTGAGGTATATCTTTGCAGTATGGACATCTTGTTGAAATATTTTTCTGACTTTACCAGTAAGCAATTAGACCAATTCAAAGCTCTTGATGCCTTGTATAAAGATTGGAATGAAAAGATCAATGTTATCTCCCGCAAAGACATTGACGGCTTATATGAAAAGCATGTACTACACTCATTAAGCATTGCCGCTGCCTTTGATTTTCCGGCAGGCACGGAAATCATTGATATAGGTACTGGCGGCGGTTTCCCTGGTGTACCACTGGCTATTTTTTTCCCGGAAGTAAAATTTCATTTGGTAGATAGCATTGGCAAAAAATTAAAAATTATTGAAGCAGTTAAAGAGGAAATTGGCTTGAAGAATATCACTACGCAACATACCCGTGCAGAAGACATTAAAACAAAAAAGTTTGACTTTGCTGTTAGCCGTGCAGTTGCGCCCCTGAAAGATTTGTGGTGGTGGAGTAAGCCGCTGTTGAAAAGTAAGCAATTGGTCGTACGTAGTAAGCAATCAGCAGGCATTGAGGGAAAAGAAAAAGTAATTCAGCCGGGATTAATTTGTCTAAAGGGAGGTGACTTAAAACAAGAGATTTTTGAGAGTGGTCTGCGGCCAAAGAAGATGGAGATCAATAAGATTTTTGATGAGGAATTTTTTAAGGAAAAATATTTATTGTATGTGGCCTTGTAATATAGTAGTATGATAAAAACATTTATAGCAATATCTTTTTCGATTTTTTTTCAAGGCTGTCCAGATCAAAGATCCCTCCTCCGCCGGGATGACAAAAACCAGTGTTTATGATAGCTGATAGTATAATTGTTTGATGAGACTTTTATAATGCTCAATAGAATTACAAAGCGTACAAGGGAGTGACACAACAGACGACGATAGTAGCATTTTAGCTAAGTACATAAAAAAACTCAACCAGCAAAAGCTGGTTGAGTTTCAAGAGTAGTATCATTTAAAGGGAAGGTCTATGTTTCACTTACCTTCCCTTTGAAGAATTTGGTAACCCGCCTTTCTTTTGCTGCACCTGCTTTTGCTGTTCCTGCATCTGCTCCATCTTTTCCGCCCACTTGCTTTTTGTCTTAGGCTTTTTGCGGCTCACTTCCATCTTTGCCAAAATCTTATCATGGTCAATAATGTAGGTTTGAATTACAAACTGAAGACCCAGTGTTATCAGGTTAGATACGGTGTAGTACCACGTTAAACCTGAAGGAAGCTTATTAAATACAAACAATAGAATGAAAGGGAAAAAGTAAGGCATGTACTTCAACACAGGGTTGCCCTGGTCAGGTGTCATGCTCATGCTATATAGTGAAATTAAAAACGAAGTAATTACTGCTGTAATAGTAAACAAACTTACATGGTCGCCATACAGGGGAATGCTGAAAGGAATATGAAAAACGGAATCGTATTGCGAGAGGTCATGCGCCCATAAAAACTCTTGCCCACGCAGACCCACAGCCGAATTAAAAAAGCTATAAAGGGCAAAGAAAATAGGGATTTGAAACAAGGCCGGAATACAACCGCCCAGTGGGTTTACACCAGCTTCCCGAAATAACTTCATCTGGTCAACACTCATGGCTTGCTGGTCGGCACCGTGTTTCGCTTTCAGTTGCTCGATCTCCGGACGCAGCACCTTCATTTTAGCGCCGCTTAAATAACTGCTGTAGGTAAGTGGTGAAATTAATAAGCGGATAAAAAGCGTTAGCAGTAAAATAACGATACCGTAGTTATTGGTAAACTTATCAAAGAAGTTAAAGGCCGGAATAACGATCCAGCGGTTGATGTATTTTACAAAAGCAAAAATGCCGCTGCCCAAATCCACCATGTCTTCCATGTCGTTGCCATACTGCTTTAGTATCTGGTAATCGTTAGGGCCATAGTACAAGCCTAATGGTATGGAAGCTGTTGCATTGTTTTGCAAAGCCACTTGCATATTGGCGGTGGCCTGGGTTACAATGCCGTTAGTGTCGGTTGGCGATGTCCAGATAATGTTACCTCCTGAAAAGCCATTTTTAGCAACCAGCGTATAATTAAAAAACTGTTGTTTTATGCTCACCCAATTAACGGCGCCTTTAAAATCTTTGCTTCCGCCGCCGGGAGCCATGTGGTTGTCGTAGCCACCTTCGTAATAGTATCCAATCTTGGACTGGCCCCTTTCGTACTCAATATCTTTTTGCTGTTGCACTGCATTGGCCTGCCAGGTAAGGTTTAAGGTATTGGTGCCTAAAACCTGCTGCACACCATCAATAGTGATGGTAAAATCCAACATATAGTTATTGGGCTTCACTACAAATTTGTGTACAATCTCGCGTCCTTCAGCCGATTTCAGTTTATAGGTAATAGTGGTTGTACTGTCTGTGTTAACCGCTTTTTCCGCAGTGCCAAAATAGAGTGAGTCAATACCTGCATTTCTGTTTGTAGCGGCTGCAATGTTGTAACTGATCTTATCAAAATCCGTGGCGCCAAGTTTTACATTGGTGTTACCAGGGGCTTTAAATTTTTTCAGTTCAATACTTTTTGGCTGCCCTCCCTTGTTAGTAAAAACAATACGCAACACATCCGTATTTACCTCTTCGGTGCTTTCAGTTCCATTTAATGCTTGTAAAAAACCTGCGCTATCGGCTGCGGTGGCAAGTATCGGTGTTGGCGTAGTCTGCGGAGGATTTTTATAACGGGCAATAGAATCCTGTGATCTTCTAGTGCTATCCTGCACTCTCTTTATATTATCAGCTATTTTCTTTTCGGCGAGGAATCGGTTTTGGTCTTTACTGTTAAACCAAAACATACCCAAAAAAAGGAGGCCTAATATTATAAAACCAATAACGCTATTGCGGTCAAATTTCATTCTGTCTTTATTTAAAGGCGGCAAAGATAGAGGATGGGGTTCAGTTTCAGCCCTGACCCGAGTAGGCTTAGGTGGAAAGCAATTATCTAAAGCAGAAAGGATAGCTTTTTAAGAAAGATTTAAAGGCAGGGTAATTTTTTGGTAACCGGCTTTATACTTTTAATTGGGCGATAGTGGCGACGCTCCGTTCAACAGTATCACATCAGGCACCAGGAACCAATTGCGTAATTCATCTTTAATTCAGTTAGGATAAGAGATTTTAAAATATTGAAGGTTAATCAATACTTCGTATTTATTTGTGACTATATAGAAGGTAAGCAGGGAGGTATTTAAAGGGATAAGAAACCACCAAAAGGACTATCCAAAATAGCTGTTAGTTTCTTATCCCTTTAAATACTTTGAAAACTACCTTTCTTATCCATTCACAATTTCTCCGCCATTTGGATGCAATACCTGGCCGGTCATGTAAGAGCCATCTTCACTGGCAAGAAAAAGATAACTCGGTGCTACTTCAACCGGTTCGCCTGCCCGCTTCATAGGTACATCAGATCCGAAAGTGGATACCTTCTCCTTATCAAAAGACCCAACAATCAGTGGTGTCCAAATTGGTCCCGGTGCCACAGCATTTACCCTTATGCCTTTTTCTACAAGACTTCCTGACAGGCTCCTTGTGAAAGCTAGTATGGCTCCTTTTGTTGAAGCGTAATCAATTAATGTAGTGCTTCCCCTGTATGCAGTTACCGAAGTTGTATTGATTATACATGAGCCTTTTTGTAAATGTTGCAATGCGTATTTTGTTACCCAGAACATAGAAAAAATGTTAGTTTCAAATGTTTCGTAGAGCTGATCGGTGGTGATCTCTGTTAGCGATTGCTTTTCGGTTTGAGTTGCCGCATTGTTCACTAAAATATCCAGCTTACCAAATTCTTTTACTGTATCAGTAACAATCTTTTCACAGAATTCTTCTTTACGGATATTGCCTTCAAATAAAATACACTTCCGGCCATATTCCTGTTCAACAATGCGCTTTACTTCCTGGCCATCTTCGGTTTCATTTAAATAGGCGATTGCCACATCAGCTCCTTCTTTTGCAAACAGTATGGCTACGGCCCTTCCAATACCACTATCGCCTCCTGTTATCAATGCTACTTTACCCTCAAGTTTATTTTGGGATTTAGGCCTGTCCGACACTGGCTTAGGGTCCATTTGTTCCTGGATGCCTGGCATTGCCTGTTCCTGCGGCTCACGCAAGGGTTTTTTTTCTCCACCTTTTTGCATACACTTGATTTTAAAAAAGGATAGAAATTTTTATACCATCTATATTAGTTGAACACTTATTTTTGCCGCCGTTCTTTCTGGGGGATTAGCTCAGTTGGCTAGAGCGCTTGCATGGCATGCAAGAGGTCATCGGTTCGACCCCGTTATCCTCCACGTTAAGTATCAATGCTCTGTAAATTAAGATTACAGAGCATTGTTTTTCACTAAAACTTTACTAAAACTAAAATGGAAGGTGTTTTCACGGATCGCTGACTTACTGTTATTAGCTACTATAGCTTAATTACGTTGCAATTTGTTTGTGAGGAGGTTTGAAATAATCCAATTATATTATTTCAAATATTGATTGGGTGGTTTTTTGTCAAATAATACCAACCATCCTTGCATAAGTAACCAAAGCAGTTGTATCAACACAATTGGTTTTATTAAGTAGATTGCGCCTATGGGTACTAACTGTATGCTCACTTAAAAATAAGTGCTCTGCAATTTTTTTTGTTGAATATCCTTTGGACAGCAGGTTTAATATTTCATTTTCTCTTTTGCTAAGGCAACCTAAACTGGTAATAGTTTTTTCTGTACTATCAAAATTGTAAATGGTAAAGATGTTTTCTGGAGTTTTAATTATAAGGTTTGCATTATTTCCTTTTTTAAGATGATCTACAACAGAAATCAGGTGTAGCGTTCTAACTATGCCCCCTTGTTCATCCATATCTAATACAATACCTTTTTGCAGCACCCTGGCATACTCTTTTTCATGTATAAGGTAGAGAAAATCTTTAGTGAAAGAAACTTTTTTTCTTTGGTTTACAGGGGTGTTATGTAAATAATCAAATACAATGCGGTGTGCTCCCTG